>CAYZAD010000016.1:0-27939 GCA_964476315.1 uncultured Rhodobacterales bacterium
GAATTTTCCGACAGCTCCCGCAGCGCTCACCAAGTTTTTACCAAGACTTGCGAAACAATCTCCGAAGAAAGCCCGGAGAGCGTCTGAAGCGGCAACAACGGGTGTGAAATAAGGGGGGTTTCGGTCGAATTTGAAACAGATTTCACGATCAGAATGTGAGGAGGAAAAGTTGCTTTTCCGACGCGGACGCGTGAACGTGATGTCCGCGTGAAGAGTATCAGCTTCGCCTGTTCGTGCGGAGCGAAAATGTAGGTAAATTGTTATGCTGCCAAATTCGGAAGTGTTTCATACCAGTTCGCTGCGAGAGTATGCAGCACAAGGTCAGTTGGTCACGACCCATTCAAAAGAAGCGTCCGTCACACCAGAAAGGTCCTGGTCACTGCCGGGCTTTGGTGCGGGCGCACGTGTCGAGACGTCCATTGGCCCTCTACCCATCGAAGCCTTGCGCCGTCGCGATACCGTAAAGACCCGCGAAGGGCGCACGATGCAAGTGCATCATGTCGATGCAATTCGGCTTGATCGACGGTTTCTTCTGACGCATCCCGACGCCCAGCCCGTCGAGCTCCAAAAGAACGCGTTGGCACCGGGATGTCCAAGCGAAACGATCCTGATGTCCGGGGCGCAGAAGATGTCACGTGCCGCAGGACGCGGTCAACCGCCAGTCATGGATGCGTCCGATTGCATCGAACTTGGCAAGGCGGAGCGGAAACTGCACGGGTATTTCACCTATTATCTGTTTCACTGTGGTGAACCCTGCACCGTCAACATCAATGGTCTTTGGGTTCATCTGGACCCGGAAAGCCTCGAACCGCCTGGCACTTGAACAAGTGCCCGACATCCAGGTGCCGTTGGACGTGTTGCCTGTCCGACGGCCCAAAGATGTCTTTCACCAGACCCATTGCGCCATTATGAAACGGCTTCGGGACGGTCACGCCACGGGACCGCTTCCGTACCGTTCATTGTGGCGCTTGCATGGCATCCCTGCCGCTTGGTCTGATGGCAGGGAAGACTGTGCAAGGTGGCCACCTGACGATCACCCGGAGGGGACAAAGGCGATTCCCGCGCGGCGGAGCACTGCGCGTCGCACGGGGGATTTTTGCACAACGCGCTGTCCACAGCAGGTGGCCCAGCCCGGCATCTAGTAGGCTTGCCGTGGCGAGCGGTCGTCGGACAAGGATTTCTGCCGCGCTTCCACCAGGTGTTCTATCGCGTCGGCCAGATGCTCTCGATCAATGTGGTGATCGCCGCGGGCGACACGGATCCTGTGCGCTTCGATCATCACGTCGGCGTGCCGGCATCCCTCCGGGGGTTCGAACCGATAGCTCGCAAGTTCGAGCCGGAGGCCAAGCGGATCGCGGAAATAGATGGAATCCATGAAACCACGGTCCACAGGACCCGAATGCGCAACGTTACGTGCGTCGAGCCGTGATGCGACTTGCCAGAAGGTGGCCTGACTCACATTCAACGCAAGATGGTGAAGCGATCCTGTGGCCTCGGGGACAGGCGTGGCATCCGGCTTGCGGTCCTCATTCGTGAAGATCGTGATCAGACGGCCATCGCCCGGATCGAAATACAGGTGGCCCTCGTTCGGATTATCGAGGTTCGGCTGGTCGAAGATGAAGGGCATCCCCAGAACGCCTTCCCAGAAATCGATCGAGGTCTGGCGATCTGCGCCGATGATCGTGATGTGATGCACACCTTGGGTTTGTATCTTTCTGATTTCATTGGCCTGCGACATGCGTGTCCTCCCGGGTTCTGTGGTCAATGCGACTGAGACCAGTCGACGAGTTTGGATTTGTAATCCGTCCGGGGCAAGGTCCCGAAAGGCACAAGCGCAATGTCCGTTGTCACGAGAAGTTCGTCCCGGATGCGCTGGCGAATGCGGCTTGCCAGCGCCGGATCGGGCGCAACACCCCGGGCCAGTTCGACGGTCACAGGCAAGGGCGGTGACTGTTTGACGGTTTTCGTGGTGGGGCGGATCAGGATGGTTCCGCTGACCTCTCCGCCGATCTTGCCCACCACGTCCCGGACAGCGGACGGAAAGACGTTGACGCCGCGAACAATCAAAAGATCATCTGTCCGGCCGATGCAGCGGACACGCGGCGTGGTACGGCCGCAGCCACACGGCCCCATGAACAGACGCACGCGATCACGGGACCGGAACCGCAAGAGCGGCGCAGCCCGGTGTCTGAGATGGGTATAGACCAACTCCCCTTCCGCTCCGTCCTCGAGCGGAATCAGTGCCCCCGTGTCGGGGTCGATCAGTTCAAAATGCACAAAACCCGCACCCGAAAAGTGCATGCCGTTCTGCTCTGTGCATTCCCCCCAGAGCGAGACCGAAATATCGCCGATCCCCATGGCCTCGGTCACGCGCGCGCCCCAGGCGGCTTCAATGCGTCGCCTCATTTCCGGTTCACCGCCGCCCGGCTCACCTGCAACAAGGATCTTGTTGACGGACGACGCCGCGGTATCGACACCACGTTCAAGCGCCCATTCGGCAAGATGCATTGCATAGGAGGGCGTGCAGCCCAGCGCCGTTGGCTTCAAGAGTTGCACGGCGGTCATCAGGCGTTCCGTGTTCCCGGCGCCAACAGGGATATGGCACACGCCGATCCGGGCGAAGGCATCGAGCGTCACGCCTGCCACGAAAGGTCCGGCATTGTAGGTGGTCACCATCCGCTCGCGGGCGGACAGGCCGCTTGCGCCATAGGATCTGGTGGATATCTGTACCCAGTTTTCCAGGTCTCCGGCCGTCAGGGGAATATAGCTGGGTGTGCCGGTGGTTCCGCTTGTGGAATACACACGGACCACGTCCTCCATGGGCGCGGCCAGATGCGTGCCGATTGGATGCTGCTCATCGCGCGAGGCGCGAAGCTCGTCTTTTTCCGTGAAAGGCAGATCATGCAGCTGCGCAAGCCCCCCGGCGTCCCTGGCAGAGCGGATGCCTGACGCCGCGAGTTTCTTTTTGTAGAATGTCGACTGTTCGAAAAGGTATTCCAATTGGGCACGGTAGATCGGGTCGTCCTGCGACCGTTGCGCGTCCCATGACAGGGCATCGGGGCTCATCGCGATCACTCCGCAGACCCTTTGGGGTCGAACGTGATCCCCATCTCGGCATGATGCGCAAGCGTGAAGCCGATGGGTGTCTCGCTCTCTTCGGCAAGATGCGCAAGAAGGCTCGCCGTGCGGGCCAGGATGGGAATTGCCTTGAGAACCGAAACCGGGAAGTCGAGGTCGAGAAGAACCGCCGGAATGGCAAAAGACACGTTCATCGGCAGCGGCTTTGGCCAGAGGCGCAGAACGGCGTCTTCGATCTCCCGTGCGAGCCTGACATAGGTAGCGCCGACGCCCCGTTCCTCGGCCAGAGTCAGTATGCGCTGTGCCCTCGGATCGACCGGCTTGTGCAAGGGATGCCCAAATCCGGGGATGCGCTGGCCGGCGTCGCGCATTTGGGTGATGATTGCGTCGACGGTTTCACCCCCTTCATCGATCTTTCGATGCGTTTCCCGAAGGAAGGCACCCGCGATTTCCGTTGTTCCGAGAATGACCTTTCCGCATCCCAGAAGGCCTGCCGCAACCGCCCCCTGAAGGAAGTCAGGATCTGCGGCATAAGTCATGCGCGCCGCCTGATTGGTTGGCACAAGGCCATGTTCGGCAATCGAAACAAGCAGGAGATCAAGGAAGAATGTCTGATCGGCAGTCGGCCGACGTCCGGTTGTGAGCAGGAAAAAGTACTCGGTAAAGCTGACTTGCCCCATCAGGTCGTTGACCAGATCCCGGTTGCGTACCGTGATCGTATCGGGTGTGGCCGTCGAAATCGATGTGGTTGCGGTGCCCGCTTTGCCAATCCTCATGAAACTCTCCCCCGGTTTGGTCAGTGTAGCACGAAACTGGACCGTGCAACGCCTTCAAGAATTTGAACCTAACACAAACGATGCAGCAAAACCCACAGCCGTTGCCACAACTCGCTTCACTGGTGACACCAGCCTCGTCAGCAGGTCACTCCGGGCGACAGTCACCGTTCAGACCCGCGGGTCCGGCTTGCCTGACGCGTCCCCGGCCTGACGCAGGGCAAGATAGGTCTCAGGACTCTTTTCGAAACCGTCCATCAACCGCTTTGCAATTAGCTGGGCCACAGCAAAGCCGAATGTCGGGTTTTGATAGTAGAGCGACATGAACTTTGCTTCGTCAATCGCCACAATTTTGCAGTCCGAAACACATCGGGCAGACACCGTGCGCGCTTTCGCTTCTGTAAAGAACGCGATCTCGCCGAAAATATCGCCCGCCTTCAGGGTGACGTCGATCTCCTCCAGCAAGACCTCGCCACGGTCCAGATAGTAAAGGCTGTCTGGCGAAGCGCCGCGCGAAAACACGACCGTACCGGATGCGTAATCCACGGGCTTTGTGAGTTTCCCAAGCCATGAAAAATCCGCAGGAGCGTGCCGCGCCGCGCGCAATCGCCGGGTATTGCGCAGGATTTCAAACAACCGGTACAGGTTGAAGGGGAACAGCAACAGGTGCAACACCAGCGTTGGCATGATGTCGGTCAGCCAGCCGTAGCTCGCGAAGAACACGTTGGCGGCGATGGCCGTGATCCGGAGCGGAAGCATCGTCCGCATGGAATACGCCGCCAGAGTGAGCGCGGCAGCGATCCAGCCGACAAGATCAATCCATGTCATGAAATCCAAATCCCCTTCTACATGGGTCAGCCTGCCGGTGCTGCGCGGGCGAGTAAAGAGCGCTTGATGTGCATGACCTTTTCGCACCCATGACAGACACGCAGCGCAGGACATGAACCGCCCACGCGCAAACGCTGCCACCGCCGGATCGTCGCGGAGCAAGTCTTTCCGTGTAACGCCGTGTGACAGCGGCGGGGCACCGAAATGGCCCCGGACCTGTTTCTAGACCTGATAGATGTACGTCCCGGGTGCGGGTGTGATCGGTCTCAGCCCCTTTGACGCAGCCCCCATGTCAGGTGGCTTCTTCTGGCCTGACGAATGGGCAGCCAGCCATCGAACCCAATCCACCCACCACGACCCGTCTTTCGGCGCTGTTGTGGCAAACCACGTATCAGGGTCCACGTAACGCGCTCCGGGGCCACGATGACCGATACGGACATGACGCCTCGGATGCCCCGGTTCGCTCAGGATACCGCCGTTATGCCCGGAATTGGTCAGGGCAAAGGTGAGATCGCAATCGGTGAACAGCCGGATCTTGTAAACCGATTTCCATGGCGCGATGTGATCGGATTCGGTTCCGACGACAAACAGCGGCAGGTCAATATCCTTGAGCGCGATCACGCGACCTTCGACAGCAAAGCGGCCTGCCGTCAGTCGGTTTTCAAGAAAGAGACCCCGCAAATATTCCGCGTGCATCTTGGCCGGCATCCGCGTTGTGTCATTGTTCCAGACCGTCAGGTCGGATGGCAGGTCCTTCTTACCCAGAAAGTACCGCCGCACAGCGCGTGAATAGATCAGGTCTTCGGCACGAATAGAGGCAAAGGTGCGGCTCATCTGCGGGCGGTCAAGATAGCCCTGGGCCCACATCATGTCCTCCAGAAAAGCCACCTGGCTTTCGTCCAGGAACAACAGCAATTCGCCCGCTTCGGAAAAGTCGGTCTGCGCCGCAAGCAGCGTGACCGAAGCCAGCCTGTCATCACCATCGCGCGCCATCGTTGCGGCTGCAATCGACAGGATCGTGCCGCCCAGACAATACCCGACCGCCTGGACCTTTTCGCCCGGAACGATCATGCCGATGGCATCGAGCGCCGCCATGATCCCTTCCTTGCGGTAATCCTCAAGCGACAGGTCCGCCTGATCCCGGGTCGGGTTGCACCACGAAATCACGAAAACGGTAAAGCCCTGCTCCACCAGGTACCGCACCATCGAGTTTTGCGGCGACAGATCGAGAATATAGTATTTCATGATCCAGGCCGGCACGATCAGGATCGGCTCGGCATGCACTTCTGCTGTCGTCGGAGCATATTGGATCAGTTCGAACAAAGCGTTGCGGTAAACGACCTCTCCGGGCGTGCAGGCCAGATCTTCGCCGATCCGGAACCCTTCGGGCGGTTTCTTGCGGGATTGGGTCACGGTTTGCACGATGTCTTCGACCAGATGCTGCGCGCCTTCGACGATATTGGCACCACGGCATTCAATCGTTCGTTCGATGATTTCCGGATTGGTGGCCGGAAGGTTCGACGGTGAAATCAGGTCAAGCGCCTGGCGCACCATGAACCTGACCCGATCGGAATCCGCCTCGCTGAGGCCGCGAAGCTCTTGCGTGGCGTGATCCCACCAATCCTGCGTCGCAAGAAAAGACTGCTGCCAGAACCGGAACGGCATTTTTGACCATCCCGGATCCGTGAAACGGTGATCGTAGTGCCGTGGCGCAAACGGGGGATCCTTGGCGGCCTGTTCATCGGTCTGTCCGGCATGCACCGCGACCTTCAGAACGTTCCGCACCGCGCGTTCGTACAATTCCAACTGCCGTCCGGGGGCTCGGCTCAGATGCAAGGCCCAGTCGTTCCAAGCCTGGAAGATCGAAAACGGCGAAAGCCCCCCGGTGTTCCGCGCCAGCATGGCCCGCGCGATCCGGTCAAAGTCGTCATAGGGGTGTTGCTCGGGGTGCGTGGGCGTGCCCGCCGGGACCGGGACGTGAACCTTTGCAGGCAAATGCGCCCGTGCGCTCGTCGATGACCGTTCGGGTTTCAATGCCCTGCCCCCTTGATCAGCACGGATGCCAAGACGCGGCACCCCAAGCAGTTGCGGCTCACGCTACTCCGCCGGACGCCTGTTGCCTTGATCAATGTCAATAAGCCGTCCTGCAGGCTTGGCGGAGTTGGCATGGTGGCAAGCGGTTCCCATTCGGGAGAGAGGGTTTGGAGTCAAACCGCAAAGCGTCCAAGAAACCGGATCCCGCACACCCCGCGTTGCGCGATGTCAGCCTGCCATGGAGCGCACCAAAAGCCCACACGAAGTCCCAAGCGCTCCGGCACTGGTCGAGGCCATCCTCAATAGCGACAAATGACGCCTCGCGGACGAGGATAGCGACTACCTGAAAAGCAGCGGCACCCGGGGGATGAGGCTGCAGTTGGACTATCGCAAGGCTCAGACGCTCCTTGAGCAGCACCGGATAAGGGGCGGCGTGTAGAACGCCTGCCCTGCATCAACGCTTTGAGATGTGAAAGACGGGGACGACGCCGACCCTGTCATGCGCGATGCGCGCGACACGACATTCCCACGCCGCTTGCCGCGGCGATCACCAACCGCGTCCGGCGGGATCGGCAGTCAACGCAGCCATCCTTTCTTCCATATGTACCAGATCAGCCCGGCTGCCGAGGCACACATCAGCAAAAGCGAAAAAGGATAGCCATAGTGCCAGCCCAGTTCGGGCATGTTCCAGGGCGACCGTTCGCGGTCAAAGTTCATGCCGTAAACGCTCGCGATAAAGCTGAGCGGGATGAACACGGTCGCCACGACCGTCAAAACCTTCATGACCTCGTTCAGCTTCATGCTGACACTCGACAGGTGGACATCGACAAGTCCGGACGCCATTTCGCGATAGGTCTCAACGATATCCATCAACTGAATGGTGTGGTCGTAGCAATCGCGCAGGAATGGCCGTGTGTCCGGCGCGATCAGGGGATGCTCGTCGCGCAACAGGGTGTTGAACACTTCCCGATGCGGCCAGATCGCTCTGCGCAACAGCAGAAGCCGGCGTTTCATGTCGTGAAGCTCAGAGATATTGCCCGGCTCGGGCGCCGCGATCACCCGATCTTCTAGCGTCTCAAGAATATCGCCCGCCCGTTCCAGAGCCGGGAAATACGTGTCGATGATCGCATCCAGCAGCGCGTAACAGGTATAGTCCGCCCCTGCCCCGCGAATGCGGCCCGATGCCTTGCGGATCCGCTCCCGCACGTTTTCAAAGCAGTCTCCGGGCCTTTCCTGAAACGTGATGACGTATCCCGCACCGACGAAAAAGGCGACCTGTTCGGTCTCTACGGCGCCAGCCTCGTCCAGCATCAGGGCGACGATGAACAGATGATCGTCGTATTCCTCCACCTTGGGACGTTGATGGGTGTTGATCGCATCCTCAAGTGCCAACCGGTGCAGATCGAACGCATCGCCAAGACGGGCAATCAAATCGGCATCTCCAAACTGGACGACATCGATCCAGACGGTCGGAAACGTCTTGCGGATTTCGATCAGCGACGCCACGTCGGACACCTCGCGTTCGATCATGCGATCCGGGCCGAACGCCATGACGCGAATGCTTGGGCGTGCCGCCGTCGGCGCGATTTGCAGATGGCCGGGAACGGTTCCCGGCGGGGACCGGCGCAATGCGTATCGTTGTCTTTTCCTCGTTTTCACGTCTCCCCCCATATTCCGATGATGCGTCAGGTCAACGCTAAACAAAGTGACCCATGCAGGCGAACGAAACCGCAATCGACACGGCATACAGTTGCAGAAATTTGCATAAGACCGCGCTATGCTTATGTGAAAACGACTGGTCGTGACCATCACAGGAGATCACACGTGCCGAACTTTGTCCGTATCCTTGCCCTTATCGCTTCTTTTGTCGCGCTCGGTAGTAACGCGCAGGCCGAAACGAAAGCTGTCGATGTGACCGTTTCCTATCGCGAACGCATTGCCCTTCCACCAGATGCGCGCCTTGACGTCCAACTGCTTGATGTGTCCCGGACAGATGTGGGTGCACAGCGCATTTCCGCGCAACGATTTGCAATGGATGCGGTCCCGATGACCGTCTCGTTGACATACGATCCCCGGCTCATCGCGGCGGACGGGAATTACGTGGTCGTGGCAGGTATCTGGTCGGGGGATCGACAGATCTTCCAGACCACCGAACGACATCCGGCTTTTGAAGGGGGTGCGGTTGACATCCTGTTGCGGATGGTCGGCACAGATGCCGATACCACGCCACCAAATCGCACGATCGTCGGCATCCAGTGGGCCGTGACCGAAGTCTTTGGGCAGCCATGGGGCAATGACGATCCGGCGACGCTTGCCATCGATCCGGACGGGCATTTTTCCATGTTTGGCGGGTGCAACCGGTTCAACGGAGAACTGGCGCGGTTCGACCGCGACATTCATTTTCCCGAGAACTTTGCAGGTACGCTGATGGCCTGTCCTGAAGAGGTTGAAACCCTTGAACGCCGTTTCCTCGATGCCGTAAGACAGGTTTCCCACTTTGTCAGGTACGGCGGCGGCCTTGTGATGATGGATACCGACGGAAACGCAGTGCTGCATTTTGTCGAACGTCCGGAATAATCGGTCTGGCGCGCGACCAAACCGGCCCCTGCGTCGCGGTCATGCACCTTACGGCGGCCCGTTCGAACATCCGGCCTGAAACCCGTTGTCACAATGCGCTTTCAGTCGCTCTGTATCCGCGCGGCTCCATCCTTCTGGGTTTGTCACCTCGACCCACGGATTGATGTAGTCCTGTGCGAAATAGGCATGACCGTGCCCCGGCGGCGACCCGAAGGACAGCGCGAGGTCCAGGGCAAGCTGAAACTGGGTCACGACCGGCATGAAGACAAAATCATCTGACATGTCTTCTGCCGGTGGATCCCGCATCCAGGGCGGCGCACGCCACAGCGATGCAGGTTCGTAGAACACGACCGGGTCGCTCGAATATTGCAAAAACACGATGCGCATGTCGCCCCAGTCAGCCGCTGCGTCAGAGGCATCCGCCACGTGCGACGCGTAGCGTATCAGTGATCCGTCACCAATCGTCGGCAAGACCCACGGGCTGCCCGGTTGCCGTTGCGCTTGCACGTAGTTCCAGAATGCCGACGGGAACGGCGGGCCCGCCCAGAATGCGCCATCAATCGGGTCGTCCAGCAGGCGGAACAGGTTTGTCGCGTGCATGGAGGACCACGCCCCAAGGCTCAGACCATGCACATACAGCCGTGGACGAGCGTCCTTGGGCAGCGTTTTCCAGTAGCGGTGCACCGTTTCCTGAACGGCCATGGCCTGTTCAAGCCCTGTATTGGTCTCGAGGATCAGCGCCAGAGGTGACTGAAGATAGGAATACTGCGCAGTGACGGTCGCGATGTCGCCGTTGTGCATGTATTCCACCGGGTCAGCCGCGCCGGGGTCCATCCATCCGGTGCCTGTCGGGCTGGCCACGATAAGGACCTCCCGGTCGAATGCGCCCAATCGCCGGAGTTCGGCCAGCGCAAGTTCGGCGCGTTCCTGTGGCGTGTCGCCGTTGGCGCGCCCGACATAGACCCGGATCGGATCGAGCGCCGGTCTTCCTGTGAATGCGGAAATGGCGCTGGCATCCGGCCCCGAGGTGATAAAGTCCCGCCCCGGCTTGCCAATGCCCCCCCAATCGATCAGCGATGCCGAACTGCCCGTTTTGAGCGGATCAGCCGGCGGTGGCGGCGCCTGGTCGAACAGCGCTTGTGCGGCTTCATAGCTTTCGTCCAACCCCAGGACGACCCGGTCGAGAATGCCGTCACGGGTTCCGACGAAAAGAATAAGAACCACGGTCAGAAAACCCAGCACATTGGCGCGGCGTGGCGGCATGACCCGATAGAACCATGCCCGGATCAGGCGGAACATCGACGCGACGACCCGACCGACAAGAAACATGCAAAGAAACGTCACAGCCGCGAGCAGAAGAATCCGGGTCAGGTGCAACGCGGTTGCAGGTTCCATTCCCATTTTCAGCCGAAGTTCATTTTGCCATGTCAGGCTGGACCCCAGCGTCCAGAGGAAGACCGCCACGATCGCCGCCGATGTCAGCCATGTCAGCCCCGTCGCGGCACGTCCTGCCAAGGCAGGAAAATCCGCTGCGCGCCAGAGTAGCGCCACCACCTTCCCGATGAGATAGCCAAGCGCGGTCAGCAGACCACCCAGGATGCCCTGCACCTCCGGGCCACGCGGGATCAGCGACGGCGTCAGCGACACGGCAAAGAACAACAATCCCACAAAAAAGCAGGAAAGCGAAAACGGCCCGAAGATCGTGGAAGCAAAACGTTTCATCATACCGCCACGATGGCAGAGGCTATGACCCGGTTTCAAGCGATAGAACGTCTGTTCCTGCGGGGATGCCGATGGCGTCGGCCTACGGTTTACACTAGGCTTCTGACCGAAGACTGACGGATCAAGAAACGAAAGACCGGACCGACCATGCGCCTTGCCACAGACCTGTTGCCGTATGCCGCGAAAATCGCCCTTGTTCTGGGGGTTTTGACGGCGGCCAGTCCATCGCTGACCGGGGCGCAAGCGCAAACCGCCCGGCAGCAGGACGGGCTGGAACGAACGGTTCCGTTTCTGACGCTTCGCAACAGGCTCGATGCCGATGATCCCGCCGACATCTATGGGGAAGAGCGCAACGGTCTGAGTACCGGAACGTGCCACGTCCGAGAACTTGACCTTGGTGGTCTTGCGCCTCTGGCAGAACAGGCGCCGACCTTTCTGCGCGAGGAATTGCTGCGCGTTGACAAGGTGACGGACCTCGACAAATCGGCGGTTCTGGACAACCTGCAGGACACCGCTGCGGGACGTGGCGCAGCGCTTTATGTGCACGGCTATTACATCGGGTTCGAAAAAGGCTGCCGACGAGCATCCCTTCTGCAGGACAATGCCGGTCTGAACGGTCGCTTTCTATGGTTCAGCTGGCCGTCCGACGGGGCGCTGGCCTATTACACCCAGGACGAAGCGGATCTTTACTGGAGCGTTCCGGACATTGCCGATGCCATCATCGAGTTGAACAGCCGTTTCGGCAATGGTGACGTCGATGTCATCGGTCACAGTCTTGGCGCACGGGGCGTCGTGCTTGCTCTTTACGAGGTGGCACATCGCGCGCCCGATATTCGTCTGGGAGAGGTTGTGCTGCTCGCGCCGGATATGGATTTTGGTATTTTCCAACGCATCCTTCCGCGCATCCTGCCGGTGGCCACCTCCCTGACGGTCTATGTGTCCGACAGTGATCGTCCGCTCGCGCTATCGGCGCAACTGCACGGCTATCCTCGTCTTGGAGAGGCCGGGAACGATGTGTCGACCCTTGACGGGGTTGAGGTCATTGACCTCAGCAGTCTTCCTCTGAACAGTCCAACGGGCCATCTCTACCACATATACAGCCGCGAAGTCGGCAATGACCTGAACCAGCTACTGAACGAGGGAAAGACAGCCGCTGCCCGTCAGAATACCGACGTCATCGACGGCAACCTGTGGAGATTGCGCCCGGCGACAGGACCGGCCAACAAGTGAGGGTGCTTGCCCACACGCCCATCAACTCAAGCGGATCAGTGGATGGCCAGTTTCAGCAAGGCCAACACCACTCCAAGCCCCCCGGCCAAAAGCCCACCCATAACGGCGGGACCGACCTTGCCGTCGATCACCCACCCCACGCGGGCCCCGAGCGTCACCAGCAAGGCGACGCACAAACCTTGTGATAACAGAACCGCAAGTTCCGCACTGATCCCGCCGGACGCGGCGACCAGAAAGAACAGCGCTGGCAGGTTGGCGACGGCGAGTGTCGGGTAACTGTGATGCCACGCGGCCCGCCAGGATTGGCGGGTGACCCGCTCCGTGTTCGCCAGCGCATGTGCCACAAGCTCGGCAAACGCCTTGGCAAGGGTGATGGCCAGAACCGACCCGAACAGGACCACCGCTGTCTTGGTCGGGTTTTCGGGATGATCGCCCGCGGCCATCAGGATGCTCAGCACCATGATGGCCCCATAGATGATGCCGAACGCGGCTTGGTCCAGCCGCTGCCATCCGGTCACGGGGGTTTCGGAATGTGCTGCCAAGGGGCTCCGTGCTCCTGAATTGTGACGATCAGACCGTCGGCGCCTGATGTCGTTGATGCCCGCCGCGCTGTGCGACGCCTGCACCCGGTGCGACCACCAGAGCAGGCTCCGACAGAAGACCCGTCGCCATGACCCTTAGACGCAAATCAGCTGTTACATCGCCCTGAACCGGTTTGTCACCGACAGACGTTTTGCAGCCAATCTGCGCCATGGGTTTCATCAGTCTTGCGACATGAGGAATTCAGCCACCGCCTGATATGCGGGAAGTGAGGTTGGGTCGATAAATCCGTTCTGCGCCTGCGGGAAGGAGGCAAGGCGCACCAGCACCATGTCGGCGGTCGGGTCGACATAGATCGTCTGCCCGTGCACCCCACGCGCGGCATAGGCGCCGTGGTCGTTGTGGAGCACCCACCACTGGCTGGTGTAGCTGCCGGCTCCAAAGGTCGGGAAGCCGTCGCCGAACTTGGAGCGGTCGCCCCCGGCGCTGATCTTTTCGACCACCTCGGCCGGGAACAGCCGTGCGCCGTTCAGTTCACCTTCGTTCAGCATCAGCTGACCCAAGCGCCCAAGATCGCGCAGACCTGCCGTGATGCCGCCCCCGGCAAAAGGCACACCCTTGCCATCGACGGTCTGGTAGGCGTCCTGTTCGACGCCCATGCGGCGCCACAGCCGCTCGGAGGCCAGCTCGGTTACCGATTTGCCGGACACGCGGCTGATGATCCAGCCCAGCATGTCGGAGTTGATGGTCTTGTAGTGAAACTCATCGCCGTGGTTGCCTTCGGGTTTGACCTGCTGAAGGTATTCCCAATAGCCGTTCGGTCCTTCGTAATCGGCGGGTTTGGGCAGCGGGCTGGCCGCGCGTGAATACAGCCAGATATCCGCGTTGGGGTCCGAATAGTTCTCCGAATACTGCACGCCCGTGGTCATATCCATGACCTGCCGCACGGTCGCGGTGGCAAAGGCGCTGTCGCCGATCTCGGGGATCACGTCGCGCACAAGCTGGGTATCGTCCAGCGCACCCTCGACGACCATGATCTCGGCCAGAAGGCCGGTGATCGACTTGGTCATCGACATGATCGCGTGTTTGCCGTCTTCTTCAAGGCAACCGAAATAGCGTTCGTAGACGACCTTGCCCTTGTGCAGGATCAGCATGCCATCGGTGTAGTTGGCATAAAGCGACTCTTCCCATGTCATTGGCGTGTCGCTGTTCTGCGGCAGGAAGGTCAGCGCGTCGATCTCATGACGCAGATCCGCGAACTCCGCCGGAGACACGTAGTCAAGCGGCACCGGTGCGCCCAGACCACGGCTGATTTCCTCGGTGGGCAGAAATTCCCGCAGGTGGCAGACCGACCAGCGCAGGCGCGGAAAGCTGAAATAAACACTGTCAGGCTGGGTGATGATCTTGTCTTCAGGCGGTGGAAACCCCTGCATCCACCCCATCACGTTCGGGTCGGACTCCTGCGCTGACAGCGGTGCGGTTTGCGCCATCGCGCCGGTCGAGACACCAAGCGAAATGGCAAGGCCAGCGGCCAGCGCGACGAGATTAGAAATTGACGACGACATTGACGAAGCCTCCTGTCCAAGGGTCTGCGCTCCCGCCAATGACATTGTCGATCCCCGCACCGGGGAACGAGACCGAGACACCGGCCGTCAGGAACGTATTGCGATTGATGATGCGGCTGTATTCAAGGAACAGATCGTCCGCGAGGTGCTTGTCGGTGACACCGGACACCACGTTCCCGTTCACATCGACACGCGTCGCCTGACCGAACTGCACGGGGCTGTTCAACTCGTTGGCGCGAATATGGGCATAGCGCAGGGTCAGGGTGTCCTGTCGCGTCGGCTGCACCCGTACCGCCAGCGTCAGCGCGTTCACGTTTGAATTGATGAAAGTCGATGCGGATTTCGATCCGGTTGCCCAGGCGCTGGGGCTGCCCTGATAGTACAGCGGATCGAACCGTTCGAGCTTCGTGGTATCAGGGTCATCACCCGAGAAGGTCTGGAACCCAAGCGTCACGTTCGGCGTCCATGGGGCATTTGCAAAGGTGTACCCGGCGGTCACCCGCCCGGCCCAGGCCTCAAGATCGATATCATCGTTCCATTGATAGGCCACGTCGCCCGTGAACACCCAGTTTTCCAAGCCACCGGCAAACGGGTTGGTTTTACCGTAAAGGCCCAATGTGCGGGTTCCTTCCCGCGCCCCCGGTGTCACGCTTGGCGCACCGGTTCCCCCCGGGGCCGCCTGCGGATACGGCGACTCGGAATTCAGAACATCGACATACGTCGCGCCAAGATACCCGCCTGCCGGATCGTCATAGCGCAGATCAAACCCTGCCAATTCGTTCTTGCCGTCCGTTGAGGGCAGTTCGTTGGGATCAAGAAAGAAGGCCGTCCCCGTGACATCGCCATAGGACAGCCGGGCAATCGCCGCCCGCTCCCAAGCCTTGCGCGGGCCAAATTTCAACGCACCGCGCTCGAACCCGCTGGTCGCGCCGTTGGCGATCAGCATACCAGTGCCAAGCGTCAACTCACGTGGACCCAGAGACAGGTCATAGGACAGGCCGTTGCCACCCCCTCCGCGTATGGCAAGATACGCTTCTTCAAGCGTCGTTTCGCCGGTATCGCCGGTGTCAAAGGCATCCGTGCCCCAGGTGTAGGACGACACAGCCGAAAGCTTGCCATACACAACCGCACCGGCATCGAGTTGATATTCAAAGCTCAGACCAGGCTTGATGTACCCTTCGAGCCAGTTGGTGTCGGCGTCGAAATCGCTGCCCGGATTCGTTGTCGCCGCGAGGTCCCAGAAGAGGTTACTTTCGCTGACCGCGTTCAGTCCGAACTGCAAATGCCCCCGCACCTTGAGACCATTCGCGTCATGCAGAAGCATCGGATCACGCTCTTGCGCATATGCCCCTGTGGACCCCATGAACACAAGAAACGCCGCACCTGTGCACGTGCCTGCAATATGGCACCAGGCTGTCGCGCAGTGTCCGCGCTTGGTTCGACTGTCTCTTTGCGGATCAACAATCAAGTGGCTTTGATCTGTCGTCATCTGCGCTTTGCCCCATGATGTGCCGTGTTATGATAAGAGGTTAGCCGCTACCGCCTGCCATTCAATCCGATAGTCGCCCAAAATGGGCGGAATATCTAGGAAAATGATCCTGATGCCAAACCGACCCACAGACCAACGCGATTTCATTACGGCAAACTTCCGGTCGATCTGGCCTCAGCACCTGTCCGGCTTCACCCGCCTTTTGGTGCAACTCCGCGACCGGTTCGATGGCGACCTCGACCTGTTGCTCGTGCTGGCCGTGATCAGTGACCGAACCAGACCCGAAAGCTGGACGCCCGAACTGCGCAGCTATCGACAGATGACCAGCGGAACCGACGACGAGCACCTGCAATACCCGATCAACATCCAATCTGTCGCCGAATATTCCGGCATTCCCCGGGAAACCGTGCGCCGAAAGGTCGTGATCCTCCAAGACAAGGGTTGGGTCACCCGGGACACCGCCGGACGCCTTGCAGTGTCCCGCAGCGCCGCGCAGGACCTTGAAGGCGCCACGAACGACACTCTCGCCTATCTGGAGGCACTGCTTACCGCCTTCGACATGGCGCGCGGTCATGGCGTCGACCGCACCTGACTTCTTGCTCTCAAGCCTGTTTACAAAGGGTCACATCAGGCGAATGCGTCAGGCGCGAACGGGTTGTCCAGAACCCCCACCAACGGCAACAGAAACGCGCCATTCTGCGGATCAAGCGCGGCCGCATAAAACGTTTCGATCTGCGCAACCGCATCGTCCACACCCGCTGGCGTTCCATCGTAAAGCGACATGGCGGCGCTGGCGTTCGCCGGATCGGACATCCCGTAATGCACCGCGTAAAGCGCGCCGATATCGGTCTTGGTGGCCAGGTACGCCCTGTCGGCCAATTGCTGATCGACAAAGTCCTGTCCCAATTCCTGGTTCGGCTCTGCCTTGGCACCCCGCAGCACCTCAAGGATGAACTGGTCGCGGGTCACACCGCCACTGTCGAGCGCGTTTATCCAGAAATCCAGACCATCCTGATCCGGCGTCCGGCCCAGCACGTTGTTGTAGACCTCAACCGCGAATTCTGTGTTGCCCAGTCCAGAGGGATAGGTTGCCCGTGTCTCGTCCTGGTCGATGAAGAAGGTTGCGGCCTGTTCCAGCGACACCACGCCATTCGCAAAGGCATTCCCCCAGAACCACAGACCGGTCGCATCCGGGGCACGATTGAAATAGGCGATATACAGTTCGATGAACGATTCCAGCGCTGTTGCAGACAGGCTTGTTGGCCCCGAGAACCGCTCCACATCGAATGTGCTTGTGATGTCACCGTCATAGAAGGACAGCGTTTCAATGGTTGAAATCGTATCTGTGCCCAACCCGTCGGCGCGGCGGTCTTCGATCGTGGTGCCGTCAGGGCTGAAGGTGATCGTGAAACTTTGTTGCTGACCAAGATAAAAGGCCGTGTCATTCCCCTCGCCGCCGGTCAGAGTGTCGTTTCCGGCAAAGCCTTCGATGATGTCGTCGCCCGCACCTGCGGTGACGATATTGGCCAGCCGCGTTCCGATCAACACATCGGCATGCGCTGTCCCGATAACGTCTTCGATGTCCCCCAGCAGCCAGACAAGCTCTCGTGGGTTGGAGTTCAGCAAAGAGCCGTCATATTCGCTTTGCGGCAAGGCAAAGCCTGACCGCGTGTCGACAAGCGGCGTGTCCTGGAAATTCGGCAACGCAACGCGCCACCCCTCGGACATGTTGGACAGGTCAATGACATCAATGCCAGACGGATCCCAAATCGAATATTGGTAGTCGACGTCCTGCAGAACGTGGGTTGTATCACCGGCATTCGTTTCGGTATTTGCACCATACATGTACTGAAGGGCCAACACGTCCAAAAGCATGGGCGTTGCCGGGTCCCATCTTTCAACTTCGGATTCGAACGGATCGGTGTAGGACATCATCGTGAACCAATCGACGTTCAGAATGTCGGTGCGCGAAATCTGGTTGAAATCGGGCCGGCCGAATTCCGCTTCGAACGGGTGCTTCAACCCAAGCGCATGCCCCAGTTCGTGAATGATCGTCACGAACCCGTCGGACCCGTCTTCGAAACTGGATGTCGCAATGATGTTGTTGGCAAAGTTCATGAAGATGTCGCCATCCTCGGTCGCGTATTCCGAGATCTCGTTGAACACCCCGGGGCCGGGGTAGAACGCGGTTGCAAACAAGGACGGATCGTCTTCGACCAGCCGCAAGGTATAGACAATGTCCGCCCCCGCTTCGCCAGCGGCCACGGGGCTGTCGAATTCCCCGACATAGTCAAAGTTGATGTTGATGAACGCCTCAATACTGTCCACGGCGCGCTGGAAATCCTCGACCGCGGCAGAGCGATCCCCCCAGGTGTCGTTCAGCCCGTCTGAAACGGCCCAGGATAGCGTCCTGTTTTCAGGCAGCGTCCACTCGATACCGGATGTCATGACATCGATCAGGTCGTCATTGGTCACGTCGAATGTGGAAGCGGTAAGAAATGCCATGCTGCCCTCCATGGACTGGGAATTGGCCGCGGAGGTGCCAAGGGATGTTCGAAACGCGTTCTGCGAGCGCCCGCCTGAAAGACCGTAAAGGCAGACCGCATCAAGTAAACAGAAATTTCACGCGCGAAAGCATGGGCTCCCGATGTTCAGACCATCCAGAAGCCGTTTTTCTTGATCCGCTGCCGGATGGGCTGTTCCCGGCTTGGCAGATGATCCCGATCGAAAAGCGCGCGCACCTTGTGGCCGCGGTTCTGGTAGATCATGCGCTTGAACGGTTCGTAATCCTTGAGCAGCTTCTTGACCGGATTGGGCGCGCTGATCTGCTCCAGCATATCGACAACCGAGTCGTCCTCTCGGGCATACAGCAAAGGCATATTGCGATAATGCACGCTGGTCTGCCCATCGAGGAACCCGGACGGCAGCGCATCCCGTCCCCCGCCCAGCTTGTGGATCACCAGCGGCAAGGCAATCTGATCCAGCCATGGCTGCAAGGACTGACACACCAACGTCTCTGGCGGGTCGTCCCGGATCGATAGCGCCATCGAAAGAAAGGCATCACCAAACCTGTGCGGACAGGCGTAATAGAAGTAACCGGCGTTGAAATAAAGATAGCGACGCCAGTATTCGTCCGGCTGCGACAGGTCCAACGAACTTTCGAAATCGAGGCCAAACCGGGCATAGAGCGACTTCCAGATCTCGGTATAGCCGGGCCCGTACAACTCGATCTGCGGCCAGGTGCCTTCGACGCGCAACGATGCCGATGGCCTGTTGAAATCAAACGGTACATCCCCCAATTCGCCGGTGATCAGCGTGTCCGTATCGAAAAAGATGAACGGCTCCCCTTCCGGCAGGGAAAACAACGCTTCGATCTTGTTTCCGTATGGGTAAGTGCCCCCGAAATGCCGGCTTTCAAACGGCAGGATCGTTGCGCCCTGACGTTCGATCATCTCGCGCAGGGGCGCCGGCCTGATGGTGGGATCGCTGGACCACAACGCCCCCGGGCGCGGCTCTGCGACATACAGCTTGAACCGGCTGTCTTGCGTGTGGGCCTTCATCGACAACGCGAAAAGCAGCGCCTCGTAACTCAGGCGCCCCATTTGCCCCACGATCAGGACGTTCACGGTGTCTGGTGTGGCCGGTCGGCGTGCCATGACGCTCCTTTGGCTGATCTGCTCGGATCTGTGTGTTTGTCACCACTATAAGTGTCGCCGACCCTTAGGCAATCACTTGCCGCGGATGTCCTGCGATCATTGCCCCGAAATCGCGTAGACCAGCGTCACCCCTGCCCTTACCTGCGTTTCGCCTTCTGCGACCGGCACACCGGCATCGGCCGCACGCGCCATGCTCATCATCTCGGGGCGCGGCACACGCAGGCCGTCCTCGCTCAGACTGATCAGCGGCCCAAGCTCCACACCAGCGGCCTCGGCGAACAGGCGCGCCTTGGCGACGGCATCTTGGACGGCAAGGCGCCGGGCGTCGTTCATCGCCGGTTCCGGGTCGGACAACGTGAAGTGCAGACCACCAAGCCGGTTTGCGCCATCCGTCAAGACCGCGTCGAGAAGCTGCGGCAGACTGTCGAGATCGCGCACCCTCACCGTCACACGGTTCGATGCCTGGTACCCATCGATGCGCGGACGCCCGGAATTGGCCACCTGGTTCGACCAGACCGGGTTCAGGGACAGGTCGGATGTCTGAATGTCTTGCGGAGCTATCTCGAACGCTGACAACTGCGCAAGGATCGCGGTCGTGATGTCAGAGGTGTCGTCCATGGCTGCCTTGGCCGTCTTGGCCTGCGCCGTTGCCCCCATCGTGACAACCGCCATATCGGGCAGGGCAAAGACACTCCCTTCACCGGAAACCGTGATCCTGCCGTCGGTTTGTGCCGCCGCCAATGAGGCGCTCGCAACAAAGGCAATTAACGTTAACAGACCTTTTACAACCGCCATCTTATCCTCATAATGTTATGGGTCAGGCGACCAGTGTCCCAACCACGCTGGCCTCTGGCAAGGATGGAATTATGTTCTGCGCGAAAGCTTGCTATGCCGCGCAAATCGCATGCGTAAGTGACTCCCATCTGGGACGAAGGGCTGTTAAAATACAAACATGACGCCAGCATTTGCACTCACTCTCTCATTCGACGGGATCTCTTTGTTGCGCAGGGTGCCCAATGGCTGGGTGGTCGTGGGCGATGTGGCCCTCGATGCTGCCGATTTGCGCAGCGCTCTGGCGGATTTGCGGACCGAGGCGGATTCGCTCTCGTCCCATGGCGGACAGGTCAAACTGATCCTGCCGAACGAACAGATCAAATACCTCAGCATCCCGGATATCGGCCTTAGCGGCGACGCGCTTTTGACTGAAATCAGGGATGCGCTGGATGGCGCAACGCCCTATGCGGTGGATGACCTGCGGTTCGACTGGGTGAAATCCGACGGGTCCGTTTTCATCGCCGCCGTCGCGGTGGAAACCCTTGATGAGGCTGAAGCTTTTGCCAAGAGCCATCACTTCGACCCGGTCTCTTTCGCGGCCCGCGCCCCGGACGGACAGTTCGAGGGAGAGGTCTTTTTCGGCCAGGCCGCAAGCTGGACCGGCGACACTCCGACAAAAGACACCGCACCGCTGACCATCGTCGAAGCGCCCCCACCGGCCCCTGAAGACAAAACCGTTGAACAGTCCGCCACCGAACCGTCCTCTGCCGATCCTGTCGAAGACACTGAAGACACCAAGGTGGCATCGGTCACGGCGGTTGATCTCGATACACCGGAAGATGCAGACGAAAACGAGGCTTTGACGCCGGGCGCGGCCCGCGATGCGCCTGCGCCATCATCCGCCCCCGACACGCCCGCCTTGTCAGTGGCACCGCCTGCCCCTTCGACCGCACCGTCTTTTGCATCGATCCGTGCATCGCGCGCAGCGCCCCCTGTGGCAGCGCCTGCACTCAAATCCGATGACAGGGCAGAGGCCAGTGCGCCAAAACCGCGCTTCAAACTGGGTGGCGCGCGGAAATCTGCAAAGGACACAGAGGTCACGGCATCCAGCATCCAGGTAGATGCCCCTGAAAAGCCCGAAGAACGTAAAAGCCCTGGCTTTTTCAGCAGGCGCAAGACGTCAGACCCGACACCCGAGACGACCGCGCCCAAGCCCGTCCCGGTGGCGGCAAAGGAGCCGCCCTTGGTCGCGCCAGCGGCACATGACCCGGCCCCCGCCCGAGAGGCCGTGGCACGGATCGCCGCCATGCGCGCGGGCCGCGATCCGGACCGGACCCCCGCACCCGCAGCGCCAGCACCACCCGACGAACGCCAGAGAATGACGATTTTCGGCGCGCGCACCGAACCCCAGATCGGAGGCAAACCGCGCTTTCTGGGATTGATGCTGACCAGTGCCTTGCTGATCGTGCTGCTCGCCGTGGCCGCCTGGGCCAGCGTGTTCCTGGACGAAGGTGTGTCGCGTTTCTTTGACCGCAGCGATGAAACACCGTCTCTCGCTCTGCCGGATGTCGAACTTGAACCGCTGGACGGGTCGATCACCTCTGCCCCCGCAGAAGAGGACACTGTTCAGATTGCCGCCCTGAACCCGGATGGTGACCTGCCTGCACCTGATACCGGCCTGTCCGACGTGTTGCCGCCACCCGCAGCGCTCACCCCGGAAGAGGCCGACGCCCGCTATGCGGCGACCGGGATCTGGCTGCGCTCTCCCGAGGCGCCATCCGCCCCGCCGCTGACCACGCTGGATGATCTTTATATCGCGTCGATTGACGGGACGGTCGAACAGTTCGATGCCGTGGCGCTGCCCAGTGCGCAACTTTTGCGCAACGACGAAACCTACCTGTCGCAACCGAACCCACCCGTTGCCGGTTCGCGGTATACCCTGGATGAGCGCGGTCTGGTTGTCGCCACGCCCGAAGGGGCCGTCACCCCGGAGGGCGTCAGGATCTTTTCCGGGCTTCCACCCGTTGTGCCCCCCGCACGTCCGGAATTCGAACAATCGGCCCCGGAAGCCGACGTGGAGGCGACAGAACAAGCCCAAGCCGCGCTACAGAATTTCCGCCCCCGCCTAAGGCCCGACAACCTTGTCGAAGGCAATGAACGCGCGGAACTGGGTGGTTTGACCCGTGCGGAGTTGGCCGCGTTCCGCCCCAACCCACGTCCGGAAGCGCTCAAGGCGATCGAGGAACGGGCGCAACCCGAGGCGACAGAATTCGCCGTTGTCCAATCGGTTGAACCGGTGACACGCCCGCGCAACTTTGCCCAGATCGTGGAACGGGCGCGCGAAAACCGCGCAACCCAGCAAACACAGGTGACGCAAGTGGCGGCCGTTGCCCCGCGCACGGTGCAGCCCAGCATCCCGTCCTCGGCCAGTGTGGCCCGACAGGCGACCGTTCAGAACGCACTCAACCTGCGCAGGATCAACCTGATCGGGGTGTACGGCAAACCGTCAAACCGCCGCGCGCTGGTCCGGCTGTCCAATGGCCGCTACCAAAAGGTCGAAGTGGGCGACCGGCTTGACGGCGGGCGGGTGGCCGCAATCGGCGCAAGCGAATTGCAGTACACCAAGAACGGGCGGAACGTGGTTCTCGATATGCCGGACGGCTAGACCCGCCCGGCTGACGCCAAATTCTGCGCCACTGAAACCAAATTTGCCAAAAAAACGAGCGTTTTGGCCGACCCCGGTTGCCAAGACACCCTGCCCCCCGTCATCTTGAGACAAAACCAAAGGCAGTGCACCCATGGGCGAATTCCTGTTCCTCGCATCCGTATTTCTGCTTGCGGCGGTCATTGCGGTTCCCATCGCCGCGCGGCTGGGCCTTGGCTCCGTGTTGGGATACCTGCTTGCGGGGGTCGCCATCGGGCCGGGGCTTGGCCTGGTTGCCGATACCACGGACCTGCAGCATTTTGCGGAATTCGGCGTCGTGATGATGCTTTTCCTGATCGGGCTGGAACTGGAACCGCGCGCGCTTTGGGACATGCGGCACAGGTTGATCGGGCTTGGCGGTCTGCAAATCGTGTTGACGATGATGGTCGTCATGGCCGGGGCGCTGTTCGTAGGCCAGGTCTGGCAGGTGGCGCTGGCCATTGGCATGATCTTTGCCCTGTCCTCGACCGCGATCGTGCTGCAGACCCTGAGCGAAAAGGGCCTCATGCGAACCGGCGGCGGCCGCTCTGCCTTTTCCGTGCTCCTGACGCAGGACATCGCGGTCATTCCCATGCTCGTATTCCTGCCCCTGCTGGCCATCCCGGTCGGGCCGACGCTGAATGAAGACGGGTCGATCACGCGCAATGTGGACACCCAGGCACATGACGATCACGGCCACACCCTGTCACTGGTCGAGGGCTTGCCCGGCTGGGGCGTGACGCTCGTCACCCTGACGGTCGTCGCGCTCATCATACTGGGCGGCATCTATGGCGCACGTCCGCTCTTTCGTTACATCCACGCGGCACGCCTGCGCGAGATGTATACCGCGCTGGCCCTGCTCATCGTGATCGGCATCGCGTTCCTGATGACGGCCGTTGGCCTGTCGCCTGCCCTTGGGACCTTCCTTGCGGGTGTGGTTCTGGCCAACAGCGAGTTCCGGCACGAGCTTGAATCCGACATTGAACCCTTCAAGGGCATGCTTCTGGGCCTGTTCTTCATCACGGTCGGCGCCGGGATCGACTTTGGGCTGTTCTTTTCAGAACCGTTTGAAATTCTCGGCTTCGCCCTTGGTGTCATGCTGCTCAAGGGCATCATCCTGTACGGTCTGGGCCGCGCGTTCAAACTGCGCGGACGGGATCAATGGCTCTTCACCCTGGGCCTCGCCCAGGCCGGGGAATTCGGATTTGTCCTGATTTCCTTTTCCCTGCAACAGTCGATCCTGCCCGAATACCTTGCGGATCGGCTGCTGCTTGTCGTTGCGCTGACCATGCTGATCACGCCGCTGGCCTTCATTCTCTACGAAGTGCTGTCCAAACGGATCACCGATGCGTCCGATGCCGTTGAACACGACAAGATCGACGATCAGGGCACCGTGATCATCGCCGGGATCGGCCGCTTTGGCCAGATCGTCAATCGGCTGGTGCAATCGGTGGGCGCCACAACTGTCGTCATCGACAACAATCTTCAAACGATCCAGCTGATGCGCCAATTCGGCTACAAGGGCTTCTTTGGCGACCCGCTGCGCCCTGATCTACTGCATGCCGCCGGCATCGAAAAAGCGCGCGTGCTGATGGTCGCGCTGGACGATCCGCAGGCGGCGGAACGGCTGGTGACCTATGCCCGCCGCATTCGCCCCGATATTCACATTGTCGCAAGGGCGCGCGACCGGACACATACCTACCGCCTGTACCAGGCAGGCGCGAATGACATCGTCCGAGAGCTGTTTGACAGCTCGCTGCGCGCGGGGCGTTATGTTCTGGAAAACGTGGGCCTGAGCGAATTCGAAGCGTCCGAAGCAGAGCGGCTCTTCTACCACCACGATCGCCACACCGTGCGCGAACTGGCCGCCTTGTGGGATCCCAACATCCCATCCGCAGAAAACGCGGCCTATATCGCGCGCGCCAAGGAGCTGGAAAAAGAACTCGAAGCCTCACTTCTGGCCGCTCTTGAAACCAGCAACGATGATGACGCCGCATGAAAAAAGGCGGCCCCATCCGGAGCCGCCTTTGCATCGGTCATGGACTGAAATCAGGCTGCCGCAGGCGCGCGTGACATCAGAACGTCGGTGATTTCCTTGCCTGCGGCAAGTTCATCGCCACCCGACGTTGCCGCGATCTCGCGGGTCAGGCGCTCGAGCGCCGCTTCGTAAAGCTGACGTTCGGAATAGCTTTGCTCGCGCTGGTCGTCCGCACGGTGCAGGTCACGGACCACTTCGGCAATCGCGATCAGATCACCGGAATTGATCTTCTGTTCATATTCCTGCGCCCGGCGCGACCACATGGCCCGCTTGACCTTGGCCTTGCCCTTAAGCGTCTTCATCGCCTGGTTTACGACATCGGGCGAACTCAGCGACCGCATACCGATTTCCGTTGCCTTATGTGTCGGCACGCGCAGGGTCATCTTGTCCTTCTCGAACGAGATGACAAAAAGCTCCAGCGTGATTCCAGCGATCTCTTGCTCTTCGATCGAGACGATCTGGCCCACACCATGTGCGGGATAGACGACATAGTCATTCGGGCGGAATTCGGATTTTTTCGACTTGGTCATTCAGAACCTTTCTTAACATGCACCCATGGAACGACCGACAAAAATAACGCACGGATGCAGGAGGCGTCCGGTCGTTTCCATGTCGATTGGCAGAACAAGCTCGAGGTCAGCTTTCGCCCCTGCAAGGCAGAGCGTGTGTCCCTTTGGTGTCAATTACACAATGAGTATACCACAAATACCACCTCTGCGGTAGGGCCGCGCTCCATGCGATTTTTACAATATTTACAATGCACTAGGCAGAACAGATGCGAGGCGCAACCGCACGGGGGCGAATCGTTATCCGCCCTCACCGGGTGCTTCGGAAAAGTATTTCTCAAGCTTTCCGCTCTCCCCGTCGCGGGCTTCGGCGTCGGGCAACGGGTCTTTCTTGGTGATGATCACCGGCCACATTTCGGAATACTTGCGATTGAATTCAACCCACTTTTCCATGTCCGGTTCCGTATCCGGTCGGATCGCATCAGCCGGGCACTCGGGTTCGCACACGCCACAGTCGATGCATTCATCCGGATGGATGACCAGCATGTTCTCGCCTTCGTAGAAACAATCCACCGGGCATACCTCAACACAATCGGTGTATTTGCAGGCGATACAGGCGTCGTTCACGATGTAGGTCATGTCAGGTTTCCGTTACACATTTGGCCGCTAGCTAAGCCAGAGAATAAAATCATTCAAGAAGGTCTGACCGGGTTTGTTGCAAAGCGCGACGATCTTTCTTCGTCGGACGCCCTTTTCCTTCAAAACGAGGCACTTGGGGCACGGGCTCCCGCGGTTTGGGCGGGTCCAGATCATCGTAGAGCGCCTGTGCCTCGGGTGCCGGTCCGCGTCGTTCCCCCAATGCAAGCACCTTGATCACACGCACGTCCCGGGCCTGGGGAAAGGTAAGCACGTCCTCGGGGGACACGGCGTAAGCCGGTTTGGAAATCGGCTGACCGTTCACGCGCAGCTTGCCATCCGAAACCACCTTGGCGGCAAGACTGCGCGTCTTGAAGAACCGTGCATGCCACAACCACTTGTCCACACGCAGTTTCAGGGTCGGTTCGGCCAATTCAGTCTTTGCCTTTCAGCCCCATGAGTGCGGCGGCAAACGGGTTGTCGGGATCGATCTGCTTTTCCTTCTTCGGCGGCTTGGCCGCAAAGGTCTTGGGGCCAGCGTCACGCGGTTTGCCCTTGCCCTTTGGTTTGCCCTTGCCGCGTGGACGGTCGCCCTGCGATTTGCCGCCGCCGTCCCGACGCTGTTTGCTGCCCTCGCGGTGCGCCTGCCGGTTCGGCCGGTTGCCGCGCCATGTAAAGGTATAGAACACCTCGATTTCAGGCTCGGCCAACGTGGCGTCCGGCGCAGTGCCGGGATCGATCTCGGTCTCCGAATTTGCCTCTATCCCTTTTCCGGCCGGGGCAACGACAGGTTCTTGCGCGACGGGGGCAACCCCTTCATCCGCAATCTGCGCCGGTTCTTCGGCCTCGGGTGCTGCAGCCGTGCCGGGTGCGCCCTCCTGCGCGGCATCCATGACCGGCTTGTCCTCTGCGGGAACGGTACCCTCCGTCTCGGCCCCCTGCTCTTTCGCGGCTGCCGCATCCGCGTTGGGCACCACGGGGTCAACCGCGCGCTGTTTCTGGCGTTCGCCCTTTTCGGCCCTGTAGCCTAGCCCGCCCATCAGATCGGCGAACTGCTCAAGCGTCAGACCGGTGATCGACAGCATGTCGGGATTGGCCTCGAACCCGCCACGGCTGTCCTGAGCGCGCAGCAGATCGGCAAGCCGTTCCAGCATGTCGATGCGGATCGCGCGATCACCTGCGGCCCTGTAGCCAGACACGGTGTGGTGCTCTGCCGGTGTGCCGGGCGTGTTGGGCACTGTCACCAAACCCGGAGGCGGCGATTCAGGAAACACGTCGAAATTCTTTGCAAGGCTCCACAACACCAAGCGCAACCGCGTCGGCGCGGGCTTCAGCAAAAGGGGCATGAAGATCGTGAACTGGCCAAAGCGAATGCCATGCTTGCGCAGCATGCCGCGCGCGTCCTGGTCCAGCGCCTTGACGTCCTCTGCCACGTCGGCACGCGGCAGTACGCCCATCGCCTCGACCATGCGAAACGCAAAACCACGGGCCAGCCCGGTCAGGGTTTCGTCCTTCTGCAGATTGATCAGCGGCTCGAACAGGGACGCGATCTTGCGGTCAATGAAGTGCTGCAAACGGCGCTCTACCTTTTGCGCCACATCCGGCCCGGCCTCGTCATCCACGAACGCAACGACACGCGGCTTGAGGGGGTCATCGCCACTGGTCAGCTTGCCCACCGCCTGATCGCCCCACATGAGGCCACCCTGCTCGGTGAAATCCATCTCGGTGTCCGGCGCATTGTAGAACCGGTCCGCGCGCAGATGGAAATGCGGGGCAAGCGCCTGCATCGACGCGGTCTTCAGCGTCTTGG
>CAYZAD010000017.1:0-25631 GCA_964476315.1 uncultured Rhodobacterales bacterium
GCGGCGCTCATCAATTCCCACAGGTCACCGCGTTCGGTGCGGAAACTGACAAGACCCACGGGCAATGTCACCGCATCGCGGCGCGACAGGATCAGGGCGAAGAGGAATTCGTTCCATGTCAGGATGAAACAGAAGATCGACGATGTCATGATGCCAGGGGCCGCAACGGGCAGGACGATGTCCTTGATCACACGCAAGCGCGACGCACCGTCGATCATGGCCGCCTCTTCGCTGTCGGTGGGGATCGCGTCGATGAAGCCTTTGATCATCCAGATCACGAAGGGCGTCACGATGGCCAGGTTGACGATGATCAGCGCCAGCCGCGTATCCAGCATGCCCAACTGACGGAACATCAGGAAGAACGGCAGGACGATCACAACGGCGGGAATGAACTGTGTCGACAGGATCAGGAAGAACAGGAATTTCCGTGCCCGCACCCGGAAACGCGAGAACGAATAGGCCGCCAGCGTCGCACAGGGCACCGCAATCGCCACGGTCACCGTGGCCACGATCACGGAATTCATCACCATGCTGCCCAGGTTCCAGGGATCGGAAAAGACCGTCACGAAGTTCTGAAAGGTCGGCTGGAAATCCAGCGACAGCGAATAGGCATCGCGCGGCTGTTTGAAGGCTGTCAGGAACATCCACGCGATCGGAAACAGGACCACGATGGACACCAGCGTCAACAGGGCGCGTTCGGCGAGGTAGGACAGTGTCTTGGTCATGCGGTCGCCATTTTCTTTTCGCTAAGCAGCATGCGGACATACCACATGGAGATGACCATCATGATCGCTGTCAGAATCCAGGCCAGCGCCGACGCATAGCCCATATCGAACCAACGGAAGCCCACGTTGAAGATGAAATAGGCCAGGGTTTCGGTCGATGTGCCGGGACCACCCCCCGTGAGCGTGACGACCTGGTCGAACATCTTGAGCGCGAAGATCGTCTTGAGCACCGCCATCACAAGGATGACCCCGCGCATCTGCGGCAGGATGATGCCGAAGACGATCCGCAGGTTGGATGCGCCGTCGATACGCGCGGCCTCTTCGGTTTCGCGCGGGATGGAGGCAAGACCGCCAAGGCACATGAAGGTCATGTAAGGTGTCCAGTGCCAGACATCGGTCAACACGAGGATTCCCATCGCCAGTGTCGGATCGGCCAGCCACGGTACGCCTTCGAGCGCAGGAAACATCGCGCCCAGCCCTTTGGCGATAACGCCGAATTCCGGGTTGAACATGAACCGGTAACTGACCCCGATCAGGGCCGGGCTCATGGCGAAGGGCAGGATCAGGACGATCCGTGTGAAAGTGTGCATCGGTCCCTTGCGCCGCAGCAGGAGCGCAAGCGCCATGGCGAGAACGACCGTCAAAGCCACGCTTGTGATCACAAAGATGAAGGTCACCCAGAGCGAATTCAGGAACTGCGCCTCTGACGTCGCGTAGACATAGTTTTCGACGCCGACAAAGCCTTCGGGGCGGCGGCTTTGCGTCAGGTCCCATGCGCGGAAGGACGTGATGAAGGAATAGGCCAGCGGGTAGATCGTTGTCACAAGAACGATCACGAATGCCGGGATCAACAGCCAATACGGAAGCAACCGGTCTTGCACGGGGACACCTCGCTGAGAGTTCTGAGCGATGACAAGAAGGCAGGCAGCCGGCAAGCTGCCTGCCCGAAGCGACGTTAGCGGATCGACGCGATACCGTCAGCCGCTTTGTCCAGAGCCGCCTTGACGTCCGTTTCCTCGCCCGAAGCCAGGCTGGAAATCGCGGTTTCAAGGATCAGCACAATGCGTGGCCAGTCGTCGCCGAATTCGATGCCTTCGGCAGTGGCAAGGGCATCGGCTGCCGCCTGGTGCATGCCACCCCAGCGCGCGTTGACCTCAGGGTCGGTCAGGTTGGACATGTGGACCGCGACCACCTCGGACAGGTCCGGATCGAGCAGCACTTCCCGCTCAAGCGCCGGGTCGGTCAGCCAGCCAAGAAACTCGGCCGCCGCGCCCTTGTTGTCAGAGCCCTGCGTCACGCCAAAGATCCAGGTGTTGGTAAAGGTCGTCCGGTCTGCGCCAGCCACAGAAGGCAGCGCCGTGAAGGCCACCTGTTCCGGTGTCAGGGTCGATTGTTCGGGGTCGGTCAGCTGAGAGCGCACCCACCACCACACGGGCAGCATTGCGGAATTTCCCTGTTTGAAGCTGTTGACCGCATCCTGTTCCACGAAAACGGCAGAGCCTGCCGGCACGATCTCCTGTTCAGTGAGATAGCTGATATAGGTCTCGGTCGCCGCAACACCGGCATCGGAATTGAAGACCGGATTGCCATCCGCATCGAACAGGTCTCCGCCCTTGCCCCACAGCAGGTTCATCCAGACCATGAGGTTCTGGCCGTTCAGCTTGCCATAGGGCAGTGCGACACCGGCCGCGTCCGTATTCGCCTGAATGGTCTGCGCTGCGGTGACCATCTCTTCCCAGGTGGAGGGCGGCGTGGCGCCTGCGGCCTCGAACAGGTCGGGGCGATAGAACAGCAACTGCACATGCCCCCGTACCGGCAGACCGACGAGTTCGCCGTCAATATAGCCGTGACGCAGATGCGCCTTCGGGAAATCGCTCAGATCGGTGCCCTGGGCTTCGATCTCGGGGCCGATCGGCTCCATCAGCATGGCAAGCGATGTGACCCACTGATCCATCACCGACACCACATCATAGTCGCCACCGGCCACCATTTCGGTGGTCAGGGCTTCCTTCATGTTCGGGAATGGCACGTAGTCATAGACCACGTCGATCCCGGTGGCCTCTTCAAAGGCGGCCAAGCGGGCTTCGTGCGCTTCGAACTGGCTGGATTTCACGGCAAGGACATTGACCGTCTGGCCTTCGAAAGGACGCCCTTCGGTGGCCTCCCAGGCCAGGGTTTGCGTCGCAAAAAGAGATGCGACGAGGGCTAGTCCGCTGGTTAACGTTTTCATGGCTTCCTCCCATTTGCATGGGTCTGACTATGAAAGAAACACCGCTCTCGTCAATAAAATTATTGATAATCTTATCGTGGTGGTGATTATTTTCTTGTGCTAGCATCGGCAAGACGCAACGAACTGACGATCATGATGACCGACCGGACACTCGAACAAACACTTGAAGATGATATCATTTTTGGCCGGTTTGCCCCCGGTTCCCGCATCATCGAAGACCGGGTCATGGAACAGTACAATGCCAAGCGGCACGCTGTTCGAAACGCGTTCAGTGTGCTTGAGTCGCGTGGCCTTCTGGTGCGGAAACCGAACCGGGGTGTCGAAGTGGTGGAATTCACACCGGACGAGGTGGACGCGCTTTACGATGTCCGCATCATCCTCGAAACAGCCGCCGCCGAACGCACGCCCCTGCCCTGTCCGGATGACGTGCTCGACCGGATGGAGGACATTGCCCGACGCCATGAACAGGCCGCCCTGAACAAGGATTTCCGAACGGTGTTCTGGCTGAACCAGGAATTCCACGAAGTGCAATATTCGTGTTGCGGCAATCCTCGGCTTGCGAAACTGATCGGCGACCACGCCCGTACGGCCCAACCGATCCGGGTGGTGAAATACGACGACGCGGCGCATATGGCCGCTGTCGTCCGGCAGCATTTCGATATCATCGACGCGATGCGCGGGCATTCGAACGCGCGCCTTGTTGCTGCCGTTCGGGCGCACCTGCCCGCATCAGCCGAAGCTTACCGGCAGCTTTACGCGGTGCGATTTGGCAATGCGACCGCCTGAGGCACGGCGCCACGTCAGACACCCCGCGTTACCCCATCCGCTGGCGCAGACCATCGAAGCCGACCGCGAGGATTAGAACCACACCGCGTGTCACATCCTGCCAGAAGCTTGACACGTTCATCAGGGTGAGACCGTTGTTCAGGGTGCCAAGGATCAGCACGGCGATCAGCGTCCCCCAGACCGAACCGCGCCCACCCTGCAGGGATGTCCCGCCAAGGATGATCGCCGCGATCACCGTCAGAAGATGCGGCCCGGCGGCGTTGGGTGCGGCAGCGCCCAGCATGGCGGCCAGAACGGTTCCGGCGATGGCACCTGACACCGCTGACAGCACGTAAAGCGTGATCTGCGTGCGATCGACCGGCAATCCCATCAAGCGGCTGGCATCGGGATTGCCCCCGACCGCAAACGCGTAGCGGCCAAAATGGGTCTTTTGCATCATGATCCACAACAAGAGGTACACGCTCAGCATCAGAATGGCCGGGATCGGTATGCCCAGCACACGCCCCTGCCCCAACCAGTTGAAGCTGTCCACCAGCAAAGGTTTGGTCAATCCGCCGGTCAGGATCAGAGAAACCCCGGTGACAATGGACATGGTCGCAAGCGTCACGATCAACGGGTTGAGCCGCAGATAGGTGGCCAGAACACCATTCACGACCCCGATGACCACTGCGACGAGGATGGCCCCAAGAACGGCCACCCAGATCGGGATGCCGGCGGCATAGAGCAATGCGATGATGACGCCGGTCAGGCCGGCCACGGCCGCCACCGACAGGTCGAGCCCGCCCGCAATGATCAGCGGTGTGCCCGCAGCCGCCATCAATCCGATCAGCGCGATGTTGGAGCCGATGGACGTCATGTTCCGGACCGTCAGGAAAAACGGGGACAGAAACGAAAAGACAATCACCAGAAGGACGTAGAACACCAGCAGGATCAGCACCGAAGTGCCCACACCCGAACCCTGGAAGAGGCGTGAGACGATCCCACGTGTTTGTTGCGAGTCTGACATGGTGTGCCTTGTCTGTTCAGGTTGCATGGGTCGTTGCAGAAGCGGCCATCAGGTCTGCCGGGGAGGCCCCGGGTCCGAATTCGGCGGTGATCCGTCCCCGGTTGATCACGAGCGACCGGTCGGCGAGACCGGCGACCTCTTCGACATCGGAAGACAGGATCAGCACGGCAAGACCGCTGCGCGCGAAGGAGACGATTTGCGAATAGATGTCCCGCCGCGCCCCGACATCGACGCCTCGGGTCGGTTCTTCGAGGATCAGCACACGGACCTTGGGGTTGAGCCAGCGGGCCACGCAGATCTTTTGCTGATTGCCCCCGGACAACAGGCGGATGGCCTGCTCGGGCCCATCGGTCTTGACGCCCAGCCGCGCAATCCAGTCTTCCGCATGCGCTCGTTCAGCGGCAGGCGCGGTAAAGAGCCGTGACCCGAAATCGGTCTGGAACGCCGCGACAAGGTTTTCGCGCACCGTCAGGTCCGTCAGCAACCCTTCCGACTTGCGCTCGGCGGTCACGAAACCGACGCCTTGCGCTTTGGCCTCTTGGGGCGACCGTGGCGCGTAGGCCTTGCCATCCAGCGTCATACGGCCCCCCGCCAGCGCACCTTCGGCACCGAAGATCAAGCGTCCGAGCACGTCGACCCCGGACCCGACAAGGCCAAAGACACCCAGAATTTCCCCGGCGCGCAACGACAGGGACACATCCTCTATGCGTCCAGGCTGGCTGATATGCTCTGCCGTGAAGACAATGGGCGCAGTCTTGTCCGGCGGCGGGCGGTCATCGAACAGATGGCCTGCGACCTGTCCCAGCATGGCATTGACGACATCACCCACCCTTGCGGTGGCCGGATCGAATTCTCCGGCGTTGCGACCATCGCGCAGCACGATGATCCGATCCGAGATGGCGAACACTTCTTTAAGGTAATGCGAGATGTAGACGACGCTGGTTCCACGCGCGCGGATCCTCCGCAGAATGGTGAAGATCTGTTCGCTTTCCTTTTCCGACAAAGACGCCGTGGGTTCGTCCATGACAAGGATATCCGCATCCCCTTCGAGGGCGCGGGCGATTTCAACGATCCGCTGTTCGGCCACGGGCAGATCGGCGACGCGCATGTGCACGTCGATCCGTTCGAACCCGAGGTCCTGCAGAACGTGTCTGGCGCGGCGCGCCATGTCGGCCCAGTCCACGCGGCCCCGGCTTTCGGCCCGCATGCAAATGTTCTCGGCCACGGAGAGTTCGCCGAAAACCGATATCTCTTGCGGAAGAAACGTGATCCCGACACGGGCGGCGTCGCGTGGCGTGGAAAAATGGACCGGGTCGGCACTGACGAAGATGTCGCCATCGTCGCGCGTGTAGACCGCGGTGAGGATCTTCATCAGCGTCGACTTGCCCGCACCGTTGGACCCGAGCAGCGCCACGATCTCGCCTGCGTTCAGGTCCATGGAGACACCGTCAAGCACCGTGTTGCCACCAAAGCGCTTGACGATGTTCTTCATCTGCAGGCGGGGGGCCTGTGCGGTCATTCGGCGTCCTTGTTTCAAACCGTCATTTCAAACCATGATGCACGACATGGCCCGTCACCATCCCCCACGCGAAGGTGACGCGTGGGGCATCCTGTTGCTTGGGCTTATCTACTGCGACGGTATCAGGTTTTGCACATCCGCAAGCGACGGATCGCTGCGCAAGGCCTCAAGATGCGCGAGAAACCCTTCCTCGGGGAAGGTGTAGTCGATCACTTCGACATCTGCGCATTCGAAATTCGCGTTGAATTCGCACAGGTTGGCCGGTGTCACCATCTGGTGGTTGATCAGCACCGCGTCGGGCAATTCGACGCCTGCCAGAGTCGCCAGCGACATCGGGATCAACGCGTTGCCGTACCGTTCCGGAAACGATCCCACGGCGGCAACAAAGTCGTCTTCTGTCGCAAGTGTCTCGGCCTCGTCCGCACCAAGGCCGACAATCGTGATCATCTCGCGGCCATCCTGCTGTGCCGCGCGCAGAATTCCGGTGGCCGCCTGATCGTTGATTGCGGTGCCCATGATCACCGCGCCCTCGGGGATGCGGCTGAGCAGGTTGTTGGTCTGCGTAAAGCTTTCTTCAAGCGTGTTCTTGCTGTCGAAGGTGAGAATCTGATCTTCGGGAAAATCGGGAAGGGCCGCCCGGAAGCCAGCCACCTGCCCGCCGGTGCGCATGGCCGGGATCGGGCCGGACTGCGGCAGTTCCCCTTCGATGAAATAGCCATTCATCACCGCTTCCATGCCGTGGCGTGCGACCGCCGCCTGAGCCAGGTACGATCCGCCCATAAAGCCCGCACGCGGGTTGTTCACACCGTAAAATGCGGCCCCGGGCATCGGGATGTCGATGGCGATCACCGGGATATCGGCCTGGTTGAGCTTGTTCATGATCACCGCGCCGAATTCGGCATCGGTCTGGAATTCGATCACCAGATCGACGTTGCGCGTGATGAAGCTTTCGGCATTGGCCAGGGCGGTCGCCCCGTCGAGGCGGTTGTCGGCCACCACGACCTCGATGCCCGCAGCCTTGGCATTTTCAAGAATGCCCTGTTCCACAAGAGCGCAGAACGGGATATCGCGCTGCAGGTTGGCAAACCCGATCACATAGGTTTCACCATTGCGCGGCGGGGTCACTTCCATCGCCGCCTTGACCATTGCCATGAGGTCGCCTGCTTCGAACATCGTGCCATCATGTGTCGCCGGATCGAAGCCGTGAAAATCGGCCGCAACGGCGGGTGCCACAGCAAATGCCAGGGCGACGGCTGTCGTCGCTGACAGGATCATCTTGTTCATTTCTTTTCTCCTCCGTTCGCGCCGACCGGGTGCAAATGCCACGTGCCGCGCCTCCCTATCGCTTCAGCGTAGCTTAGCTGTGACGCCACAATCTGGCCAAAAAGATACAAAAATTGATCGCCCAAAGGCGCAAATGGATCGACGGCTGTGTCGCTGCACCCTATCCTGCGTCACGAAAGCGACGCATGCAGGATTTGCCCCGGGACCGGGCAGGGAAACATGGCCTGGCCAAGCGGCAGATTGGGGGAAGGATGCTCAACCGGACAAGCGGCGACACGGATAGCGGCTATTTCCGCTATATCCCCGAAAGCCGCCTGTGCCGGACACTGGGATGCACCTTGCAGTCGTCGGGTTTCACGCGGGTTGGCAGCCATGCGCAATATCCCGCGCGCAACCATCCGGATGGGCATTTTTTCGACTTCCGGCGCGGGCGCATCCTGCAAGCCTATCAGATCATCTACATTTCCGAGGGCAAAGGCAAAATCGAACTGGGGCGCGGCAGCAAACAGCAGACCATCCATGGCGGGCAGGTGTTTGTGCTGTTTCCGAATGTCTGGCACCGCTACGCGCCCGACCCGATCACCGGCTGGACGGAGCATTGGGTGGAATGCAAGGGCAACGCTTTTGAAATGGCGGAAAAGACCGGCCTGCTGGACGTGAACCGGCCCTTGTTCCGGTCGCCGGAAACCCGCAAGATCGATCGGATTTTCGAGGAAATCCACGCCCTTGCAAAAGAGGATGCCGTGGGACATCAGCCTGAAATCTCGATGCTGGCGCTGAAGCTGCTTGCCATTCTTGCCGGACCGCGCACCGCGAACGAGGACAGCACGACACGGGTGATCAATTCCGTGCGCATGCTGCTGCTTGAGAGTGCCACGGACAATCGCCCGATGGAGCATATCGCAGATCAGTTGAATGTCAGTTATTCAAACCTGCGCCGCACGTTCCGTCAGCAAACAGGCATGTCCATGAAAGACTTTCAGCTGTCCGTTCGCATACAGAAGGCCAAGGATCTTCTTGATAATTCAGACCTGTCGATCAAGGCCGTCGCAGCGCAGCTTGGCTTTAATTCCGCGTTTCACTTTTCGAACCAGTTCCGCAGGGCCGTGGGCTGCCCGCCAAGCGAATGGCGGACGCGCCAGATGGAACCGCCTAGCACACCTGAATGACCTCGAGGTCGAGGAGATTGCCAAGCTTGGTGATCCGCCCTGCGATATGCCCGATCCCCACCGCACAGTGGTGGGCTGGCGCGGCGGCGTTCCAATTCTCCACGAACTCGCGCGCGGGCATGGGGAACCTGTAGCGGCTGTTGGTGTTGCCGATTTCAAGGATAGGGCCGGGCACGGATTCCCCTTCTGCCACCAGCAGCTTGACCTGCCCCGCAACCTCGAGCACGGAGAGCAGTGTGACGGGTCCGTGTTTGACGCTCATCTCGACGCTGAGGCCCGCGCCGACCTTGCCGTGATACACTTCGAGCGGGCGGACCTTGGTCTTGCCTTCGGCGATCCGGGTGTGGCCCGGACCATCATGCCCCATCACGACGACATCGTCGGCATAGTCCATCGCATAGTATTCGGTGAAAGAGCCACCGGCGCCAAAGCTGTCCATGATCTTCATGGCCTGCGCGTTCTTGACTTCGTATTCCCCGGCCACGGGCACACCCGACCCGGTCAGCATGGAACAGCCCAGAATGACCGATGTGATCACATCCTCATGCGCGGTGCCGGGCGTGGATTCGTAGTAATAAGCCAAGGCCCCCAATCCATGCCGCTCGACCAGCTTGAACAGGGCGGCCGCCGTGCGGGCCGCGCGGTGCAATTCCTCGGGCGGGCAATCCGGCTGGATATCGAATTCGTCCTCGATCCGGGCCAGTGCAGCCTGCACTGCCGCATCCTCGAGTTCGGACCGGATCAGGGCCAATTCGTCGATTTCGACAATTTCGATTACCGTGCCAAACGCCGCCGCCTGCGCTGTCATGTCGGAATAGATGTCCAGCATACCGTTGTAATAGCGCCCCATGACCCCCAGCTTGGTGTGGGCCATCACATGGCCAACGCGGGCGGCCTCGATCCAGTCGGCAATTTCCCGGTCAACATGGGCATCGCCCTCCAGGACACCGGTGATCTGGTGAAACCGGATACCGGCGCGGGTGAACACGTTGGCAATTTCCGGCACCGGACACGCCGCGCAATGGGCCAGCCATTCGCCTGTCATCCTGGCGCGATTTCCAAGCTTGTTGAACCCGGCATAGTCAATCGCCGCGACCGGTTGCAGGTTCAGGATCACCACCGGCACCCCGGCGCGGCGCACCACCGGCAGAACCGTGGAGGACAACGCATAGGTGGTCACGTACAAGAAAATGACATCCACATCGGCGGCGCGAAACGCGTGCCCGGCCGCAACCGCTTTTTCAGGCGTATCGACAAGACCGAGGTTCACAACCTCGAGATCATCCCGCTTCAGCTTGGCTTCGACGATGCCGACATAGGATTTGAGACGATCTTCAAGGCCATCGAATTGCGGCCAGTAAGCGTCGAGCCCAATACCAAAGAGACCGACTTTCAGTGTGCTATCCGCCAGATGCGCCATGTGCGATGTCCTCCCTATCGCGGGGGATCGTCATGTTGCGCCACCCCCACCCTTTCGCGACAGACCATCACGACGGGTTTCATTCGGGGTCAGGCTAGGCGAAGTCACATTGCGAAATCTGACCGGACACATGCAAAAATTGACAGCTTACTACCGCCATTCATTCGGGATCACCCCCGGCCCGCCACGCGGGATTGGTAGCTGTCGAGCGACTTGATCAGAGCCAAGCCGGCGGGCACCTCGGCACGGGCGCAGAATTCGGCCCAGACCGCGCCAAAGGGCAAATCCTTGAATTCCTCTGTGAGGGTCAACCGGGCCGAAAAATCCAGATCCGTTTCAACGCGGCACAACCAGTCCATCGGTGTCAGCAGGGCGCGAAGAAGCGCCTTTTGCATGTTGCGCGTTCCGATCACCCACGCCGCCGTGCGGCTGATCGTGGCATCGAAGAAATCGAGCCCGATATACGTGCGGTCCAGCAAGTCTGCGCTGACCAGTTCATGCGCCATGGCGAGGATGTCATCGTTCAACAGGATCACATGATCGCTGTCCCAGCGCATCGGCCGCGACACATGCAGAAGCAGTGTATCGAGCGACAGGGCAACAGCGCTGAGTTTGTCGGCGATGTTTTCCGTCGGGTGAAAATGCCCCATGTCGAGGCACAGCAGAGTGCCCTTGCGGATCGCATAGCCCATGTAGAATTCGTGGCTTCCGACGGTGCAGGCCTCGACCCCGATTCCAAACAGCTTGGATTCCACCGCGTCCAGCATCAGCGCCTTGTCTTGCGGCGGTGTCAGCATCTCGTCCAGCGACGCCTCGAGCCGCGCGCGCGCTGTCATCCGGTCGATGGGCACATCCTTGTAGCCATCGGGCACCCAGATGTTGTTGACGCAAGGCGACCCAAGTTCGGAGCCCATGCGCGCGGCAATCTCGCGCGTTCGTTTTCCGTGTTCGATCCAGAAGTCGCGAATGCCCGTGTCCGGGTGCGACAGGGTCAGATTGTCGTCCGCCTTTTCGTGGGCAAAGAATGTCGGATTGAAATCAAGACCGATCCCCTGATCGCGCGCCCAGTCGACCCAGGGTGCGAAATGGGCATATTCGATGGCGTCCCTGTCGGGCGTCTGGTCCGTATCCAGGTACATGGCATGCAGGTTGAGCCGGTGCTTGCCCGGGATCATGCTATACGAGAATTCGAGATCGGCGCGCAGTTCATCCGGGGTCCGGGCGCGGCCGGGATGGTTGCCGGTGGCCTGAATACCGCCGCCCGAAGACCCGGTTCGGGTTTCGAAGCCGACAACGTCATCGCCCTGCCAGCAATGCATGGAAATCGGAATACCGGCCAAACGGTCGAGCGCGGCTTCAACATCCACTCCCCATTCGGCAAACGCCGCCTTCGCGCTGTCAAACGCCATTCTTGTCCTCCCCCGATGATTTTCGTCAGCGCGTGAACGCTTCCTTGTTGCCTGCATCGACATTGATGATGTTGCCCGTCGATTTCGCGGACCGGTCCGACGCGAGGAAATAGGCTGCCTCGGCAATGTCCTCTGGAAACACGGAGCGTTTCAGAAGGGACCTTTTGCGATACATTTCTTCCAGCCCCTCCTTGTCGGTTCCGTAGGTGCTGGCACGCTGGTCAAGCCATTCGCCCTCCCAGATCTTGGAGCCCCGCAGAACCGCATCCGGGTTGACCACGTTGACCCGGATGCCTGTCTCGGCACCTTCAAGCGCAAGGCAGCGCGCGAGGTGGATCTCGGAGGCCTTGGCCGTGCAATAGGCGGATGCGTTGGGCGACGCGGCAAGGCCGTTCTTGGATGCCACGAAGACGATGGAACCGCCGATATCCTGAACGCGCATCAGCTTGAACGCCTCCCGGCTGACCAGGAAATATCCCGTGCTCAGGATGTCCATATTGCGGTTCCAAAGCTCGAGCGTTGTCTGTTCGACCGGCGCAGACGAGGCAATGCCCGCATTCGACACAAGGATATCGAGGCCGCCGAATTCGACCGCCATCTCTTGCATGGCATGCGCGACGGCGCTTTCGTCGGTGACATCCATCGTGACGGCACGCACGACGTCTGCGCCGTAGGTTTGTGCCAGCGCATCATGTGCGGATTGCAGCGAGTCGGCGTTGATATCGGCCAGCATGACGCAAGCCCCTTCGCCCAGGTAGCGGTCTGCCGTGGCCGCGCCGATCCCGCCGGCCCCGCCGGTGACAAGGGCAACGCGTCCGGCAAGGGATTTCGGTTTGGGCATGCGCTGCAGCTTGGCTTCTTCCAACAGCCAGTATTCGATGTCGAAGGCTTCCTGTTCCGGCAAGCCCTGGTATTCGCTGACCGCCGAAGCCCCGCGCATGACGTTGATCGCGTTGACGTAGAACTCTCCGGAGATGCGGGCCGTCGCCTTGTCCTTGGCAAAGGTGATCATGCCCACGCCGGGAACAAGGTACACCACCGCGTTCGGGTCCCGGATCGCCGGGCTGTTGTCGTGTTTGCAGCGGTCGTAATACGCGGCGTAGTCCTTTCTGTAGGCGGCGATCTGATCCGCCAGCCCTTCGATCACGGTGTCCAGGTTGCTTGCGGCAGGGTCGAAATTGACAACCAGTGGACGGATTTTGGTGCGCAGGAAATGATCCGGGCAAGAGGTGCCAAGCGCGGCCAAAGGTTCAAGGTTTTCGGAATTCACGAATTCCAGAACCGCGTCGCTGTCATTGAAATGGCCGACCATATGCTGGTTGCCGCTGACGAAGCCGCGGATGGCGGGCATGAGGCGGGCCGCGACGGCGCGACGGTCCTTGGCGGACAGGCTTTCATGACGTGCGCCGCCGAAAGCGGGCTTGTCTGCGGATTTCTCGGCCAGCCAAACGGTGGCGACGTTGATGACATTGATCGTGGTATCGTAGCATTTCTTGGCCGTGTCGGCCCAGGTGAACAGCCCGTGGCTTTCAAGAACGACGCCATCGGAATCGGGATTTTCCAGGCAGAACTTTTCCAGCCAAAGCCCGAGTTCATAACCGGGCCGTTTCCAGGGCAACCAACCGATCCGGTCACCGAAAATCTCTTTCGTCAGCTCTTTGGAGTTTTTTGACGCCGCGATGGCGATGATCGCATCGGCATGGACGTGATCCACATGCTTGCGCGGCACATAGGCGTGCAGCGGCGTGTCGATGGAAGCCGCGCGCGGATTGAGCCGGAAGGTGCAGTGCGGGAGGTAACCCACCATCTCGTCTTCGTGCTCTGGCCCGCGATACAGCGATTTGAGCGCGTTGAGTTTGTCCATGTAAAGCGTCGCGAATCCGTCGCGGTTCATGGAGCCGATATCTCCGCCGGATCCCTTGACCCAAAGCACCTCGACCTGCTCTCCGGTCAGGGGGTCGGCTTCCATCACCTTTGCCGATGTATTGCCACCGCCGTAGTTGGTCACACGCTTGTCCGATCCGAGGATGTTCGACCGGTAAAGAAGCAGTTCCGATTCGGTCATCCCAGCCGTCGCTGCGTCATCCCAGCGATTATCAAGAAGCTGTTTCTCAACGGATTTCAGCATCGAACCCTCCCGATTTGAAGCGCGCCCGTCCTCCCGAACACACAAGAACCGTGCGACCGGCCCGTCGGCTTGTCAATCACTTTCAATCACGTTCAATCATGCTGCAGCGCAGAATGATTGGTATTGATCGTTTTTGATTGACAGGTCTGTCGAATCTTTCCAACGTGACACGCCAAGGGAGGTGCAGATGCACGAAAAGGAGCGTCACAGGATCATTCTGTCGGCTGTGCAGGAACGGCCCGTCGTCACGGTTGTCGATCTGTGCAACATGACCGGGGTGTCCGAAGCCACGATCCGTCGCGACATCTCGACCCTGCACATGAACAAGCAGCTGCGCCGCGTTCGTGGCGGGGCGGAAGCGATCTCTCCGCCGCAATTCGTAGGGATCGCCGGGCGCACCTTTGCCGTGAACGAGACGATGCGGAGCGCCGAAAAGCAGGCGATTGCCAAGGCGGCTGTCGATCTGTGCGACGATGGCGATTCCATCATCATCAACGGCGGCACGACAACGCTTCAGATGGTGCATCCGCTTGCCACCCGCCGCTGTCAGATCCTGACCAACAGCTTTCCGATCGCCGAACACCTGCTCAAGCATTCGAAGAATACCATCATGCTGTCCGGGGGCGCGATCTATCGGGAACAGAACATCATACTGTCGCCCTTCGACAATGACGTCACCCGCAATTTTTACGCGCGGCGGATGTTCATGGGGGCGCAGGGCCTTGGACCGCTTGGCCTGATGGAGGCAGACCCGCTTTTGATCCAGGCCGAGCAAAAGCTGATCGGCCAGGCGGATGAACTGATCGTGCTGGTCGACAGCACGAAGTTTCAGCAGCGTTCGAGCCTTGTTCTCTGCCCGCTCGAACGGATCGATACCGTGATCACCGATGACGGCATCTCGGACAAGGCCGCCGCCATGCTGGAAGCTGCGGACATCAGATTGATCGTCGCTCAACCGAGCGCCGGACAGGAGGGCAAAGCCGCCTCATAACAGGCTGACATGCGATTATCGCGAATGGGAGGAAAACCAATGAAGCGTAGAAATTTTGCCAAACTTTTGACTGGCATGAGCCTTGCCGCGAGCCTGATGGGCACAAGTGCCATGGCTCAGGACGACATGCGGATCGCGCTTGTCGTCAAGGCATTGGGGATCGGCTTTTTCGAAGCCGCAGCTGAAGGCGCGAACGAAGCCGCAGCCGAATTGGGCAATGTCGAAATCATTTACACCGGTCCGACCGACACCACCGCTGAGGGTCAGATCGAGGTGATCAATTCGCTCATCGCGCAAGGCGTCGATGCAATTGCGATCTCGGCGAATGACCCGGACGCCGTTGCACCTGCGCTCCAGCGGGCGATGCAGCGCGGGATCGCCGTCATCAGCTGGGATTCCGGCGTGGCCGAACAGGGCCGCATGATGCACCTGAACCCGTCTTCCAACGCCCTGATCGGCAACATGATCATCAAGCTGGCGGCAGATCACCTGCCCGATGGCGGGCAGGTTGCGGTTCTGTCTGCATCGGCCACCGCCACGAACCAGAACACCTGGATCGAGGAAATGAACAAGGTGATGGGCAATTATCCGGGCATCGAGGTGGTGGCGACGGTCTATGGCGATGACCTGGCCGACAAATCCTACCGCGAAGCGCAGGGCCTGATGCAGTCCTATCCGGATCTTGATGCGATCATCGCGCCGACCTCTGTCGGGATCGTTGCCGCCGCACAGGCCGTTGAAGATGCCGGCAAGGTTGGCGAGGTGAATGTCACCGGTCTTGGCCTGCCGTCCGAGATGGCTGGCGCCATCGAAAGCGGTGCGTCAAAGTCCTTTGCCATCTGGAACCCGATCGATCTGGGGTATTCGGCGACCATGATCGCGCATGCGCTGGCCACCGGGGCCGCAACCGCCGAACCCGGTGCCGAGATCCCGACCGGCCGCATGGGTTCTGTCACGCTGGACGATACGAATTCGGCCGCCATGGCAGACCCGTTCGTCTATGACGCCTCGAATATCGATCAGTTCAAGTCGATTTTCTGATCGTTGCGACCTCCGTCCGATGCGGTGCCTGCGCCGCGTCGGACATCTTTCGGCGGCATCCCTGACATGTTGAAACAGACCCCCATGGCCCCGGCCACGACGCCCGATATCCCGGTCGCGCCCGTGCTCGCGTTGAACAGCGTCACCAAGACGTTTCCCGGTGTCAAGGCGCTGTCGGAAGTGTCGCTCGCGCTGTATCCCGGCAAGGTCACGGCGCTTGTGGGCGAAAACGGCGCGGGAAAATCGACCGTCGTCAAAATCCTGACAGGTATCTATCAGCCCGACGGGGGCGACATCACCGTCGATGGGACGCCCACCCGCTTTCCGACAGCGCAGGCCGCAGGCGCATCCGGTGTGACGGCGATCCATCAGGAAACCGTCCTGTTTGACGAACTGTCGGTGGCCGAGAACATCTTTCTTGGACATGCCCCACGGGGCAGGTTTGGCCTGATCGACACCGCCCGGATGATGTCGGAGGCCACCCGTATCCTGACAAGCATCGGCGCAGCGATTGATCCGGGCGTAAAGCTCAGGGATCTGGGGATTGCAAACAAGCATCTTGTCGCCATCGCCCGCGCCCTTTCCATCGACGCACGCGTCGTGATCATGGACGAGCCCACCGCCGCGCTGAGCCAGAAGGAAATCGAAGAGCTGTACGATCTGGTCGAAACCCTCAAGGCACAGGGCAAGGCCATTCTTTTCATCAGTCACAAGTTCGATGAAATATTCCGGATCGCCGATCACTACACGGTCTTCAGAGACGGTCAGCTGGTGGGCGACGGTCGGATCGACAACGTGACCGAGGCAGAGCTTGTGAAAATGATGGTCGGACGGGATGTCGACCAGATCTTTCCCGAACGCGAGCGCAACGTGGGCGATCCGATCCTCGTGGTCGAGAATTACAATCATCCCACCGAATTCGCCGATATCGGCTTTACCCTGCGCCAGGGCGAGATCCTGGGTTTTTACGGGCTGGTCGGAGCGGGCCGTTCGGAATTCATGCAGGCGCTATTCGGGATCACCAGGCCAACGGGCGGGCAAGTCAGGATCGAGGGCGCGCCGGTCGAAATCCGATCCCCCGCCGACGCGGTGGCAAACGGCATTGTTTACGTCCCCGAAGACCGGGGTCGCCAGGGGGCGATCACCGCCTTGCCGATCTTTCAGAACGTCACCCTGCCGTCTCTGGGGCGCACATCCCGCAACGGGTTCCTGCGGCTGGCAGAGGAATTCAAGCTGGCGCGCGACTATACCCAAAGGCTGGACCTGCGCGCGGCGTCACTGGATACCGATGTGGGGAACCTGTCGGGGGGCAACCAGCAGAAGGTTGTCATTGCCAAATGGCTGGCGACCCAGCCCAAGGTCATCATCCTTGATGAGCCAACAAAAGGCATCGACATCGGGTCGAAAGCGGCCGTGCACGACTTCATGGCCGAATTGGCGGCCCAGGGGCTTGCCGTGATCATGGTCAGTTCGGAGATCCCCGAGATCATGGGCATGTCGGACCGCGTCATCGTCATGCGCGAAGGCCGCATCGCGGTCGAACTCAGCGGCAGCGACCTGACACCGGAAAAGCTGGTCCGCCACGCGGCGGGTATTGAAGGGACCGCAACATGATCAAACGTCTCGTCACCTCGCGTGAAGCGTTCCTGTTCGGAGCCATCCTGCTGCTGTTGGGCCTGATAGCGACACGGTTTCCGGCCTTTATCGCTCCGGGCAACCTGGCAAATGTCTTCAACGACACCTCGCCGCTGATCCTGCTTGCCATCGGGCAGATGATCGTCATCCTGACCAAATGCATCGATCTGAGTGTTGCGGCCAACCTCGCGCTGACGGGCATGGTCGTGGCGATGATCAACGTGGCGGCTCCGGGCCTGCCGGTTCCGGTCATCCTTGTCATCGCCATTGGCATGGGCACCCTGCTTGGCATGATCAACGGCGTCCTGGTCTGGAAGCTGGCGATCCCGCCCATCGTCGTGACGCTCGGGACGATGACGATTTTCCGCGGTGTGATCTTTCTGATCTCGGACGGCAAATGGGTGAACAGCCACGAAATCAGCGATCCTTTCAAGGCCTTTACCCGCGCAGAGTTCCTTGGCCTGCCCACCATGAGCTGGATCGCCATCGCCGCCGTGCTGCTGTTCACCATCGTGATGACACGGACGACGCTGGGGCGGGCGTTCTATGCTGCGGGCGGAAACCCGCATGCCGCCACCTATGCCGGGATCGATGTGGGGCGAACGCAGTTCTGGGCCTTTACCATTTCAGGCGCCCTTGCCGGGCTGACCGGTTACCTTTGGGTGTCGCGCTACGCGGTGGCCTATGTGGACCTGGCCGGCGGGTTCGAGCTTGATGTGGTTGCGGCCTGCGTGATCGGCGGCATCGCGATCATGGGCGGGATCGGGTCCGTCATCGGTGCAACGCTGGGGGCGCTGTTTCTGGGCATCATCAAGAACGCCTTGCCCGTCGTCGATATTTCCCCGTTCTGGCAACTCGCCATCTCGGGCAGTGCGATCATCATCGCCGTTGCCATGAACGCCCGGGCCAATCGCGAAAAGGGCCGAATTATCCTCAAACGCGCGGAGCATGCGACATGAGCGACACGACCCGCATCATTCCGGACCGCCTGCAATCGCCCTTGGAGCGCCGCCTGAAAAGCTGGGAAAGCCTGCTGATCCTCGTGGCGGTGGCGATCTTCATCGCCAACAGCTTTGCCTCTCCTTACTTCCTGAATGCCTGGAACCTGAGCGACGCCACGTTCAACTTTACGGAAAAGGCGATGATCGCCTTTGCGATGGCCCTGCTGATCATCTCGGGAGAGATCGACCTTTCGGTGGCCTCGATCATTGCGCTTGCCTCTACGGCCATGGGGGCGGCGGTGCAATTCGGCGTGGACACGCCGGGGCTCGTTCTGATCGGGCTGGTGGTCGGGCTGTTGTGCGGCGCGTTCAACGGGTTTCTGGTGACGGTGTGGGGCCTGCCTTCGATCGTCGTGACAATCGGAACAATGAGCCTGTTCCGGGGCATCAGCTATATCGTTCTGGGCGATCAGGCCTATCGCGGGTATCCGCCGGATTTCGCGTTCTTCGGGCAGGGATACGTCTTTTGGGTCATTTCGTTCGAATTCGTGCTGTTTGCCCTGATTGCGGTGATCTACGCGATCCTGCTGCACAAGACGAATTTCGGGCGGGCGGTCTATGCCGTGGGCAACAATCCGACCGGGGCGCTGTTTTCGGGCATTCGCGTGGCGCGGGTGAAGTTCATCCTGTTTTTGCTGACCGGGCTGATGTCGGGGATCGCGGCCATCTGCCTGACATCCCGGCTTGGCTCCACGCGCCCCTCTATCGCTTTCGGGTGGGAGCTGGAGATCGTCACGATGGTGGTGCTGGGCGGTGTCAGCATTCTTGGCGGATCGGGGTCGATCCCCGGTGTCGTCATCGCTGCGTTTGTCATGGGGCTGGTGACCTTTGGCCTGGGTCTTTTGAATGTTCCGGGCATCGTCATGTCGATTGTCATCGGGGCGCTGCTGATCTCGGTGATCGCGCTGCCGAAACTGTGGGAAAAGATGCGGGGTTGATATGGAAAAGTTTGCCTTCAAGATGCAGCTGAACCCGGGGTGTCGCGCAGAATACCAGAAACGTCATGACGAGATCTGGCCGGAATTGGTAACGCTTCTGAAAGAGGCTGGCGTGTCCGATTATTCCATCCATCTGGATGAAGAGACCAACACGCTGTTCGGTGTGTTGTGGCGCACCGACGACCACGGGATGGACGCCCTGCCCGAACATGACATCATGCAACGGTGGTGGGCGCATATGGCCGACATCATGGAGACAAAGCCGGACAACGAACCGGTGGCTGTGCCGCTTGCCACCGTGTTTCACATGCCATGACGCAGCGCCACATCGCCGTCATCGACATCGGCAAGACCAATGCCAAGCTGGCGCTCGTGGATCTTGGCACACTTTCCGAGATTGCGGTTGTGACCCGCCCAAACACGGTGATCGACGAACCGCCTTGGCCGCATTTTGATGTCGCAGGGCATTGGGAGTTCCTGTTGGACGCTTTGTCTGACTTTGAAGCAAGTCACGGGATCGACGCCATTTCGGTGACGACGCACGGCGCATGCGCTGCGCTGATCGGGCATGACGGAGAACTCGCCGCGCCGGTTCTTGACTACGAACACACCGGCCCGGACGACGTGGCCGCGGAATACGACGTGATCCGTCCGGACTTTGCCACGACCGGATCCCCCAGGTTGGGAATGGGACTGAACGTGGGGGCGCAGCTTTTCTGGCAATTCAGGACCGATCCGGCACTCCGGGAAAAGGTGCGGCATGTGGTGACCTACCCGCAATACTGGGGGTATCGGCTGACCGGGGTCGCGGCGACGGATGTGACATCGCTGGGCTGTCATACGGATCTGTGGAACCCATATCTTGGGGCGCCGTCCCCCCTGCTTGCGCGCCTTGGCATCGCCGACCGGCTTGCCCCGGTGCACACGCCCGGCGATGTTCTTGGCCCGATCCTGCCCGAAATTGCCGCGCGGACGGGGCTTGCCGCGACCACGCCCGTCTATTGCGGTATCCACGATTCCAATGCGTCTCTTCTTCCTCATCTTCTGGACCAGCCGCCCCCGTTTGGCGTCGTATCGACCGGCACCTGGGTGATTGCCATGGCCATCGGCGGCGCGGACATCCCGCTTGATCCCAAACGGGACACACTGGTCAATGTGAACGCTTTGGGTGCCCCTGTTCCTTCGGCACGGTTCATGGGCGGGCGGGAACACGACATGCTGATGCAAGGCGCAGCGACTGAGCCGACCGAGGCGGACATGGCATCCATCCTGCGTTCGGGGATCATGCTGCTTCCTTCGGTTGTTGCGGAAACCGGACCGTTTCAGGGCCGGCACGCCAGCTGGGTTGGGACCGAACCCGAGATCGGGACAGGCACACGAAGTGCGGCAATTGGATTTTACCTTGCGATGGTGAGTTCTCATTGCCTGGCGCTTGTCGGGCATCGCGGGCCAATCCTGGTAGAGGGACCGTTTGCAAGGAACAGATGTTACCTTGAGATGCTGGCAGCTGCGACGGGAAGCGATGTGCATGCGATGACCGGCACCACCGGAACCAGCGAGGGTGCGGCTTTGCTTTCGCGGATACGCGATACATCGCAGTCGCATGCAACCTTGCCGCCGCCCGCTGCCGGGTCAGAGCTGCATCGTGCCTATGCGCAGCGATGGAACGAAACCCTGGCGCAGACCTAGATCGCGTTGAGGATGCGATCCGCCATGACGGCTGCAGATGTGCGATTGTCGATGCCCATTTTCTGAAACACCTGCTCAAGATGCTTGTTCACCGTGCGCGCGCTGAGGCCCAGAATCGCGCTGATATCGCGGTTGGTCTTGCCAAGTGTAAGCCAGTACAGCACTTCCGCTTCGCGCCGCGTGAGATCGAACGCTTTTGCAAGCACGTCTTCCTTGCTGTTCGAGACGCGTCGCATGGGTTTGATCAGGATCTCGGACGTTGCTGTCATTCCGACAAATTGGAAGGTCAGTTCGCCGGCCTCGAATGTCTGGACCGAGGATACCGGCCGACTGGCACAATCCGAGACCCAGGCACGCCAGGGCGGCCCAAGCGCAGTTCCGTTGCTTGTATTGAGCACTTCGATGGCCTTCTGCGACCCCCACAGGACGTTTCCGCCAAGGTCACAGGCCAACACCGATCGCCCCGATGTATCCAGCGCGTCTCGTGCGCTTTGAAGAAGGCGGGAATTGACGATATGCGTGCTGAGCCGCGCGATAAGCTCTTCGACGACGACGGGCTTGGTGATGTAATCCACACCGCCCGACGCGAGACCTTCGAGAAGGTGCTCTTTTTCGGTCAGGCCTGTCATGAAGATGATCGGTGTCGTCACCGGGTCCGACCCGAATTTGAGCGCGCGGCAGGTCTCAAATCCGTTCATGCCGGGCATCACCGCATCCATCAGGATGACATCCGGTTCGACCCGGCGGGTCAGTTCGATGGCGGATTTGCCATTGGTCGCCACAAGTACGGTGATGCCGCTTTCCTCCAGGGCGGCGGACACCATGCCCAACGTGTCAGGCGTATCATCGACGACCAGGGCGATGCATTTGCGGTCAAGATCATTAAACGCCATCTCTGGTGGCCTCCAAAGCTTCGGCGATCCCTGCCATGTCAAACCGGTCGAGTCGTTTTTCGAGCAGGTCCAGCAAGCTTGTTGCTCCGCGGTGTTCCTTGCGCAGCTTGTCGAGTTGCGCGCGCACGCCTGCCGCGTGACCCAGCGCGGCGCTCTCCAGCAGGATCTTGCGATCCGCCTCGGTCAGATCGGGCGGGATCGGTTTTTCGGCGTCGTTTTCGGACTCCAGGATCAACGTGACCTTCAAAAGCTCTGCAATCTGCATCAGCAGGTCGTCCAGATTGAACGGCTTGGCGAGAAACGCGTCATGCAGCGCCACTTTCGGCCCGGTCACGCCCTCTTCATCGGCATGGCCGGAAATCACGATGATCGGAATGTTGGGCCAGTTTCCAGAACGCAGGTCTTCGGCGAAAGACCAGCCATCCCTTTCGGGCATGTCGATATCCAGCACGATCAGGTCGGGGGTCGCTTCGCTGAGCATCTGTTCAGCCAGGTCCGCAGATGCGGCGACAAGAACGACAAACCCGAGATTTGACAGGAACTGGTCGGTCAGGCCGAGATGATTGATGTCGTCATCCACGACAAGCACCGTTTTCCGAGGACCACGGTATCCGACAAGGCCCGGTTGGTGCACCGATTTGTTAAGGTTTTCCGTATCGAACACGCTGGTTGAAATCGACGGCAACATCATCCGTACCGTGAACACGCTGCCCTTGCCCGGCGCGCTGTCCACGCCGATTTCGCCGCCCATGATCTCGACCAGCAGTTTGGTGATGGTCAGGCCCAGCCCCGACCCTTGCCTGTCGGACCGGCCCGCACGTTCGAAGGGGCGCCAAATGCGCTCGACATTTTCGGGTTCGATCCCGACCCCGGTATCCCTGACCGTGATGACGGCGACCTCGTTGCGATAGGTGAGGTCCAGATCGACATGACCGGATTCGGTGTAGCGCAGCGCGTTGGAAAGCAGGTTGATGATAATCTGCCGAAGCCGTTTTTCGTCGGTCCCCACCAGGGCTGGCACGCGACCATGGGTCGTCCAGGTGAACTGGATGCCCTTTTCCTTGGCTTCGGCTTCGAAAATCGACGCTGTCTGGCGCAAGAGTGCGTGCAGGTTGACCTTGTCGCGGGCAATCTCGAGCCGTCCTGCCTCGATCCGCGAGATATCAAGCAAGCCGTCGATCAGCCCGGCAAGATGCTCTGACGACCGCCTGATACTGGTGATCGACACCCGCCACGGTTCGAGGTCCGTGTCTTTTTCCAGCAATTGCGCAAACCCGTAGATCGCGTTCAGGGGCGTGCGCAGTTCATGGCTGAGACCCGACATGTAACGCGTCTTGGCCAGGTTCGCGGCTTCGGCTTTCTCCTTGGCCTCTTGCAAGGCGAGGTCTGTTCGTTCGTGGGCGCGAATTTCCTTGAGCAGCAGTTTTGTCTGACGCTCGGTTTCTTCTGTCGCGTTTTTCTGGCTTTCGCCGATCAGCACGAACATCCAGACGACGACACCGATCACGATCAAGACCGTGCAGAATATGATGGTGAGCACGGCATCAAGCGTGTCGTCGTTGGCAAAGGCGCGTATGACCAGCAGCAATGCGCCGAAACAGAGCGACAGGACCGTCGTGGTCAGCAAATAGCGCGCAAGGCGCGACATCATCGCCTTGGCAATCGAGGCAGGCAAGGTCGCGAACAGCGCTTCGCGCACCGTTGCATCAAGCCGCCCATGCGGTTTGCAATGATCGTGACAGGCCGCGTCGAGGCTGCAACACAGCGAACAGATCCGGCCAAAGTGAAAGGGACAGTCGCTCGTGTCTTCGGCGTCGAACCGGTATTCGCAAACGGTGCAGGTGTGCAGCCCTTTCTGCACGTCGTCAGCCTTGTCGACGCGCGCAAGATAGTACCGTCCCCCCGTCGCCCAGGCCAGGATCGGCGCAAGAATGAAAGCGGTCAGCAGGGCCACGAAAGATGAAAACGCCTGTGCGAAAGCACCGAAGAGACCGGCATATGCCAAAAGGGACACGACGCAGGCGGCAACCATGGCCCCGATGCCAACGGGATTCACGTCGTAAAGATGCGAGCGGCGGAATTCGATCCCTTTCGGACTGAGGCCAAGCGGTTTGTTGACCACCAAATCCGCCACCAACGCACCGATCCACGCAACGGCGACATGAGAATAAAGGCCCAGCACATGTTCGAGGCCGGTAAAGACGCCCAGTTCCATCAGCATGACGGCAATCGCAACGTTGAAGACAAGCCAGACCACACGCCCGGGATGGCTTTTCGTCAGCCGCGAAAAGAAGTTCGACCACGCGATGGACCCCGCGTAGGCATTCGTCACATTGATCTTGAGCTGCGAGAGAATGACAAAAACTGCCGTAAGGCCAAGCACCAGAGCAGGTGAACCAAGCACCTGTTCAAACGCCGTGTAGTACAAGCGCATGGGGTCGGTGGCCTCTTGCGGGGGCACGCTTTCGCGAATGGCCAGCGTGACAAGATAGGAACCCGCCAGCATCTTGAGCATCCCGAGAACGGACCATCCCGGGCCGGCACAGATCAGGGCCAGCCACCACTTTCGCCGGTCCGTCGCGGAACGCGGTTCTGGCAGAAAGCGCAGGAAATCCACCTGTTCGCCAATCTGCGCCACGAGGGAAAACACAACGCCCGACGCCGCGCCCAGCATCAGCAGACGCGACGCATCCGGGATTTCGGAATTCCCGGTAAAGCCTGTCCAGGTGTCGATGTCGTAGCCCACGAAAGCGAGCATGACAAAAGGGGTGATGTGCAACAGTACCCAGAGCGGCTGGGTCCAGGCCTGAAACGCCGAAATCTTGGAAAACCCGTGTATGACCAACGGGATAACCACCAAAGAGCTTACGACGTAGCCAATGAACAGCGGGATGCCCACGGTGAATTTCAGCGCCAGCGCCAGTATGGCCGCTTCGAGCGCGAAGAAGATAAAGGTAAAGGACGCATAAATCAGCGACGTGATGGTCGAACCCAGGTATCCGAACCCGGCACCACGGGTCATCAGGTCGATATCCAGCCCGTACTTGGCCGCGTAATACGAAATCGGCAAACCGGTCAGGAACAGGATCGCCCCGACCAGCATGATCGCCACGATGGCCGTGTCGAACCCGTAGGTCAGGGTTAGCGTCGCACCGATGGCTTCGAGAGCGAGAAACGAAATCGAGCCGATGGCGGTGTTGGCCACACGGCTATAGCTCCAACGCCGCGCCCGCCGGGCGGTAAAGCGCAACGCAAAGTCTTCCATGGTTTCGTTGGCCACCCACTGGTTGTACGTCCGCTTTTCGCGGGTGGCTTTAAGATGCGCGACCATGTCCATTCCGTTAAAATGGGGTCGGAACCAGCAAGGACCGATTGTGCCCCAGCTCGTCCCCCCAGACCAAGTTCATTGGCCCTGACATTAAGTGCACAAAACGCGCATCGGTATACGTCATTTGACGTATACTGCGCCGCAGCATTTCCCGCGATCCTTTCCAGAGCGGGTGATGCGGAATCGCCCAAATCTTGAGCAATCCAGATAGGAGGCGACATGTCTGACGCGAATTCCAACAACAATACCAAGGGTGTGAGCCGCCGTGCGGTTCTGGCGGGCGGGACGGCGCTGACCGCGTCCCTGTTCCTGCCAAAGAACCTGCGGGCATCTGATTTCCCTACGGCCGAGGTGAACACGACAGGGCTGGCGGTGACGGACGATACCGTGACCATCGGCATCCTGCACTCGGTCACCGGCACCATGGCGATCTCGGAAA
>CAYZAD010000018.1:0-24983 GCA_964476315.1 uncultured Rhodobacterales bacterium
TCGGCGATCCGGGAATGCCCAGCGTCAGCATCGGCAGCAGCGACCCGGTCGAGGCCGCGTTGTTCGCCGTTTCCGGCGCGGCCACACCTTCGATATTGCCCTTGCCAAACGTATCGGGCTGCTTCGATGTCGACCGCGCGATGCCGTAGGCCATCAACGAGGCCGGTGTCGCCCCTGCCGCCGGCAACATGCCGACGAAGAACCCAAGGAACGACCCGAGGCTCATCGTCTTCCACATCCGGTTCATCGCGCGCAACCCGGCACCCAACTCGCGCAGCGTAATCTTGGCGGGCGTCACCGACGGCGCGGTCCGCGACGTCTCGATCGTGTAAAGGATCTCTCCGATCCCGTAGACGCCAATCGCCAGCACGAGGAAACTGATCCCGGAATAAAACCCGGGCAGATCGCCGAACACCAGCCGCGGCGAGCCGGAGATCAGGTCAAGACCGACGGTGCTCAGAACCAGCCCGAGACAGATCATGATGATCGTCTTGAGCACGTCATCCCCGCCCAGTCCAACAAAGGTGGTAAAGGCCAGCAGGACAAGGGCGAACTCCTCGGCCGGGCCAAAGGCCAGGGCCAGGTCGGCCAGCGGCACCGCGAACAGGGTAAACAGAACGACCGAAATCGTCCCGCCAATGAACGACGCCACCGCTGCCGCGATCAGCGCCAGACCCGCCTTGCCCTGCTGCGCCATGGGGCGTCCGTCAAACGTGGTCGCGACCGCCGTAGAGGCCCCTGGAATGCCCAGCAAAACGGATGAAATCGCGCCCCCGTACATGGCGCCATAGTAAATCGCACAAAGCAGGATGATCGCCGAACTTGGCGGCACGATGAATGTCAGCGGCAGCACGATGGCCACCCCGTTGACCGAGCCAAGACCCGGCATCGCGCCGATGAACAGCCCGGCCGTAACCCCCAGGATCACGATCATCAGGTTCAGCGGGGACAGCGAGGTCGCGAAACCTTCGCCAAGAAGTACAAGCGTTTCCATGTCTCAGCCCCCGATCAGAAGAACATCGCGTAAAGCGGAAAGAACAAAGGCTCCGTGATGCCCTTGGGCAGCAGGATCTTCAGCGTCACTTCAAAGAAGAAAAACAGGAACACCGGCGTTCCAATCGTCAGACACGCGGTCAGCAGCCACGAATGACGCCCGAACACCTTGATGTACCAGAAGATGAACAGCGGGATCGCCACATAGGCCCCCACCACCGGGATCAGCGCAATGGTTGCAAAAAGCGCAATCACCACCAGGATCACGCTGCGCAGCATCACCCCGTCAAAGAATTTCTGGTCCGAATGCTCTGCCTTCAGGCTGCGCAGCAGGATGCCCGCCGCCGACAGCATCATGATCGCAGACAACCAGAACGGAAACGCTCCGCCGCCGGGGCCGCCGGTCATGCCGTTCCAGCCAATCGGCAATTCGACGGCGTGCCACATGAAATAAGCTGATAGCGCCATGATCGCGACGGCGATCATTCTGTCCGCAACAAGCATTGCGATCTCCCCTCGGTGGTCTGTGAATGTGCCCGGATCACCCAATCCAGAGCGGAAAAACAGGCCGGGGCGCACGTGGCCCCGGCCCACTTTTCATGGTGTCATGCGCAAAGGCGCGTCCTCAGGACGACCCTTCGCCTTCCATGTCGGCCAGGATCGCCGCGTGCTTGTCACGCTCTTCGATGAAATAGGCCTGCAACGCGTCCCCGGTCAGGAAATCGGCCATCAGGGCCTTGTCCTTGGTATAGGCCTGCCACTCTTCGGTTTCAGACAGCTTCTGGAACATCTCGGTGTAATAGGCCACCGCCTCTGCCGGCATGTCCTTGGGTGCCACGAACGACCGCTGCATCCAGTAAACGATGTCATGGCCCAGCTCGCGCGCCGTCGGCACGTCCGGGAACACCTCAAGACGCTCGGGCGTGAAGGCCGCAATCGGGCGCGATTTTCCGGCCTGCCAGAAGCCCATCTGCTCGGAGGGGTTGTTCACGGTGCTGTCGATATGACCGCCGACCAGGTTCTTGGCCACGTCGCCGCCGCCCTTGAAGGGCACGTAGGTGACCTTGATGTCGAATTCCTTTTCCAGCATCGCTGTCACAAGGCTGTCTTCCTGACCCGTGCCGGTGCCGCCCATCTTCCAGGTGCCGCCCGATGCCTTCACCGCGGCGACCCAGTCTTCCATGGTCTGGATATCGCTGTCTGCGTTGACCCAAAGCACAAAGGTATCAAGCGCCATGCGCGCGATCGGTGTAAACTCTTCGATATCCACGCCGATATCGTTGCGGATCGGTGTGGTGTAATAGCTGTTCAGCGTCGCCATGATCTTGTGCGCGTCGCCTTCATTGTCCTTGAGATAGCGCAGCGCTTCTGCACCGGAGCCGCCGCCCTTGTTCACCGGAAGGACCGGCATGGAGGCCAGGTTTTCCTTCTGGATGATCGACTGGAACAGACGCGCCAGACGGTCCGCACCGCCACCCTGACCGGCCATGATCACCATCTCGATCGGCTTCTGCGGCTTCCAGCTTTCGGCCAGTGCAGACGTGGCACCCGCAGAAATAAGTGCAAGACTTGCAGCCCCGGCCAAAGCAGCGCGACGTGTCATTTTGTAGATCATGTAATATCCTCCCTAGATCAAAAGCCCGCGTATCTGGCAGAACCCACCGCCGTTTCTCGCCTTGGACTGGACCGATAAGTATCGTGACGAAATTTTATTTCACTCAAAAAGCGGTAGGCGCGTAAATTCTTGCTTTTACAATTTTCATAAGTGTAATGTTGTAAATATGAGCAAGACTTTCATTGGCCCCCAGCTTCGGCAGTTGCGTCGACAGAACAAGCACACCCAGGCCGAGATGGCCCAGCGGCTGGGCATCAGCCCGGCTTATGTCAACTTGCTGGAAAACAACCAGCGCAGCCTGTCGGTTCAGGTCCTGATGTCCCTGACCGAAGCCTACGGCGTCGACATGCGCAGTGTGGTCACCAATTCCGAAGCCACGAAACTGGCCGATCTCAGGGCCGCCGTGCGCGATCCGGCCTTTGCGTCTGACCCGCCCGACCTGACCGAATTGCGGGCGGCGCTGGATCACGCACCGACGCTTGTGGACATGTTCCTGGAACTGCAGAAAACCCACCGGTCCACCACCGATCAGCTGCGCCGCATCGCGGGTCAGACCGGCGCGGGCGAACTTCGCCTGCGCACGCCGGAAACCGCGATTCACGACGTGTTTCGCGCACATGAAAACCATTTCGCCCCCTTGGAGGTGCTGGCCGAACAGCTGCGCGCACGCCTCGGCGGTTCGAATGACGACATGTACGCGTTGCTGAAACGGCATCTGCGGCTGGAACATGGAATCACCTGCAGCATCCGGAAACTGTCAGAGATGCCGGGCGCGATGCGGCTGTTTCGCGAAACCGATGGCATCGTGCACCTGTCCGAAGTCCTCGACCACCCGAACCGCATCTTTCAGCTTGCCCATGTGATCGGGCTGCTCGAAGCGCGGGAAACCGTGCAGGACTATGTCAACGACAGCCCGGTCGATGACGATGCGGGCCGCGCACGGCTCACCGTCGAACTGACCAACTATTTCGCAGCCGCCCTTCTGATGCCCTACACGGACTTCGTCGATCTTGCCGAAACCACGCGTTACAACCTCGACCGCATATCGGCGGCCTTTGGTGTGAGTTTCGAAATGGTCGCCCAAAGGCTCACAACCCTGCAACGCGATGGCCATCGCGGCATTCCGTTCTTCTTCCTCCGCGTGGACCGCGCCGGGAACGTGTCAAAGCGGTTCAATGCCACCACCATTGCCCTGGCCGAGGAAGGCGGCGCCTGTCCCGTCTGGGACATTCACGGCGCGTTCCAAATGCCCGGCCAGATCCTGCCGCAATTTGTCGAAATGCCGGATCAGGGCCGCTTTTTCACCCTGTCGCGCACCTCTGACAGGCCCGTTCTGGGCGGCGAGGCCCGGCAGCGGCGGCTTGTCGTGGCGATCGGCTGCGACATCGATCACGCCCCGAGGATCGGCTACGCGCAACGCTTCAACATGGACGACAAGTCGCTCTTCGCCAAGATCGGGACAAGCTGCCATGTCTGCCCAAGGCAAGCCTGCGCCCAGCGCGCCCATCAGCCTGTGCATGTCACCTTGCCGGTTGACGCCAACCGGCGCGGACAGACCCGTTACGAAAGTTGATCATCCGTCCCATTGGGCCACCGGCACACGCGTGCTAAAGCGACGCCAGTTCAAAGGACGACTCCATGCACACTGCCCCGTTGCCCCTGACACAGGACCTTGTTTTGATCGGCGGCGGCCATACCCACGCGCTCGTGTTGCGCAAATGGCTGATGAAGCCCCTGCCCGGCGTCCGGTTGAGCCTGATCAACCCCGGACCGACGGCCCCCTATTCCGGCATGCTGCCCGGCTTTGTGGCGGGCCATTACACGCGCGACCAGCTTGACATCGATCTGGTCCGGCTCGCCAGCGCCGCGCAGGCCCGGCTGATCCTCGGCTCGGTCACCGGCATCGACCCAGGCGCGGGCACCATCCAGATCGACACCCATCCCGATATCGGCTTCGACGTCGCATCGGTCGACGTTGGCATCACCTCTGACATGCCCGCCCTCGACGGGTTTGGGGCCCATGCCATTCCGGCCAAACCGCTTGGACCCTTTGCCGCGGCATGGGACGCCTTCCGCGATCAGGACGGCCCGGCCACGCTCGCGATCATCGGCGGCGGTGTAGCCGGGGTGGAACTGGCCATGGCCATGTCCCACGCGCTCAAACAGCGCCGCCGCGACGCGGTGGTGCACCTGATCGACGCGGGCACAGCGCTGTCCGCACTGCCCGCGAAAAGCGCAGACCGTCTGCGGCACGCCCTGTCGGCGCAGAATGTGACGCTGCTGGAAAACGTCACGATCACACATCTTACGCACAAGACGCTGCACCTTGCGGACGGGCGCACGATCACGGCCGATTTCATCACCGGCGCCGCAGGCGCCCGGCCCTATGACTGGCTGTCCGAAACGGGTTTGCAGACCCATGACGGTTTTCTGTGCGTGAACGACCGCTTGCAGACCAGCGATCCCCGCATCTTTGCCGTCGGCGATTGCGCCCACATGACCCACGACCCACGCCCGAAAGCCGGGGTCTATGCGGTGCGGCAAGCACCAACGCTGCTCAATAACCTTCTATCCTCGCTCTCCAGCGGCCCTCTCAAACCCTATGTGCCACAAAAAGATTACCTGAAGCTTATCTCGCTTGGCGAAAAATCGGCGCTCGGGGATCGCTTCGGCCTTACCTTCACCGGGCCTTGGGTCTGGACATGGAAAGACAGCATCGACCGCAAGTTCATGGACCAGTTCCGCAATCTGCCCCGGATGACACCGCCGCCCCTGCCATACCCCCGCGCCAAAGGCGTCACCGAGGCGCTTGGACCCAAACCGCTCTGCGGCGGCTGCGGTGCCAAGCTGGGCCGGGATGCGCTGTCCTCCGCCCTGTCCCGACTTGCCCCGCCACAGCGTCCCGACATCCGCCCGTTGCCCGGCGATGACGCGGCCCTGCTGATCACAGGCGGGGCGCAACAGGTCTTCACCACCGACCATTTGCGCAGCTTCTGGGACGACCCGGCCGTCATGGCGCGCATCGCCACGCATCACGCGCTGGGGGATATCTGGGCGATGGGCGCAGATCCGCAGGCCGCCACCCTGTCGATCATCCTGCCCCGGATGGCAGACCGCCTTGCAGAGCGGACAATGGCGGAAATCCTGCACGCCGCCGACCAGGTCCTGCGCGACGCGGGCGCTGATATCGTCGGCGGGCACAGCACGATTGGCGATGAACTGACCATCGGCCTTGCCCTGACCGGCCTCTGCGCCAATCCGCCGGTTACCCTGAGCGGGGCGCAGGACGGTGCCGCGCTGATCCTGACCAAACCGGTCGGAACCGGCGTCGTCATGGCCGCGGCCATGTCGGGCAATGCGACGGGTGCACAGGTCGCGCACGCCTTGCAGGCCATGCAACAGGGCCAACGGGGCGCGTCGCAAATCCTGCGCGAGACCGCGCAAGCGATGACCGATGTCACCGGCTTTGGCCTTGCCGGTCATCTTCAGAATATCTGCCAGGCCTCCGGCCTTGCCGCGACCGTGCAGCTTGACGCGCTCCCAACGCTCCACGGCGCAGAGGCGCTGTCAGCCGCCGGCGAACATTCCTCGCTTTACGCCAGCAATCGTGCCGCGTTTCCAACCCTTCCCGACACACCGAAATCGCGCCTGCTGTTCGATCCGCAAACCAGCGGCGGCTTGCTGGCCGCGATCCCCCGCGACAGAACGCAAGACGTTCTCGACAGCCTGCAAACCGCTGGATATGGCGCAGCCTGCTGTATCGGGCACCTGCATGCAGGCCCGTCCGGTCAGATCGATATCGCCTGAAGCACCGCTTCGATCTGCGCCGCCACACCGCGCAGGTGCCCGGGCGTCAAGCCATCGGCCTCAACCCGCGCCACCACCTCGGGGGCCATCGCTTTCATCGACTTGGCATAGGCCAGGTCGTAATGATCCTGCATCAGCGAACGGGTCAACGCGCGCTTGTCGCCTGCTGCGCTCAGACCAAGCCATTCGGTGACCAGAGCGTCCCCGCGATGCACCCGCAGCGGCCGCAGCTTTTGCCGCAATCCGTCAGTGTCGGACAGGATATCGTCATAAGCCCGCAGCAGGTACTCCGTCCGCGCCTCCAGCGGTGCGCTCACCTCGATCCACGGCGCGGTCTTCATGGCCTCCCACAGGCTGGGCGGGATCAGCACCGTGCCGATCTTGCTGCTTTCGGCTTCGATCAGCACAGGCCGCGTCGGGTCCATGCGGCACAACCGTTGGGCCAGTGCACTTTCGAACGCCTTCTGCGACGGCTGTGCGCCCAGACCGCCCAAAAGCGATCCGCGATGATGGGCCAGAGCTTCCAGATCGATCACCTGCACGCCCCGGTCGGCAAGCAGGGCCAAAAGTTCTGTCTTGGCGGTCCCGGTATATCCCCCCAGCTGCACAAACCGAAACGGCAGCGGCGCACCGTGCAGCATATCGACCACAAGTCGCCGATAGGTCTTGTACCCGCCCGCGATCACATCCGACCGCCAGCCGATTTCGGCCAGAAGCCACGCAAAGGTTCCCGACCGCTGCCCGCCGCGCCAGCAATAGACAAGCGGCCGCCACGACCCGTCGTGATGCGACAGCGCGCCTTCGATATGCGTGGCCGCATTGCGAAACACCAGCGCACCGCCCAGCTTGCGGGCATCGAACGGGCTGACCTGTTTGTACAAGGTACCGACCCGCGCGCGTTCCTCGTTGTTCAGAACCGGCAGATTGATCGCACCCGGCACGTGGTCTTCGGCAAACTCCGCCGGGCTGCGCACGTCGATGACCGTGTCAAACCCGTGGTCCAGAAGTTCCGGCAAAGACGGCGGTGTTACCGGCATGCGTCAGCGCAACATCCCGATCAACCTGTCCGACAGCGCCACAAGCGCCTGCCCTTGCGCATTCGCCACCCCTGCGGCGCTGGTCTCGAGGATCGGCGCCGTCACTGCAAAACGCTCCACCCGGTCGCGCGCGGGCCCGTCCACGGCGCTGACAGCCGCCTGTCCGGTGATTTCAAACACCCCGGCAGAGGTCGCCAGCATCCGGTCGATGCGAACATCCATCCGCGCTGTCGGTCCATCGGCCAGGGGCCAGGGCTCGGCTGAAACGGTGGCACTGCTGCGCGCATCCAGCAACCCGGCCAACGCGCCGGTCACGGCCCGTTCCGGATCGTCCGCCCAGACCGCGTCGCCCAACGGCCGCAAAGCACCCGCATCGTCGCGCAGCAGGATCTCGGCTCCGGACGCATGGTTGGGCAGCGACACGTCGCGCAATTCCAATGTCCGCACCGCAACGCGCGTCTCGGGCGCCGATGCAACCGGCGCATCCACCAGGTACCGCGCGGCATCACCGCCGCTACAGGCGGCCAACGGCAACGCCAAGGCCAGACAAATCACGCGACACGTCGTCAGGGTCATAGACACACCTTTATCCTAGCGCCCGAATATCAGCGAGTTGGGGCTGCGTTCAATCGCCTTGGCCAGATCGGAAATCGACCGCGCCGCATTCTGCACCTCGCGCAGCGCCGAAAGCGTCTGCGTATTGAAATCCGACCGTGCCCCATAAGAGGCCACAACCGCTTCGGTCTCGGCCACAAGACGCTCAAGCCGCGCGGTCAGCTGCGGCAAATCCTCGACCGACGCCGCGACAGAGCCCGCCGCATCCGAGGCCGATTGCAAGGTCGCGTTCAGGTTTTCGACCACGCCACCCGCGCGCAACTCGGCCAGGGCAAGCCGCATCTCGGTCAGCGCATCGTTCAGCGTACCGGGCAAGTCCATCGTCTCATCGCTGCCGATCAGGGCATCAACGCGCGACAGCGTGCCTGTCGCACTGTCCACAAGCGCTTGCAATTCCAGCTCCTTCGCCGTGCTCGCAACCGCTTCAAGCTCGGCCAGAAGCTCTGGAATATCCGTTTCCGTGATTTCGCGCAGGTTCTGCGTCAGCGCGGGCGCGTCCTGTGACGCGATGCTGATATCGGCCATCGCCCGGTCCAGGTTGCGCAGTGCAGAACCCAGAACCTCCACCGCGCCTTCAGACCGCAGATCGGCCACCACCTGCCGCACATCTCCAATGGCCGCCTCAACACCTGCGGGAATGTTCTGCACCGCTTCATTGGCAATCAGCGCATCGATCCGGTTCAACGTCTGTGTCGCGCTTGTCACCAGCCCGTCCAGATCAAGCGCCTGCGCTGTGGCAGCCGCCGCCTGCAACTCTGCCAGAACGGCGGGAATGTCATCTTCGGTCAGCTTGGCAAGGTTTTCGGCCAGCGCCGGCGCGGTCTGCGACGCCGCGTTGATCCCCACCATCGCTTCGTCCAGAGACGCCAGCGCGCTGGTCAGGGAGGCCACCGCACCCCCCTCGCGCACATCGGCAATCAACTGCTGCAGATCGGACGTCGCCGCGGCAAGCTGATCGGGGATGCCCTGTAACGCCTCGCTGGCGACAAGGGTCCGGGCATCGTCCAGCAAGGCCACGGTCGATCCCGGAACGCGCTGCAAGTCCTCGTTCCGGGCCAGCGTTTCGATGGCATCCATGAGCGACACCGCCTGCTCCATCACCTCTTCGATGGGCAATGCATTGATCCGCTCAAGCACACCCTCGGCGGTGGCGGTGAAATCCGACAGGTTGGATTCGACGCTCGGCAAGACGGGCAGCCCGTCGTCCGGTTCCGAAAGGGACGCATTCGGTGCGGTATCAAGGACGACAAGCTCGATCCGCAGATCGCTGCTCAGCAGGCTTTCCGTCGCCAGACGGGCGCGCAATCCGGTGGTGACCGCGAACCGGAAAAACTCCACCGTGTCCTCTGCCGTCGTGCCCTCGGGCAGGCCCATGCGCTGCGGATCGATGGACACATCCGCAAACAGCGACACCTGTGGGCCGAACTCCGTTTCGATCACACGCGACCGAAGGTCCGTCACGACGCCCACATCGAGGCCCTGGTAGGTGACATCGTCGCCCGCCTCCAGACCGGACACCGACTCCTCGAACTGGATCGAAAACGCCACACCCTGCGCGACACCCCGCACCAACCGGTTGCGCCGCGCGTCCTCTTCATCCTCGTAAAGCGTGAACACGTAGCCGGGGCCGATATCCTCACCATCGTCATACAGGTTGTCGAACTCGATCCCGCCCGTCAAAAGCGAAGCAACGCTGTCGAAATTCACCTCGAATCCCGACGTGCCAAACGACAAATCAAAGCCAGATGTGTCCCAGAACCGTGTCGCCTGCGTCAGCCGCGCATCATGCGGCGCATCGATAAACGCATCGACCAGAACGCTGCGCCCGTCCGCCGACAGGCGCGGCGTCTCAAGACGGCCCACCTCGACCCCGCGATACAAAACCGGCGATCCGGACGAAATCGTCGTGCCATCATCCGTCGCCAGCGTGATCCGCTTGCCCGGACGCCCCGGTTGCACCAGCGGCGGCTGGTCGGACCCGACGAAATCGGTCTGAGGCACGCTTGGCACATTGTCCCACGCACCCTCGATATAGACGCCGGACAACACCGTCGACAAACCGCTGATCCCGCGCGCCGACACTTCGGGCCGCACCACCCAGAAGGCGCTGTCCTCGTCCATGTAGGGCACGACATCGTTGTCGACCCTGACATAGACCAGCACCCGGCCCAGATCGTTGGTGAACCTCAATTCCTCGACCTGGCCCACCACAACCTCGCGGTAGCGCAACGTGGTCTCGCCCTCCACAATCCCCGATGCATTGGCAAAGGAAATGGTGACCAGCGTGCCGCGATCCGCATAGTTCTGCCAGGCGATGCCCAGCGACACGGCCAGCGCCAGCAATGGCACCAGCCAGACAAAGGACAGGTTGCGCCAAAAAGACTTCTTTGGCGGGGACACTTTCATTTCTGCGGCTACAGGGTCGCTCACGCCAGCTTTCCTTCCCGCGTGTCCCAGATCAATCGTGGGTCGAAGCTATTGGCAGAAATCATGGTGAATGCAACCGAAAGCGCAAAGCTGACCGCCGCAATTCCGGGATTGACGGTTGCGACGAAATTCAATTGCACAAGCGCCGATAAAATCGCCACCACGAAGACGTCAATCATCGACCAGCGGCCAATGAATTCGACCACCTCGTACAAATGCAAATGCCGCATATGCCCGCGTTTGCCCGTCTGCACCCGGTAGGCCAAATATGCGATGGCAATGAATTTGCTGATCGGGATCACGACCGACGCGAAAAAGACGATAAAGGCCACGCCATAAGACCCGTGCTCGACCAGTTCCAGAACCCCGCCCACGATGGTGCTTTCCGATGTCCTGCCAAACGTGGACGTGCGCAGCATCGGGTAAACGTTCGCCGGGATGTAAACGACCATCCCGGCAACCAGCCAGGCCCACACCTTTTGCAGACTGGCGCTGTCGCGGCTGCGCAACACGCTGCCACAGACCGTGCAGATCTCGACCTCCCGGCGATGCACATGCCCGCATTCGGCACAGCCCACCAACCCCGCGGCCCGCGCGGTAACTATGCGCTGCGCTGGCTGAGCGTTTGCCATACCGTCACCCGACACATGAAACTGTCCTTCAGAACTGTCACGATCACCAAAAGCACGAAAGCCCAGAAGGCCGGACCAAGCGTCACCGTGGCAAGGCCCGCCACCTTGACCAGCGCCACCGCGACCCCGATGATGAAAATCTCGGCCATGGCCCAGGGCCGGATCGCTTCGGCCATCCGGAACACCGACCGCGCGCGGCGCGCCGGGGCCCAGCCCAGAGCCATCGGCGCAAACACATAGATCAGTGCCATGAACCGCGTGATCGGCAACACCACGATCAGCGCCGCCACCGCAAAGGACAGCGGCAGCATCAACCCGTCCGAAAAGGCCAGGATCGCGTCGAAGACCGAACTCTTGCGCCCAAGCCCATGTGTGCTGAGCTCCAGAAACGGAAAGAACACGGCAGCCACCATCAGGATCAAACCGGTTGCCGACAACATCACGATCCGCGTCATTGCACCGTCGCGCGGTGCCATCAGCACCGTGTCACAGCGCGCGCATCGCGCCTGCGCGCCTTTCTCCATTTCCGGAATGCGGTGCAAGGCATCACATTTCGGGCAGGCGATCAGGTCTTTGAGTGAATCGTCCATAACCCCAAGATAGGCCAAGCCCCCGGAAGGGAACAGGGCAGTGCTGCACTGCCGCAACGGCAGGCCCGTGTCACCCGCAAAACACCGCCTGTCGGCCTGTCAGGCTGTCTCAAGGTATTCCTGAACCAACTTCCGCTTGTAGAGCTTGCCGTTTGGCAGCCGGGGCAGCGTGGATCGGAATTCAATCGTCCGGGGGCATTTGATCGGCGAAATCCGCGCACGGCAAAATGCGATCAACTGATCGGTCAGGTCCTCCGTCGCCGTTTCGTCCGGCACAAGCTGGACGATGGCCTTGACCTCCTGCCCCAATTCCTCGTTCGGAACGCCGATCACCGCAACATCAAGCACCGCAGGATGCGACAGAAGCGCGTTCTCGGCCTCTTGCGGGTACACGTTCACCCCGCCCGAAATGATCACGAACGACTTGCGATCCGTCAGGTACAGATACCCGTCATCATCCAGACGCCCGATATCGCCCAGCGTGGTCCAGCCATTCTCATGCGTCGCCTCTGCGGTTTTCACAGGATCGTTGTGATAGGCGAATTGGTGACCGTTCTCGAAATAGATCTCGCCCTCTTCCCCGACGGGCAGTTCTTTTCCCTCGGCATCGCAAATATGCGGAACCCCGAGCTTCGACCGCCCGACAGAGCCTTCATGCGCCAGCCACTCCGCGCTGGTGATGGCGGTGAAGCCGTTGTTTTCAGTGCCCGAATAGTATTCGTTGATGATCGGACCCCACCAGTCGATCATGCGGTGCTTGATGTCGACGGGACATGGCGCAGCGGCATGGATCACCGACGTCATGGACGACAGGTCGTACTTGCTGCGGATCTCGGGCGGCAGCTTGAGCAGACGCACGAACATCGTCGGCACCCACTGACTGTGCGTGATCCGGTGCCGTTCGATCAGGTGCAGCGCCTGTTCGGCATCGAACCTGTCCATGATAAAGGCAGAACCACCCATCTTCAGCGTGACCATCGTGTGGCGCAGCGGGGCCGCATGATAAAGCGGCGCCGGGCAAAGATAGCGCGTCCCGGCACTGTACCCGAACAGCTCGGTCAGCAGTTCGATCAGCATCGTGCTGGACCCGTAGGGCGCTTCGGGCAAGGGCCACTTGATCCCCTTGGGCCGGCCGGTCGTGCCGGACGAATACAGCATGTCGAGCCCCTGCGCCTCATCCGCGATGGGTGTTGCGGGCATGCCGGCCACCGCCTCATCCCAGGATGGCAGATCCCCGGCCTCCCCCACGAGATAGGTCACGAAATCACCCTTCGGGATCACGTCGCGAAACTTGGGCGACGTGATCAGAACCTTGGCCCCGCAATCGCCGCAGATATAGGAAATCTCATCGCGCGTCAGATGCGTGCTGATGGTGGTATAATACACGCCGGTGCGATCCGCCGCGAAACACAACTCCAGAAACGCGCAGCGGTTCTCCATGAGAATGGCAATGTGGTCACCGCGCTGCACACCCAGCGACCGCAGCAGATGCGCGCCCCTGTTGGCCCGCGCCTCAAGCTCGCCAAAGCTGACCTCTTCGCCAGTCGCACACATGCGAAAGGCAAGCCTGTCGGGCGGATGCGACCGGGGCTGAAAAGGGCAGGCCTGCGCCATGGTCTAGAACTGCACCAACGTTTTGCCAAAGCGGTCGCGCTCCTTGAAGTCACGCATCGCCGCCTTGAGATCCTGAAACGCGAAGGTTTCGCCCAGCACCGGACGAAGCTGGTGAAGCGCCATCGCGCGCAGCATCGCCTCAAACCCGTCACGAGACCCGACCGTCACCCCCTGCACGCGCACCTGCCGCGCCACGATCAGGCCCAGCGATGCCTCGACATTCAGCCCCGACAGCACGCCAATCATGGCAATACTGCCACCGGGCCGCACCGCCCTCAGCGACAGCGGCAGGGTCTTGGCCCCGCCAAGCTCCACGATCAGGTCATAACCGCCGCGATCTGCCGTGATCGGGCGGCTGGCGCGCGCCCAGTCCTCGGTCTCGCGGTAATTGATCACCGCATCCGCGCCCATCTCACGCACCTTGGCGAGCTTTTCATCGCTGGATGAAATCACCGTGACATGCGCCCCGTGCAGCTTGGCAAAGGCCAGCGCGAACAGGGCAACGCCGCCGGTCCCCTGCACCAGAACCTTGTCCCCCGGCCTGACCGCACCCAGCGTGCAAATCGCGCTCCATCCGGTCAGCCCGGCACAGGGCAGCGTCGCCGCCTCTGCATCGGTCAGATAGTCCGGCACCTTGACCACACCGTCGGCGTTCAGACACACGCGCTCGGCCATGACGCCGTCCAGCGGGCCGCCCAGCGAAGACGCAAACCGCTCGGCTGTCGGCGCGCCGCCGATCCAGTTCTGGAAATAGGTCGGGCAGACGCGGTCACCGACCGCCACGCGCGTGACACCATCGCCAACCGCAATCACCGTGCCAACGCCATCGGACACCGGGATCAAGGGCAATTCACCCGTGGCGCGCCCGTAGCCGCGCTCTGGCACGATCAGGTCGCGCGCATTCAGGGACGCCATGCTCATTTCCACGATCACCTGCCCCCGGCCCACAACGGGTTCGGGCCGCTCTGACAGTTTCAGGTTGTCAAAGCCCCAATCGTCTTCAATCTGGAACACGCGCATGTCGGTCAGTCCTCCTTGCCGTCGATGCGGGCCAGCCGCTCTTTCAGGATCAGTGTCGCGCCATCAGTCAGGCCGGCGATCTGCGCTGCGGCAAGATGCCGGGTGAAACACCGCTCCGGTCTCAGACCCTCGGCCCCCATGGCATGCAAAAGCGCAGGCAGATGGGCCTGGCACGCCTCGACAGACCCGACCTTGGCGCGCATCGCCGCAACCTGGGCATCCTGCCCGGCGGTCACCTGCTGACAGGCCTCGCGCGTCTGCGCCTGGCACGCGGCAAGTGCGGCAGACACCGGATCAACCAGCCGCCGCCAGGGGGCATGGGCGTCCAACGGCTTGCCAAAACTCATGCGACCCGCACCATAGGCCTGCACCTCACGCAACGCCGCCTCCAGCATCGCATCGCACATCGCCGCCACATAGGCGCGCGCCGCGTTGATCTCGGTCAGAATGGTCTTGAACGCCCGCCCCGGGGCCATCAGCCGGTTGTCCGCAGGCACGCGGACCTGCTCAAGCCGAAAACCACCGGTGCCCATGCTGGTCATCGCAAAACCGCTGTCGATCGGGTACCGGGTCACCCCGTCCGCTGTCAGATCGACCAGAAACCCGGCAATGCCGTTCCGGTCGCCAACCGCACCACATTGCGCAAACACCAACGCCAGACCGGCATGCCGCCCGTTCACGATCCAGCTTTTCTCGCCGTTCAGCACCCAGTCCGATCCGTCCTCACGCGCGATGGTCGCGATCGCCCCGAAATCGGTGCCCGCCCCCGGTTCGGTCAACGCGGTGCAGGCACTGTGCCGGCCCGACAACAGCAACGGCAGATATGCATCACGCTGGGCCTGGGTGCCGATCCGAACAAGGTTAAGCGCGATGTTGTGGGTATTGACCACCGACATGGCAAACCCGAAATCCACGGCAGCCAGTTCGGCGAAAACGCGCACGCGCTGCCCGAAATCAAGGCCAAGCCCGCCATGGGCAACCGGCAACTCGACCCCGAAAAGCCCCAACTCCGCCGCCTGTGCATAAACCCCCGGCTCGACCGCAGCGCCAAGGCCCCAATCCGGGGCCAGGGATGCAACCCGATCCGCCGCGAAATCGGCAACGGCCGTCAAGACAGAGGCAGGGCTTTCCCCGAACACTACGCCCGCCCCCTTTGCATCCGCGCCCAAAGATCGCTGACGACACCAACGATCCCCTTCGGCATGAAGATCGTCGCGAGGACAAGCACCAGACCATAGAGGATCAGTCGGAAACTGTCTGCAAACCGCAGGTATTCCGGCAGGAACACCACGAAGAACGCTCCGATCACGGGGCCTGCGATGGTGCCCGACCCGCCGATGATGACAGCAAGGATCGCATCCAGAGACTGCGCCACGCCAAAGATCTCAGGATTGATGAAGCTCTGGTAATGGGCATAGATCGCCCCCGCCAGACCGGCATACATGGCCGCGATCACAAAGGCGAAAAGCTTGTATTTCCACGCACCGATGCCAATTGCACCCACGAGGTCCTCGTTCTGACGTATGGCGATCAGAACCTGTCCGACCCGCGACCTGACGATCAGCGCGGCCAGCCCCGTCATCGCCACCGCAAAGATCAGGACAAAATAGTAATACACCTCGCGGTCGCGCCAGTCGAACAGCCCGTCGCGCGGTCCGGGTTTCGGGATGCCGGTGATCCCGGCCTCACCCTGCGTCAGCTCGACAAAGTTGAACAGAATGATGAAGATCACAAGGTTGAAGGCCAGCGTCACAATGGCAAAGTAATGCCCCTTGACCCGCAGGCTCGGATACCCGGTGGCCAGCGCAAAAATCGCGGTCACAAAGGGCGCAAGCGCGATGGTCAGCCAGACCGGCAACCCCCAATGCAGCCCCATCAGGGTGGTCGAATAGGCACCGATCCCCATGAAACCCGCCTGCACGATGGACACGTAACCGGTATAGCCCTGGATCAGGTTCTGCCCCTGCGCCATGATCACCCAGATCAGCGCCAATATGCTCAGATGAAGATAGTATTTCACCGTGATCAGATGCGGCAGCAGGATAAACCCGACCAGCGCCGCGACATAGACGATGTGCTTGGCCTGTATCTGCATGTCAGTGCTTCCCCATCAAACCCTGCGGGCGGAACAAAAGCACCCCGATCATCATCAGAAAGGCGATCACGTCCTTGTAGGCCGACGAAATGAACCCCGCCGCAAGCGCCTCGGTCACACCAAGCACAAGCCCCCCGACAACCGCGCCGGGAATAGAGCCGAGACCGCCAAGGATCAGCACGGCAAACCCCTTGACGACCAGGTTCTCGCCAATGCCCGGCGCGATGGCGAAAAGCGCTCCGACCATGACACCGGCGCAAACGCCCAGGACGGTCGAGATCGCAAAGACCACCAGTGGAATGGCCTTGACATTGACCCCCATCAGGATCGCCGCATCCCGGTTTTCCGCCACCGCCCGGATCGCCTGCCCGGTCTTGGTCTTCTCGACAAAGATCGTCATCGCGAGGATCAGCAACGCCGCCGCCACGATGACCCAAAGCCGCAGTTCCGGAATGGTGACGCCGCCCAGGTTGAACACCCTGTCGAAATTGGTCGGGATGACCACCTGTTCGTGGCCAAAGAATTCAAGATTGATCCCCTCCACCATCAGCGTCAGGCCCAGCGCCACGATAAACGCATTGATCGGGCTGGCATTCCTGACCGGTCGGTAGGCGAGGATCTCGATCAGCAGCCCCAGGACAAAGCCCACCACCAGAGCGATCAGAATGGCCGCCGCCAGCGGCAACCCCTGCATCACCACGAGGAAAAAGGTCAGGTAACCGCCGAACATGGACACCGATCCATGTGCAAAATGCGCAATCCCAAGGATGCCGAACACCGTGGTCAACCCGAGCGCGATCAGCACGTAGACGCCACCAATGGCCATCCCGTTCACGATCTGTTGGAGGACTTCAATCATGAGAATTCATTCCGATGTGGCGGCGCGAAACGCAGGGCGCGCCTCTGCGCCGCCGAGGGAAAGTCACTAGTCGATAGAGCTCAGGAATTCGGAATAGGCTTTCGCATCCGACGGCAGATCCTGAACAAAGACCCAGTTCCCGCTTTGCCACTGGAATGCCCCGTTCGAGGTATAGGCCTGCCCGTTCACGTCGAACATCTTGCCGTCCACCGGCAGGTACTGCATCACCACCTCGTCCGGCACCGCCAAGTCGCGCAGCGCGGCTGCAACCGCGGCCGTGTCGTCCACCGTTCCCGCCGCTTCGATCGCATCTTTCAACGCATAGGTCTGATCATACGCATAGGGCGACGACGGGCTGGGCGCGATGCCGAACCGGTCGGAATAATTCGCATGGTACGCGATGCCGTTCTCACTGGCCGAAAGCAGCGTCAATTCGGTCGGGCGCAGGTCCCAGACACCTTCCATCTGCTCGGATGTGGCGACCCGCAGGAATTGCTCTTCCGAACCCGAGGTGAACCCGAAACGCGGCACGTCAATGCCCAGCTCGACCGCCTGACGGTAGATGAACGCGGCTGGCTCCACATACCCGACGACAAGAATGGCATCGGGGCCCAGTTCGCGGATCTTGGTCAATTGCGGGGTCATGTCCCGGTCTTTCAGACCAAAGCTTTCCCGGGTGATGATCTCACCGCCCGCCTTTTCAAGTTCGGTCTCGAAGGCATCGACATAGCTGGCATAAAACCCGATATCGAGCGCACCCAGGACCGCCACCTTCCGGTGGCCCTTGTCGGCGACGAAAGTCCCCGCCGCCGCACCGGTGTAATCGGCAGGCGGGCGCGTCCGGACCAGGTTGGGGATCTCGCGCGTCGTGATCGACCGCTCTGCGGCATTGCCAACAAGCATCACCGCGTCTTCATTCTCGATGAAAGAGGCAACAGCACCCGTTGCACCCGAACAGCAGAACCCAAGAATGTACTTGACCCCGTCACGGTCGATCAGCTTGCGAACAGAGTTCGACGCCTCGGTCGGGTTGGCCTTGTCGTCATAAGCGATGACATTCAGCATGTAGGTGTCATCGCCCACCGTGATCCCGCCCGCCGCGTTGATTTCATCCGCCGCCATCTGCACCGCGTTGGCCTGCGGCAAACCATAGACGGCCGCCCCCCCGGTCAACGCGTCGCTCACGCCGATATCCAGTGTCTTTTCAGCCGCGAGGCTGGCGGACGAGACCAGCGCAAAGGCGGCTGTCCATGTCACGAAACGTTTCATCTTCACTTCCTCCCAATTGTTCTTGTCAATGCCCCAGATACGCTTCCGCGACCTTGGGGTGCGATTGCAGCTCTTCGCCGGTGCCGCTGAGCACGATCTCTCCGGCTTCGAACAGGTAGGCGCGGTCAGCAAGCCGCAGCGCCATGGCAGAGTTCTGCTCCACCAGCAGGATGGTTTTTCCCATCTTCTTGATCCGGGCGATGGTCTCTCCGACCTCGGCCACGATCTTCGGGGCCAGACCCAAAGACGGCTCGTCGAACATGCAAAGCTTCGGCCGCGCCATGAGCGCGCGGGCGATGGCCAGCATCTCCTGCTCCCCGCCCGACAGCGTGCCCGCGGCCTGGCTCGCGCGCTCGCGCAGGATCGGGAACATGTCCATCATCTCCTCAAGATCGCTGGCCTGTTCCTTGTCGACGCGCGCATAGGCGCCCATCCGCAGGTTCTGCAACGTGGTCATCTGCGGAAACACCTGCCGCCCTTCCGGGCACATCGTGATGCCGGCCTTGACCACCGCGTGCCCGCTGGCATTGGTGATGTCCTTGCCGTTGAAACTGATGGTACCCGCCGCCGCCGGAACAAGACCGGAAATGGCCTTCAGCGTCGAAGACTTGCCCGCCCCGTTCGCCCCGATCAAGGCCACGCATTCGCCCTCGGACACCTCGATATCGATGCCGTGGATCACCTCGATGGCACCGTATTTCACGCGCAGACCATGAACCGACAACATCGCTACGCCGCCTCGCCCAGATAGGCGTCGATCACGGCCGGGTTGGTGCGGATCTCCTCCGGAGTGCCCTCCGCAATCTTCGACCCGAAGTTCAGCACCACGATCCGGTCGCAGACCTCCATGATCAGCGCCATGTGATGCTCGATCACCAGAACGGCCACGCCGCGGGCGCGGATGTTGCGGATCAGGTCGGTCAGGATCTTGCGCTCATGCGACACCAACCCGGCCGCCGGTTCGTCCAGCAAGACAACCTTGGGCCGCGACGCCAGCGTGGTCGCGATCATCAGGAACCGTTGTTCCGCCGACGTGATCGTGCTGACCGGGTCATCGGCCACATGCGCAAGACCCGTCACCTCCAGGATATCCTCGACATGGCGGGCAAGGTCGCGCATCTCGGGCGCCTTCTTGCGAATGTCGAAGATCGACCAGAACGGATGCTGCGTCAGCGCGACGTTGCCCCCCAGCGTGACCTGCTCGCGCACCGTGAAATCAGGGAAAATGCTGGCGGTCTGGAACGTCCGCGCCAGGCCCCGGGCCACACGGTCGTATTCCGGCAGCGTCTGGATCGCCGCGTCGCTCAGAAAAATCTGGCCCGAAGTGGCCGGAAACACGCCCGCCAACGCATTGACCGTGGTCGACTTGCCAGACCCGTTCGGGCCAATCAGGCCGAGGATCTCGCCAGATCGCACATCAAAGGTCAAATCTCGGATCGCCTGCACGCCTCCAAAGGATTTGCACAGGCCCTCCACCCGAAGCGTGGCCGTTGTCATAATGTCCTCCCGGATCGGGTTTTGCCCCCGATTTTCGTCACGCTAGCCGCAAATATGTGACGCGAAAAATTCAAAGATTCTTCCAAGCCATCGAATTTTTCGATTACATCACGCACAACATGGCGTGACGTCGCCACGGGGGAAACATGAAACCGGTTCGAAATATAAAATCGATTCAAGTGTTTATCGAAACCTATCGGGCAGGAAACGTCACACGCGCGGCAAATCTGCTCAATATTTCGCAAAGCTCCGTAAGCTATCACATCAAAAAATTGGAAACCGATCTGGGCACGGCCCTGTTCAGACGCGTGGCCACCGGGTTGGAGCCGACAGAGGAAGGCACACTGCTCTTCAACCATGTCGACCGCGGGTTTTCGTCCATTCGGCATGGGCTCGAGCAGGTCACGAACCGCGCCGGCAGCGTAAAGCTGGCCTTGCTGCCGATGTTCGCCAGCCGCTGGCTTTCACCACGGCTCGGGCATCTTCTCGAATCCCATCCCGAGATCAACCTGTCGATCCTCAATCACAACAACAGCTTCGCGCATGCCGCCAATCCCGAAAGCATGGCCGATGTTGGCGTGCAATGGGGGCTGGGCAACTGGACGAATTTCCACATGGAACGTTTGTGGCCGGAAAAGCTCGTCGCCGTATGCAGCCCCGCCTATCAGGACAGCAAGGACATCGCGCGCCCCGAGGATCTGGACCGCTGCACCCTCATCCACGTGGATGACATGCGCATGTGGACGGAATGGTACAACCGGCAAGGGATGACCCTGCGCCCGGCGCATTCCAAAATGGTCCTCGAGGACCGGCACTTTCAGCTCAGTTCCACCATCAACGGGCTGGGGATTTCCCTGTTCGCCGATTGGCTCGTTGCCGAGGAACTGGAAAGCGGCGCGTTGGTCAACCCGTTCGGGGACAGCACCGAGACCGCGTTTTCCTATTTCGCGATCATTCCCAAGGCGAACGCGGTGCGCCAGCCGGTGCAGGATTTCCTCGCCTGGCTCTTGGCACAAAGTGCACGCAAGTGAACCGCGCCATACAGGTGACCCCCGGGATCCTGCCTGCGGACCGCAAGGACCGCAAGGACCGACCAAGGCAAGCTCCTCAAGGCAAGCCCCTTACCCCAAAAACGCATCGCAAAAGCACATGTCTTGACCTGAATTGTTCCTCTACCCTCCTTTTTGATCCCTTCTGCCTGCAAAGCCAAAGATGACATCCCGATCCCAACTGCCTCGCTTCATCTGCGCCAGTGGCGTGACCAACCTCGCCGATGGCATTGCCGTCGTGGTCTGGGCCTGGATGGCCACCCTGCTGACGCGTGACCCATTCCTCGTGGCCCTGATGCCGGTCGCGCTGCGATTGCCCTGGTTCCTCTTTGCGCTGCCGGCCGGGATAGTCACCGACCGTGTTGATCGGCGACGTTTGATTGTCGCCACCGACACATTGCGCGCGATTGCATTTGCTGCGGCGGCCTGCATCGTCTTGCTGTCCTTGCCCCTTGCCGAACCGGTCGACAGGGGCACGTCGATGCCGGGTCTGTTCGCCGCTCTCATGGCCTGCGCGCTTGTGGTGGGAACCGCCGAGGTCTTCCGGGACAATGCTGCACAAACCATGCTGCCGGCTTTTGTGCCGCATGACCGCCTCGAAAGCGCCAACGGACGATTGTGGAGCGTCGAACTTGTCGGCAACACCCTTCTTGGCCCTGCCATCGGCGCATTCCTGATCGCGGCCGTCGTCTGGCTGCCCTTTGCCGTGAATGCCTTTGCCTTTGCGCTCGCCGCGTTTCTTGTCCTCGGCATGAAAGGCACGTTTCGCCCGGCAAGCCGCAAGGTCCGCAACTGGTCTGCAGAGCTTGGCGAAGGCCTGACCTACCTGCGCAACGCGCCCCTGCTCCGGCTGCTGGCCGTGGTCACCGGGTTGTGGAACCTGTTTGACCAGATGGTGGTCATCGCGCTTGTGCTCTACGCGCAAGAGGTTCTGGGCCTTGGTGCGCAGGCTTACGGCCTCATGCTGGCTGCCGCTGCATTCGGCGGCATCGCGGGCGGGTTTTGCTCAGATGCCATCGTGCGTCGCCTTGGCCCCGGGCGGTCGGCGCAATATGCGCAGTTGCTGTCCGCTGTGGCTTTTGTGGCGATTCCTGTCGCTCCGAATGCCGTTGCTCTCGCGTTGATCCTTGCCTCCTTTCAATTTGTCGGTCTGGTCTGGAACACCGTTTCGGTCTCCTATCGCCAGCGCACCATTCCCGACGCCCTGCTTGGACGGGTGAACAGCATCTACCGGCTGTTTGCCTGGGGCATGATGCCCATTGGCCTTCTTCTGTCCGGCGCACTTGTCAGCGCATCGGAACCATTCCTGCCGCGTGAAACCGCACTCGCCATCCCGTTCATGGTCGCCGCGCTGGGCGTCACGCTTCTGAGCGTGCTGACATGGAAACCCCTTGGCCGCGGGTTCATCGACAGCACGTCACCGCACAAACCCTAGCCGCCATACGTAAACAAATCGTAAGCCGCAGAATTGATCTTAAAAATAGATTCTTTTCCAAAAATCATTCTACAAAACAGAATGGAAGACTCACTCTGCCGCAAGACCTGATCCGTACGGCGGACCTGTACGGACCGTACGGTTCAACGCTGCGACGTTTGCCAGGCGGGGTGCTCCCATGGAACAACGTTCTCGGGCGCGAGGGCTGGTTTGCCAAGAATATGATCCGCGGCCTTTTCCCCAACCATGATCGAAGGCGCGTTCAGGTTGCCGTTGGTGATCCGGGGAAAGATCGAACTGTCTGCCAGACGCAGGTTATCCACCCCGATCACCCGTGTTTCGGGATCGACAACCGCCATCGGATCGTCCCGCGCGCCCATCTTTGCGGTGCCACAGGGATGATAGGCGCTTTCAGCATGCTCACGGATGAATTCATCAATAGAGTCATCATCTTGCGCATCTTCACCGGGTTGGATTTCGTGCTTGTAATACGGCTTGAACGCGTCCTGTGCAAAGATGTCCCGGACCAAACGGATGCCTTGCCGGAAATCGATCCAGTCTTCCTCGTGGCTCATGTAGTTGAAGAAAATCCGCGGATCGTCCCTCGGATCAGCCGAACGCAGGGTCACCTCGCCCCGGGACGGCGACCGCATCGGCCCGACATGAGCCTGAAACCCGTGTCCCTCTGCAGCTGCCTGCCCGTCATAGCGCACCGCGATCGGCAGGAAGTGGATTTGCAGATCCGGGTAATCGACACCTGCACGGGATCTCAAAAAACCGCATGATTCAAACTGGTTAGACGCGCCTGGCCCGGTTTTCGTCAAGAGCCATCGCGCCCCGACATATGCCTTTCCCAGCAGGTTCCAGTACTTGAAAAGGCTCACAGGCTGGCTGGCCGCAGCCTGAACGTAGACCTCCAGATGGTCTTGCAGGTTCTGCCCGACACCGGGGCGATTCGCGATGACCTCGATCCCATGTTCGGCAAGATGCTGCGCCGGTCCGATGCCGGACAGCATCAACAGCTTCGGAGAGTTGATGGCCGAAGCGGCGAGGATCACCTCGGCCTGCGCCGTGATGACCTGAACCTGTCCATTCCGCTCGATCTCAACCCCTGTCGCGCGCCCGTCCTCGATCACGACGCGGCGCGCGAACCCTTTGACAAGATGGCAGTTTTCACGCCGAAGCGCGGGCCTCAGATAGGCTTTCGCCGCCGACCAGCGGGCACCATTCCACACCGTCATCTCGAACGGGCCCACGCCCTCCTGACGATGACCGTTATAGTCCCCCGTCACGCCATACCCGGCTTGCGCCCCGGCTTCGACAAAAGCCTTGGTGAGCGGGTTTTCACGGGCACCACGGGTGACGTGCAACGGCCCATCCGACCCGCGCCACGCCGGATCCCCGCCATGACCACCGTCATGCCAATTCTCCAACCGCTTGAAATACGGCAGAACATCCGCGTATCCCCAACCGGCGGCGCCCTGATCGCGCCAATGGTCGAAATCCTTGGCATGTCCCCGGACATAGATCATGCCGTTGATCGAAGAGGACCCGCCGATCACTTTGCCCCTCGGGCAGGCCAAACGGCGATTGTTCAAATGCGGTTCTGGTTCGGTCTGATAGCCCCAGTCATACCGTTTCATGTTCATCGGAAAACTGAGCGCGCCCGGCATCTGGATGAATGGCCCGGCATCCGTTCCGCCGTGCTCGATAACGATGACCGATCGCCCGGCTTCGGACAATCGCCAAGCCATCGCGCAGCCCGCAGAGCCTGCGCCCACAATGACGTAATCAGCTTTCATATCAGTGCCTTAGTAAGGGGCCTCAACATCGCCCATGCGAACGTAGACGGATTTCAATTCGCTGTAGTTGTTGATGGCGTCTTTGGAGTTTTCGCGTCCGACGCCTGACATCTTGGTGCCGCCGAACGGCGCTTCGACGGGGGCGTCGTTATAGGAGTTGATGAAGCAACTGCCGGCCTCGAGCCGCGCAATCACCCGGTGCCCGCGTGACAGGTCACGCGTGAAGACCCCGGCGGACAAACCGTATTCCGTGGCGTTGGCGCGGCCGATTGCCTCTTCTTCGGTTTCGAAATCCAGCACTGCCATCACAGGCCCGAAAATCTCTTCGCGCGCGATGGTCATGTCATCGGTAACATCCGCGAAAACAGTGGGTTGAAGGTAGAAGCCGTCCCGCTCAAGCCGCTTGCCGCCAGTGACGAGCCGCGCGCCTTCCTTTTCGCCTTTCTCGATATAATCGAGGACGATTTTCATCTGTTTTTCAGACACCATCGGGCCGAAATTGGTCGCCTCATCCAGCGGATCGCCGATCACAGCCGTCGAAAGGCGTTCGGACAGTCTTTTCAGAAACGCTTCCTTAATCCCTTTCTGCACAAATACCCGTGTCCCGTTCGAACAGACCTGACCGGA
>CAYZAD010000019.1:0-24830 GCA_964476315.1 uncultured Rhodobacterales bacterium
TGTACGACCACCCGTTCCAGTGGGGCTCCAAGCGGACCGGGCCTGACCTGGCCCGCGTGGGTGGCCGCTACTCGGACGACTGGCATGTCGACCACCTGCGGGATCCGCAGTCGGTTGTGCCGGAATCGGTGATGCCGAAATACGGCTACCTCGAAGCGAAGCTGCTGGACGGAGAGCATATCGGTGACCTGATGGCGACGAACGCCTTTGTCGGTGTGCCTTACACAGACGAGATGATCGAAGCGGCCCGCACTGATTTTCGTGCGCAAGCCGACCCGGACAGTGACTGGGACGGTCTGATCGAACGCTACGGCGAGAACGTGAATGTGCGGAACTTTGACGGGCAGCCGGGTGTTTCCGAAGCCGACGCCCTGATTGCCTATCTGCAAATGCTGGGCACGTTGGTCGACTTCTCGACCTTCACGCCTGACGCCAGCCGTTAAGAGGGGCTTTGGACATGGAAACCTATTCATTCCTTCGCGAATTCGCCGACAGCTGGATGTTGCTGATGCTGTTCCTGTTCTTCCTGGGGGTGATCCTTTGGGTCATCCGCCCGGGCAGCAACAAGACACATCAAGACGCCGCCAGCGTGCCGTTCCGGCATGATGACAAACCCGCCCAATCCGAGGAGGCGAGGACATGAGCGACAAGAAAGACGACCTTGATTATGAAACCACCGGTCATGAGTGGGATGGCATCAAGGAATACAACAAACCCCTTCCGCGTTGGTGGCTGTGGACCTTCTATGCCACGATTGTCTGGGGTGTGATCTATACCATCGCCTATCCGGCGTGGCCCATGATCAACAGCGCCACGCCCGGCATCCTCGGGTATTCAACCCGCGGAGAAGTGGTCGAGGACATCGCCCGCTTTGAAGAAGCCAACTCTGGCATCAATGCGCAGCTTGCCTCGGTTGAACTGACCGAGATTGCAAATGATCCGGAGTTGAACCAATACGCGCAAAACGCTGGCGCTGCGGTTTTCCGGACGTGGTGCGCGCAGTGTCACGGTTCCGGCGCGGCGGGTGTCCAGGCCTCTGGCTACCCGAACCTGCTGGACGACGATTGGCTGTGGGGTGGCGATATCGAAGCGATCCACACGACCATTGCGCATGGGATCCGCAACGAAAACGACCCGGATGCACGGTATTCGGAAATGCCGGCCTTTGGTGATTTGCTCGAAGAGGGGCAGATCCCGCAGGTGGTGAACTACGTCATGTCCTTGTCGGGGGAACCGCAGGATGCGTCCCTGGTCGCTGCTGGCGAAGAGGTCTATCTGGACAACTGCGCGGCCTGTCACCTCGAAGACGGGACCGGCGATGTCTGGCAAGGCGCTCCGAACCTGACAGATGCGATCTGGCTGTACGGCGGGGATTACGACACCCTGATTGAAACGGTGACCTATTCGCGCTTTGGCGTGATGCCGTCCTGGGCAGACCGTCTGAACGAAGCAGAGATCCGCGCCGTGGCCACATATGTGCATGGCCTGGGCGGTGGTGAGGCCACGCCAGAGTGATCTGAACTGACCTTTGGCCTTCGGGCCAGACGGAACAAAAAAAGACGCCGATGCTGGATGACAGCATCGGCGTCATGCGTTTTTGTCGCCTCTTGCGTCGCCACTCATTTACGACGGGACGGTCGGGCCCCTCCGACCCAGCACGCGCTGCATGTCACGCCATGCCAGATGGCGGGCGGTTGATAGACCACCGGATCGATCATTTCCAATCCTCCCACCGTTTTTGATCTGTCTTTGGTCCCAAGTCGTCACCATACCATGACCGATCTGTCGCGCGGTGGTAACGGCTGGGCGGAATGCCCGTTGCGCGGAAATACGTTCTTGCAAGTACATTGAACACGTCATGTCTCCTTTTGCGGTGTGAAGGTGCAGACAAAATTGACCATGATGTGATTTCATGCCAGTCAGGGATTCCTTCGAAATGTAAGTTGAGATTACATGATAAACTGGTCGCGTCTGCCTTCGCTTTCCGCGCTCCGCGCATTCAGCGCCTATGTTCAATCCGGTTCGGTCGCCGAAGCCGGTGCTGCGCTGAATGTCAGTCACGCGGCGATTTCGCAGCAGCTTCGCGCATTGGAGGCCTATCTTGGGGTGCCGCTGTTTGATCGCTCGAACCGCGCGCTTGAACTGACGCCGGAAGGCGAAGACCTCGCGCGGGCTCTGCAGGACGGGTTCGGGCGCATTGCGGCCGGTGTCGAGGCCTTGTCTCTGGCCGAGACGCAGCGCCCGCTCAACGTGGGGTGCACGCCGACCTTTGCCAGTGCATGGCTGATGCCCCGATTGGCAGGTTTTCAGGCGGAACATCCCGGGATCGACATGATGCTGTCACCCAGCCCCGCGCTGATTGACCCTGCCCCGGGGGGCATCGATGTGGCGATCCGCTATGGCACAGGCGGGTGGAAGGGGCTGGACAGCACGCCATTGATCCCGGCGCCGGTCGTTGTCGTTGGGGCGCCATCCCTGTTCAAGGGTCGCTTGCCAAAGGTGCCTCAGGACTTGATCCCGTATCCGTGGCTTGAGGAACTGGGAACCAACGAAACATCGTCCTGGTTGGCGGCGCAGGGGCTTGAAAGACAACAGGTTCTTTCCCGGACGCAGGTTCCGGGCAATCTCATGATCGATGGGGCCCGCAATGGCCAGGGGATCGCGGTGACCACCCGAATCGCAGTGGCAGAGGATATCGCAGCGGGGCGATTGCTGGTGGTTTTCGAGGAACGTCGCGATGCCGGCTACCACATTGTGACCAAACCGGGTGTGCGGCGGCCTCCGCTCAAGGTATTCCTGCGGTGGCTCAAGCGCGAAGCACGCGAAAACCTGAATTAAAGATACAGTATTTGATGCAAGTCAAAGTCCGTTGACGGCCAGCCTGAGAAAAGACACCCAAGCCAATCCGTTTTGGGAGCCTATCGCACCGTGTCTCAGACAGAAAACCAGACGCCGCCAAATCTTTATGCCGCGCGTGAACCGATATTCCCGAAACGCGTTTCGGGAAACTTCCGGACCATGAAATGGGTGATCATGATCGTCACCCTTGGCATCTACTACGTCACGCCGTGGCTGCGTTGGGACCGTGGTCCGCAATTGCCGGACCAGGCGGTCCTCGTGGACCTCGCTAACCGGCGGTTTTTCTTTTTCTGGATCGAGATTTAGCCGCACGAATTCTACTTCGTGGCGGGTTTGCTGATCATGGCGGGTCTTGGGCTTTTCCTGTTCACTTCGGCGCTGGGCCGTGTCTGGTGTGGTTATGCCTGTCCGCAGACCGTCTGGACGGACCTGTTCATCCTTGTCGAGCGCTGGATCGAAGGTGACCGAAATGCGCGGTTGCGCCTGCACAGACAGGAAAAGATGGATGCCCGGAAACTGCGATTACGCCTGACGAAATGGGTGACCTGGTTCCTGATCGCTCTGGCCACGGGCGGGGCGTGGGTGTTTTATTTTGCCGATGCGCCCACCCTCCTGCGGGATCTGGTAACGTTGAATGCGCATCCGGTGGCCTACACCACGATGCTCATCCTCACGGCAACCACGTTCTTTTTTGGCGGCTTCGCGCGCGAACAGATTTGCATCTATGCCTGCCCATGGCCGCGCATTCAGGCCGCAATGATGGACGAAGACACGCTGACCATCGGTTACCGCGAATGGCGGGGTGAGCCGCGCGGCAAGCACCGCAAGGGCGAAAATGCCGATCAGCTTGGCGATTGCATCGACTGTATGGCCTGTGTGAACGTCTGCCCCATGGGGATCGACATCCGCGACGGGCAGCAGATGGAATGCATCACCTGTGGTCTGTGCATCGATGCCTGTGACGACATCATGGAAAAGATCGGCAAACCACGCGGTCTCGTGGATTATCTTGCCTTGTCGGACGAACCGCGTGAACGGGCCGGTGAAAAGCCGCGTACACCGTGGTTCCACATCTTCCGTGTCCGGACCATGATGTATACCGGGCTTTGGGCCTTTGTCGGTATCGGGCTTGTCTTTGCCCTGTTCATCCGTCCGGAGATTGAAATGACGGTGGCCCCGGTGCGGAACCCGACATTCGTCACGCTGTCCGATGGGTCGATCCGCAACACCTATGACGTGCGGCTCCTGAACAAGCATGGCGAAGATCGCCCCTTCCGCGTGTCGATCACCGGCCATCCTGCGCTGCGTGTGCAACTTGAGGGTACGCCCTATGAAACGGTCGACGTGCCCGCAAACGAGACGTTCCTGCAGCGTGTCTATGTGGTGGCTTCTCCATCCTCTGACCCGGCCCGTGACGAACGCAGCGACATCCGCTTCTGGGTCGAAGACCTGACCAACGGTGACCGCGCCTACACCGACACGATCTTCAATGGGAGAAACAACTGATGGAAACCGAACGCAAATTCACCGGTTGGCACGCCCTGGCTGTTTTTGGTGGCTGCTTTGCCGTCATTATTTCAGTGAACCTTGTGCTGGCCTATTCCGCCGTCAGCACGTTTCCGGGACTTGAAGTCAAGAATTCATACGTCGCTTCGCAGGGGTTCGACGATCGCCGGGCGGAACAGGAAGCGTTGGGCTGGACGGTGCGGGCCGAAGCCAAGGGCGGTTTGCTGATCCTCAGTATCAAGGATGCCCAGGGCCGCCCTGTTCAGGCCGGCAGCCTTGATGCCGTTCTGGGGCGTGCAACCCATGTTCAGGATGACCGGCGGCCAGAGTTTTCCTTTGACGGATCCGCCTACGTGGCGCGCGAAACCCTGCGTCCCGGCAACTGGAACATCCGCATGAAGGCCACCGCGCTGGATGGGTCCCTTTTCGAACAACGCGTTGTTCTTCACGTCGAAAGCTGACCCATGACTGCCGCGATGCGCCCACCTGTATCGGCCTGTCCGGCCTGTTCCGCAGCTCCTGCCGCCGAGGCCTTGGCGCGCGCTCCTGCGTTGCAGGATGTCAATATCGTCCTGTCCTTGCCGTCCATCCACTGCGCCGCCTGTATTTCGGGGGTAGAGCGCGTGTTGGCCGCGCAAGACGGGGTCTTGGGCGCACGGGTGAACCTGACACTCAAGCGCGCGCAAGTCGAAGCGGCACCCGGCCTGACGGCAGAGGCGCTTGTCGATGTGTTGGAAAAAGCCGGGTACGAGGCTCACGAGCTGGATGCCACGGCGTTGCGCGCGACGGAAACCGACAAGGCGGGCCGCGATCTTCTGATGCGGCTGGCGGTGGCAGGTTTTGCGGCCATGAACATCATGCTGCTGTCCGTGGCCGTCTGGTCCGGTGCCGATGGCCCGACGCGCGACATGTTCCACTGGATTTCCGCCGCAATTGCCCTGCCGACCATCGCGTTCTCGGCACAGCCATTCTTCAAGCACGCGTGGACCGCGCTCAGGGCAGGGCGGCTCAATATGGACGTGCCGATCTCTCTGGCGATCCTTCTGGCGGTGGGCACCTCGCTTTGGGAGACGTCGCTCTCGGGCAAACATGCCTATTTCGACGCCGCCATCACGCTGACATTCTTTCTGCTGGCGGGGCGATACCTCGATCATCGCACCCGGGCAGCCGCGCGTTCCGCAGCAGAAGAGCTTGCCGCGCTTGAAGTCCCGCGTGTGTCGCGGCTGACCGCAGCAGGCGAGGAACAGGTGGCCATGTCCGAACTGGCCATCGGCGATCTGATCCGTGTGCGTCCGGGGGGCCGCATGCCCGTGGATGGTGAGATTACAGAAGGCCAATCCGAACTGGATCGGTCCCTGCTGACGGGGGAAACGAGGCCGATCTTTGCCGGTCCGGGCCAGCTTGTCAGCGCGGGCGAAGTTAACCTGACCGGGCCGCTGACCATCCGCGCCAGCGCTGTCGGGCGGGATACATCGCTTCATCGCATGGCCGATCTGGTGGCCGTGGCCGAGTCGGGCCGGTCACGCTACACCTCGCTGGCCGACAAGGCGGCCAAGCTTTATGCGCCGGGTGTGCACATCCTGTCGGCGCTCGCGTTTGCCGGTTGGTATATCTACACCTTCGATCTGCGCACGGCGCTGAACATCGCTGCGGCGGTGCTCATCATCACATGTCCCTGTGCGCTTGGGCTGGCGGTGCCTGCCGTGACCACGGCCGCGTCCGGCCGGTTGTTCCGCAAGGGCCTGTTGATCAAGGATTCCACGGCGCTTGAACGCATGGCGCAGGTCGATACCGTGGTGTTTGACAAGACCGGCACGCTGACGGCGGGACGACCACAGGTCACCAACCTTGGCGACCATTCCCGCCGCGACATGAGCATTGCCCTTGCCCTTGCGGAAGGGTCTTCGCATCCCCTGTCGCAGTCGCTTGCGGCCGCCATCACAGATGCTGGCGTCACACCTGCCAAAGTCACCGACATCACCGAAGTACCCGGATTCGGGTCTCAAGGTACCTGGAACGGGCACACCGTGCGTCTGGGGCGTGGCAGTTGGGTCGGCGGTGGTGAAAGCCCCGAAACCGTGGCCTGGCTCAAGGTCGGAGAGATCGAGGCGACGCCGTTCAAATTCGAAGACCAAATTCGTGACGGTGCCGACGCTCTTGTCAGCCAATTGCAGCGCGACGGTTTCGACGTCGTGCTGATGTCGGGCGATACAACGCAAGCTGTTGAGGCTTTTGCCCAACGCCTTGGCATCCGGAAATGGATCGCCGAGGCCCTGCCGGAAGACAAGGCTGCCAAGATTGATGCCCTGACGAAAGAGGGCAAGCATGTCCTGATGGTAGGGGATGGGCTTAACGACACCGCCGCCCTGGCCGGGGCGCATGCGTCGATCTCTCCTGCTTCGGCGCTGGATGCCGCGCGGGTCGCGTCGGATGTGGTTCTCTTGGGGAATTCGCTCGAGCCGATCGCCGACGCCGTTTCGACGTCCAAGGTTGCGATCAAACGCATCCGTCAGAACTTTTCGATCGCCACCTGGTACAACATCATCGCTGTGCCTCTTGCGGTTGCGGGTCTCTGTTCTCCGCTGATTGCCGCATTGGCGATGTCGACATCCTCGATTACCGTGTCCCTCAACGCACTGCGCCTGAGATAACCCGGAGACCGCAATGAACGTTCTGGCCTACCTGATCCCCGTGTCGCTGATCCTTGGCGGAATCGGACTGGCCGCGTTTGTCTTTACCGTGAAGTCGCGCCAATACGAGGACCCGGAAGGGGCCGCGCAGCGCATCCTGTCCGACGACTACGACGACAAGCCAAAAAGCTGAACTGCGACGACCCGCGCAAAGCGCGATGCCGACAGATCGTGTGCGTCAGCTTGGGCCGATCATGAAGCATGTCACCTGCCGCGCCTGAAGCCGACGGCAGGCCAGATCTGCGTTTTCGCGGGTCAGGCCCATGAAGTTGGCATCATAGCCGCGCGATCCGTTCACAACCTTGCGCAAGGACCCGTCAAGCGTTTCCACTTCGGCAAGGGCGGTCTTCAACAGCGCTTTCTCTGCGGCAAACCGGCTTGAATAACGACCAACATTGATCCCCCAATGCCGACCGCCCGAGGTCGAGACACGGGTGACAACTTCGGTTTTACGCTCTGCCACCGGTGCGGCAGACGCCGACTGCTGTGCTTCGGCGGATGCGAGGACCAGTGTCCTCGGGCGTACGACGGGTTTGACCGATTCAATGGGCGCGACTTTGGCGGTCTGCGCTTGTGCGATCTGTCGTGCAACGGATGCATCCGCGGCAAGGGCGATGGCCGCGGCCGAGGCGGCCGTTTCTTGCGCCTCCTGCGTTTGCACCTCGGCCAGCACGGTTTGAATGTCCTCCTGAAGCTCTGCCACCAAGGTTTCGGGCAACACTGGTGCCGCAACGGGCCGTGCAGTCGGGCGCAGGCTTTTCGTGACAGCCGCAGATACGACCCGGATGGATTTGGCACGCGTTCTTGTCGAAGGCGTCTGACTTTTCGCGATGACCGTCTCGGTCTGTGCGGGCGCTGTGCGGCCCAGGTATGGCGGCTTGCGCGGCGTTCGCAGTGCCATGCGGGTCGGCGCGCGCTTGAAACCAAGGTCCATCAGCTTGGCGACCTGCGCGTTGCGGGACGCGGTGGAGTTGCCGCCAAACACGGTCACGATGATCCGTTCGGAACCGCGTTCGGCCGATGCCGTCAGGTTGAATCCGGCCGCACGGGTATAGCCCGTCTTGATTCCGTCAGCACCCCGGTAGCTGTCCAGAAAACGCCGATTGGTATGGGCCACCGTCTTGATCCCCGCATTGGCCGTCCGACGCGAGAACAGGTTGTAATACTGCGGATAGTCGTAAAGCACATGGCGGCCCAGAATGGTCATGTCACGTGCCGTGGACATGTGGCCGCTTTCCGTCAGGCCATGGGCATTCTTGAAGGTTGTCCGGCTCATGCCAATCGCTTTGGCGGTGCGGTTCATACGCCGGGCAAAGGCGGCTTCCGATCCTGAAATGGCTTCGGCAATCGCGGTCGAGGCATCATTGGCGGATTTGACGGCTGCCGCCCGCACGAGAAACCGCAATTTGATTTTTGATCCCGCACGCAGGCCAAGCTTGGATGGCGGTTCGGCGGCTGCTTTCTTTGAAATCGTGACCATCGTGTCCATGCTGATCTCGCCATTCTGGACAGCTTCGAACACCACGTAGAGTGTCATCATCTTGGTCAGGGATGCCGGATGCAACCGCGTGTCGGCGTTTCGCGCATGAAGCACCTCACCATTGCGCGCATCCATCACCATGGCGGCATAGGGTGCAGCCATCGCGCTGAATGGCAACAAGATGGCCAACCAGATTGCTGTGATTACGTACAGGCCCACTCGGCCCGGCACTTTACGCCGTCCCGCCACGATCTCTGCCTTTCTGCCTCTCGCCCCCGGATTTTTCCGGTGAGCATCTTATTAGTAATAATGCTAACACATGAGGAGAGGCCGATAAACCCTTATTTTTATGGGTTTTACGGGTTGAAATTCGGCGCTGCAGCGCAACATCTTGCGGGTTGATTAAGCCACCTCACTAGCACAGCCAATGTGGCAGGAATGTGGCAATGATGCTCAGCCGATTTCCGCCACCAGATCGGGCAAATCACCCAGGTCGGAGATTTCGCGATAGCGCGGGTTTTGCGGTGGTTCGGCTTTTTCCAGATCCCATTCAAGATCATGCGGAACGAAAACGCCCCAACTGCCTGCTTCCACGGCAGGCAGCACATCGGATTTCATGGAATTCCCGACCATCATGGCGGCGTCCGGCCCGCCATGGTTTGAGAACACGGTCCGGTAGGTCTGCACCGATTTTTCCGACACGATCGCGACGTCGTCGAACAAGGTGCCCAACCCCGATTGTGCTAGCTTGCGTTCCTGATGCAGCAGGTCGCCCTTGGTGATCAGAACGATCCTGTAATCATCGGCAAGCGCTGAAATGGTACTCTCGGCATGCGGCAGGAGTTCTATCGGATGCGCCAGCATGTCTTGGCCAGCATCCAGCAATTCCTGAATCACATGCCCCGGAACGGTGCCATCCGTAACCTCGATGGCTGTTTCGATCATCGACAGGACAAACCCTTTCACACCGAATCCGTAGTGCCCGATGTTGCGCCGCTCCGCCGCGACAAGACGGTCATGCAAATGGGATTTATCCGAATAATCAGACAGAAGCTCTTCGAACCGGGCCTGCGTCAGCTTGAAAAAACGCTCATTGTGCCAAAGCGTATCGTCGGCATCAAAGCCGATTGTCTGCAGCTTTCGTCCCATATCCGCCACGCGCCTCTTTTCTCACGGTCGAGACACGTTATATACAGCGGTCAGGATAGCAAACCCAAGGCGGCACGCTGCGCATGACATCCAAGGTCTTGATAAAATGCACCAGCCCGATTTCTGCGGGTCCCCCCTCCAAGGAGGATAACGACAGTGATGTCGTTATCGAGACGCGGCCGAAGACCAAGCGCCCTCCTTTGTATAAGGTGTTGTTGCTGAATGACGACTACACTCCCATGGAGTTCGTGGTGCATGTGCTGGAGCGCTTTTTCGGCATGACGCATGCCCAGGCGTTCGAGATCATGCTGACCGTGCACAAGAAAGGCGTCGCCGTTGTGGGCGTGTTCAGCCACGAGATTGCAGAGACGAAGGTGGGTCAGGTGATGGATTTTGCCCGCCGTCACCAACATCCGCTGCAGTGCACGATGGAAAAGGAATAACCGGTCCGCCCGGTCCTTTTTATGGCATCCCCCCGATTTGTTCATGCGCTGGAAACAGGCGCTTACGACTTGTCCGGCACGGCGCGCGTTGTGTTGCTGGAGCCGGCGGCAGACGCCGATCTCTCCGATCTGGCAGCCTGCGACGTGGCGATTCAAGAGACCTTCAAACCGACCTACGACGCCTTGGCCGCGTTGGGTCTGAGCGTTGCGGACGATGTCAGCACCCCGGCCGACCTTGTGCACGTGACCTTGCCACGCAGCCGTGATCTGGCGCGCGGGCTGATTGCCAAGGCGGAAACTTTGGCGCATGGCGGGACAGTCATGGTCGACGGCGCGAAGACGGATGGCATCGATGCGATGCTCAAGGCTGTGAAAGCCCGTGTCGATATCCAAGGGCAATTGTCCAAAGCCCACGGCAAGCTTTTCTGGTTTGCGGCAACTGACGCGTTCACGGATTGGGCCTTGCCAGACCCGGCACCGGTCAGCGACGGCTGGATCACCCAGCCGGGAGTGTTTTCCGCCGATGGCCCCGACCCCGGATCAACGGCGCTGCTTGGCGCTTTGCCTGCGACCCTCAAGGGCGCGGGGGCGGATCTTGGCGGGGGTTGGGGGTTTCTGACCCGGCACCTTCTGGATGTGCCCGGCGTGACCCATGTTGATCTTGTAGAGGCTGACAAGCGCGCCTTGGACTGTGCGAAATTGAACGTTCAGGATGACCGCGTGTCGTTTCATTGGGCCGACGCAACCGCCTGGGGCACGGCAAGCAGCCTTGACTGGATCGTCATGAACCCACCTTTCCACAGCAATCGGGCGCCAGACGCAGGCTTGGGCCAGGCCTTCATCCGCTCCGCTGCCCGGTTGCTCAAACCCAAGGGGCAGGTGTTCATGGTGGCCAATCGACACCTTCCATACGAGACAACTCTGGCCGCGAGCTTTGTTCATGTGCAAGAACTGGACGGAGACGCGCGCTTCAAAGTCCTGCACGCCGAACAGCCAAAGCCGCCTGAACGCCCAGGCCGCAGCAGACGGCGCTAACCAAGGGGTCCGCCCATGTCATTCTCCATCGAAGGCAAAACAGCGATTGTCACCGGCGCGGCAAATGGCGTCGGGCTCGCTATTGCGCGACATTTCGTCGATCAGGGCGCCAATGTGATGTTCGCCGACATGGACGAACAACGGCTGTCACACGAATGCGGAGAGATCACGGATGACGATGGCGCCATCCGCTACTTCGCGGGTGATTTGCGGGAACGCCTGACCTTGGCCAACCTGTTGTCGGCCACCATAGATGCGTTTGATCGCGTGGACATTCTGATCAACGGCAGCCGTCAGGTGATGCCTTCCGATCCGTTGGATGTCGATGACACGTCCTTCGAGACATTGATGATGCAGAACGTGACCAATACGTATCGCCTGTCGCAAATGGTTGCCAAGCGCATGATCAAGCAGTCCGCCGACAAGGAAGACCGGCAAGCGGGCGTGATCATCAACATGTCGTCAATCGCCGCCCGCCGGACGCAGCCGCAGCTTTTGTCCTATTCCGTTTCGACGGCGGCTCTGGACCAACTGACCCGGTCCTTGGCTGTCGCTTTTGCCGAACATCGCATCCGGGTGAACTCGGTCGCGCTGGGCTCCGTGATGTCCGCAAGTCTTCAGGATGCGCTCAAGCAGAACGTCGACTACCGCGAAGAGATCGAGGAAAACACCCCGTTGGGGCGGATCGCGGGCCCCTCGGAACTGGCCGAGGCCGTTCAATTCCTCTGCTCGGAAGGGGCGGGGTTTGTCACGGGACAGATCATGACGGTGGATGGCGGGCGGACCTTGCTCGACCCGGTGGGCGCACCGGCGCACTGATCCCGTCCATGTCTGAAAAAGACGCTTATTGGCGCAGGCTTGCGGCCTGTCTTGTGTCTTGGAAGCTGTGCGCTGTAGGGTTCTGTCAGACGAACAGGACAGTGACATGACAGATACTTTTGACACCGAAAAAGCCCGTGCTTCCGCATGGTTCCGTGAATTGCGCGACCAGATCGTGGCCTCTTTCGAAGGGCTTGAAGACTGCCACGATACCGGACCGCTGAGCGACGCCGCGCCCGGACGCTTTGACGTCACCGAAACCAAGCGCAAGTCCGAAGATGGCTCTGATGCGGGCGGCGGCTTGATGAGCGTCATGCGCGGCGGGCGGGTGTTTGAAAAGATCGGCGTCAATGTCTCCACCGTGTATGGCACGCTGGGGGAACGCGCACAGAACGCCATGGCGGCGCGCAAAGGGATTCCCGGCATGAAGGACGATCCGCGCTTCTGGGCGTCGGGTATTTCACTGGTTGCGCATATGCAGAACCCGCATTGCCCGGCGGTTCATATGAACACGCGCATGTTCTGGACGCCACATGCCTGGTGGTTCGGCGGCGGGTCCGACCTCAACCCCTGCATCGAATATGCCGAGGACACACAGCATTTCCACGACACCCAGAAACAGCATCTCGACCCGCATGGAGAGGCACATTACCCGCGTCTCAAGGAATGGGCGGATGAGTATTTCTACGTGCCCCATCGCGGCCGGGCGCGGGGCGTCGGCGGTATTTTCATGGACGACCACAACACCGGCGACTGGGAAACGGATTTTGCCCTGACACAGGACATCGGGCGCGCCTTTCTGCCCGCCTTTGTGCCATTGGTGGAAAAGCGTCGCGTGCAGGATTGGTCGGATGCCGACAAGGACGCGCAGCTTGTGCATCGCGGGCTCTATGCCGAATACAACCTGGTTTATGACCGGGGCACCAAGTTCGGTTTGGAGACGGGCCACGATGCCAATGCAGTTCTGATGAGCCTGCCACCCTTGGCGAAGTGGGTCTGACATCCCGGCACCGCGTTTGTCGCAAGGCCGCGGTTGAGTATTTCTGAAGAGAAGAAGCTAGGCATCGCGCCATTCACCCGGCGCGATGCCATCCAAGGTCCACTCACCCACAGACCATCGCACCAGTCGCAGGCAGGGCAGGCCGACATGGGCGGTCATCCGGCGCACCTGCCGGTTGCGGCCTTCGGTGATCGTCAGACGCAGCCATGTGTCCGGCACGGTCTTGCGATATCGCACGGGCGGGTTTCTGGGCCACAGGTCGGGCGGTGCAATCCGCTCCACGTGGGCGGGGCGCGTCGGGCCGTCCTTTAACACAACCCCGGTACGCAATGCGTCCAGTTGCGTGTCGGTCGGTGTCCCTTCCACCTGGGCGAGGTAGGTTTTGGGCGACCGGAATTTCGGATTGCTGATCTTTGCCTGCAGCTTGCCATTGTCTGTCAGCACCAGAAGCCCTTCGCTGTCGCGGTCCAATCGTCCCGCCGGGTAAACGCCCGGCACATCGATAAAGGCCGACAGGGTGCGCCTTGGCGTGCCGTCTGTGCCCTTGTCGGTGAATTGCGACAGCACGTCATAGGGTTTGTTGAAAAGCAGAACGCGGGTCATGGCTGTCAGCTTCGTTTTGCAACGAAGAACGTGGTCAACAGGGCTTCGGCTTCCGTGGCTGCGACGCCGTCATAAACCTCGGGGACATGGTGGCATTGCGGATGCGAAAAAACCCGCGCGCCATGTGCAACCCCGCCTGATTTCGGGTCATCCGCACCATAGTAAAGCCGCCGGATCCGCGCGTTCGCGATTGCGCCTGCGCACATCGGGCACGGCTCGAGCGTGACATAAAGGTCGTGATTGACCAGCCGTTCCGTTTTCAAGGCCGCGCATGCCGCGCGAATGGCCAGGATTTCGGCATGCGCCGTGGGATCGTTCAACGCGCGCGTTCGATTGCCTTCGGCCGCCACGATGCCGCCATCGGGGGCCACGATGACCGCGCCCACCGGAACCTCGCCCCGGGCCGCCGCCGCGCGGGCCTGTTCAAGGGCGGCGGCCATATGCGAAGTAAACGTCATCGCCCCGTCTTAAACCGCAAAGCAACCTTTCCCAAGCCACAGAATTCCACTAAGCCGCGAGGCATGACGCAAGACACGCCACCCGGAGACCGCATCGCCAAGGTGATCGCACGCGCAGGCCTCGCCAGCCGCCGCGATGCCGAGCGCATGATTGCGGATGGGCGCGTATCGGTGAATGGCCGCAAGATCGACAGCCCGGCGCTCAATGTGACAGCCGGCGACAAGATCACGGTCGACGGAAAACCCATCGGAATCCCCGATGCACCGCGCATCTGGCTGTATCACAAACCGGCCGGTCTGGTGACGACCACCAGGGACGAACAGGGGCGGCCAACGATCTTTGACGACTTGCCAGCCGACATGCCGCGCGTGATGAGTATCGGGCGTCTTGATCTGAACTCTGAAGGGTTGTTGCTCTTGACCAATGATGGCGGCGTCAAGCGCAAGCTGGAATTGCCATCGACAGGCTGGCTGCGCAAATATCGCGTGCGTGTCAAAGGCCGCCCGACGGACGAGATGCTGAACCCACTGCGGGAAGGGCTCGTTATCGACGGCGACAGGTTTCAACCCATGGTCGTCAGCCTGGATCGCCAGCAGGGGGCAAATGCGTGGCTCACCATCGGCCTGCGCGAAGGCAAGAACCGCGAAATCCGGCGCGCGGTGGCAGAGATCGGTTTGACGGTCAATCGCCTGATCCGCGTGTCTTATGGCCCGTTTCAACTGGGGCAGCTCAAACCGGGTGCGGTCGAGGAACTGCGGCGCAAAGTGGTGCGCGACCAATTGGGTCTTGATGCACAAGCGGACAGCCCACCGGGCAAAGCGGACGGTTCGAAACGCAAGTCGGTCCGTCGGAAGGCGCGGCCGCCCGGGCGCCGCAACTCTCCCTGATCTTTCCCATTTAGTGCCCATTTTCCGCCCGGATTCCCGGTGACCTTGGCCGCATGGTCATAACGTTCTTCACTTCTTTGATTCTGATGATCTCTGTCCTGTTGGTCCTGTCCAACCTCGGCACGGTCGCAGATGACACCGCAAAGGTCATGCGGGGCGCATTGCAGCGCATGCGGGTGCATGGCGGCATGGCGTCCTTCGTGGCGTTCTCTGTTCTCTGGATGACAATCTTCGGTTTGGGACTGCTGTGATGACGACGGATCCGAATGGCTTTGTTGACGTGAACAACAGCGCGGCTCTGGGCAAGGCGGTTCCGGTGGCCAATGTGCCTGTCGGCTTCATGGTGCTTGCGACGGGTCCGCTGATTCTCTGGCTGCTCGATGGGACGGTGGCCGGGTTTGCATCGGCGGTCCTGATCATTGGGCTTTTTGCCATCGGGATGCTGTGCCTGTCCATCGGGCAACGCAGACATCTGGCCTACGATCAGGCGGAAGTGGCATACAGACCGCCGATCCCGCTGAAACTGCTCGGCAGTTCCATCCTGGCGCTTGTCGTGGGGCTCCTGGCGACTGCCAAGATCGGCATGCCGTCAGTGCCCTTTCTGATCGGCTGTGCAACCTTTGTCCTTTGCCTGGTGTCTTTTGGCCTCGATCCGATGCGTGACAAGGGTATGGACAATCCCGCCGTTCGCTGTCGGTTGAAAAGCCAGCGCCTCTACGACGCGTTCGATGACCGGTTCGAAGATATTCTGCTGTCCCTTGCTGCGCTGCACGATGATGATCTGACGGAACGCACGCGCAAGATTGTGCACACGGTCATGGGGCTTGTCGGGACGGTCGATTTCGAAACCCCGATGCTGCAAAAGCTGGCTTTGCCCTTGTCCAAGATGCTGGACAAGATGGAGGCCGAAACCGACGCCTTGATACAGGCCGCCCCGAATGGCGTGTCGGCTTTTCAGCGGCGCAAGTACCATACGAAGATGCAGACGCTGGCCGATGCGTTCGAGGCGCGCGCGCGCAAGAGCGGCATTGCAGAGGGCCGGGACAATTTCGAACTGCATGCCGAGCTGCTTTTCGAGAGGATGCAGCGCCGTCGCAAATCATGAGCGGATCACCGCCGACTTCCCCCTAGAAAGCCCGACTCGGATCGCCTAAGTTTCTATGGAACTTGCTTGAGAGGTGATCATGTCCGGTGCTGGCCTGCGACGCTTGAGCTATGGATTGCTTATCGTCCTCTTGTTTGGCGTGACCACCGGCTGGCTCGGGGGCCTCTAGATTATGGCAGAGCGCTACGGCGGCAAGTTCAGCCCGAACGGACCGTCGGACAAGACATCCACCACAGCATCACGAGGTTTCAAAGGCGCGACGGTCGATCCCGTCGGCGCGCGTTCGAATGTCCTGTTCGTTCCGCCCGTGCTTCTGGCTTTCCTGTCGCTCAACGAAGGCGCCATCGGCATGGCCATCGGGCTTGTGGGGGCTGGCGCCCTGCTTTTGGGCGCGTGGTTGCTGCGCAGCGGTCTGAAAGCCGAAGCAGCCTATGATGCCCGCAAGGTCGCGCGTCGTCCGGCCTTTCCCCGCAAGACTGCCGCGGCTGTGTTCACGGGCCTCGGGGCAGCCATTGCAGCCTATGCCACGGAACCGGGTGTCATCGCGCCTGCCATTTTTGGGGTCGCTGCAGCGGGCTTGCACATTGGGGCATTTGGTGTCGATCCCATGCGGGATAAAGGTATGGAAGGCATCGACACCTTCCAGCAGGATCGCGTCGCGCGGGCCGTGGACGAGGCCGAGCGGCATTTGACCGCCATGAAGGACGCCGTGAAGCGTTCAGGTGAGCGCAGGATCATCGCCCGCGTGGAACGGTTCGAAACAACGGCGCGTGACTTGTTCCGTACGGTCGAAGAGGACCCGCGCGATCTGACCGGTGCGCGGAAATACCTTGGCGTTTATCTGATGGGCGCGCGTGACGCGACGGTGAAGTTTGCGGACGTTTACGCCCGCACCGGTGATCCGCACGCCCGCGCCGATTACGAAGCCCTGCTGGACGATCTGGAGCAGAACTTTGCAGCGCGCACGCGGAAGATGCTTTTGGATGACCGCTCTGATCTGACTGTCGAAATCGAGGTGCTTCGCGATCGGTTGCAGCGTGAAGGCGTGCGCATAGAGCGTGATACTGAAACAAATTGAAACGAGTTTGAGAGGGACACCCATGTCTGAATCCGTTCGAGCCAAAGCACAGGATGCACTCGCGTTGGTCGAGGAAGTGAACGCCGTCATTCTTCCCGAACCCACGGATGCGAATGCGGTTGTTCCGCTTGCCGAAGCCCCCCCCGCCGTTGGCGAAGAAATCAGGTCTCGAATGGCCGAAATCGACATGGCGGACACGCAATCCATCGTATCCTTCGGGTCGAACGCCCAGGCCGAGTTGCAGGAAATTTCTCAGGCCATGCTGGCGGATGTCCGCAACAAGGATGTGGGACCAGCCGGTGACAGCCTTCGCGGGATTGTCAGCACCATCCGCGGGTTTTCCGTTTCGGAACTGGACGTCCGTCGCGAACGGTCTTGGTGGGAAAAGCTGTTGGGCCGGGCGGCACCTTTTGCGAAATTCACGGCACAGTTCGAAAAGGTCCAGGGCCAGATCGACAAGATCACGGATGATCTGCTGAAACACGAACACACGTTGTTGAAGGACATCAAGTCCCTCGACCTGCTCTACGACAAGACACTGCAATTCTACGATGAACTGGCACTGTACATCGCCGCAGGCGAGGAAAAGCTGAAAGAGCTCGATGAAAACGTCATCCCGGCGAAAGAAGCCGAGGTTCAGGCCGCTGCCGAGAACGATCAGGTGATGGTTGCACAAGAGCTGCGCGATCTGCGCGCCGCGCGGGACGATCTGGAACGCCGGGTGCATGATCTCAAGCTGACGCGGCAGGTGACCATGCAGTCGCTGCCCTCGATCCGTCTGGTTCAGGAAAACGACAAGTCGCTGGTCACGAAAATCAATTCAACCCTCGTGAACACGGTACCCCTGTGGGAAACGCAACTGGCGCAGGCGGTGACGATCCAGCGCTCTGCCGAAGCGGCGGCCGCGGTACGCGACGCGAATGATCTGACCAATGAATTGCTCACATCCAACGCGAAGAACCTGCGGGACAGCAACAAGCTGATCCGCGAGGAAATGGAACGCGGCGTGTTTGATATCGAAGCGGTCAAGAAGGCCAATGCCGATCTGATTGGCACCATCCAGGAAAGCCTGCAGATTGCCGACGAAGGCAAGGCAAGACGCGCCGCCGCCGAAGAAGAACTCAAGAAGATGGAACAGGAATTGCGCGACACGTTGGCCTCTGCAAAGGCGCGTCGCGATGGTGTGGGCGACACCACCGCTGCTTCCATGCCGGACGAGTAATCCATGAGGCGGCGCTGGTGTCAGATTGCTTGGTCCTGCGCCGCCCTTGCGGCCCTTTCGGCTTGTGACCCGTTTGGACCGGCACCGCCCGATACCAAACCGCAGGCGCGCCCCGACCGCCCTGCGATCACAGCCGAGGAATCGACAAGTGGGCCCTCTGCGGAAAGCCTTGAACTTCAGCGCTATTATGCGCGCGTTCAAGAAGGGCTGTTGGTCCGGGGCCTGCTGCGCGTTGACGGTGGTGGTGTCGATACGCCTTTCACCGATGTGATGCTGGCGCGCAACTTTGAACAGATTGCCCTGGGCGAGGAATATACCCGCGGCGGTGGCTTGCGACCGTCCAACGGGGCTTTGGGCGAGATCAAGAAATGGATCATCCCGGTTCGAATCGGTGTCACATTCGGGGACAGCGTACCCGAAGAGATCCAAACCGAAGACCGCGAGACGGTGGCCGCGTTCACCCAGCGTTTGCGGCGCATTTCGGGTCACCCGATTTCATTCGTGACGTCGCAACCGAATTTCCATGTTCTGGTCATGGGCGCGGACGACAGGGACCAGCTCAGCGACACGCTGGATCGCATTGCGCCGCGGATGGAACCATCGAGCCGCGCGGTCTTTCTCAATCTGCCCCGTGCCATTCACTGTCTTGTCGTGGCGTTTTCCTCGCCGGATGCGGACAGCGCTTACCGACAGGCCATTGCGCTCGTCCGCAGTGAACACCCGGATCTGACACGTCGCGCCTGTTATCACGAAGAACTGACGCAGGGTCTGGGTCTTGCCAATGACGATCAGAACGCACGGCCGTCCATTTTCAACGATGACGAAGAATTCGCCTTTCTGACGACGCATGACGAATTGTTGCTGCGTATCCTGTACAACCCGCGCCTCAGACCCGGCATGTCGGCGGATGAGGCGCGCCCGATCGTGCGAACGCTCGCCGCCGAATTGACAGGCAGTGGGCCAAGCTGACTTAACGGAGACTTTTCATGCCCATTTTCGACTTCCTCAGCGGACAGTTCATCGACGTCATCCACTGGACCGATAACACCCGCGACACCATGGTCTGGCGGTTCGAACGCGAGGGGCATGAGATCAAGTATGGGGCCAAGCTGACCGTACGCGAGGGGCAGGCGGCGGTATTCGTACATGAAGGCCAACTGGCGGATGTGTTCACGCCCGGCCTTTACATGCTTGAAACCAACAACATGCCGATCATGACCACGCTGCAACACTGGGATCACGGGTTCCGCTCTCCCTTCAAGTCCGAGATCTATTACGTCAACACAACCCGGTTCCAGGACCTCAAATGGGGCACGAAAAACCCGGTCATCTGCCGTGATCCGGAATTTGGCCCCGTCAGACTGCGTGCATTCGGCACGTATTCCGTGCGCGTGACCGATCCCGCCAAGTTCCTGGTCGAGATTGTCGGCACCGATGGTGAATTCACCATGGACGAGATCAGCTACCAAATCCGCAACGTCATCGTGCAAGAGTTTTCGCGCACCATCGCGCGCGCCGGTATTCCGGTGCTCGATATGGCGGCGAACACGCGCGAACTGGGGCAACTCCTGGCGAAAGAGATTGCGCCCACCCTTGCGGAATACGGTTTGGAACTGCCCGAATTATACATCGAAAACATCTCCCTTCCGCCCGCCGTCGAAGCCGTACTTGATAAGCGTTCTTCCATGGGCGTGATCGGAAATCTGAACGAATACATGCAATTCCAGGCCGCCGAAGCCCTGGGCAAGGACGGTGCAGGCGCGGCCGCGATCCAGACAGGGCTTGGTGCGGGGCTCGGGATGCAAATGGGCCATGTCGCGGCACAGGGCGGGCCGTGGGGGCAAGCCCGGCACCTGCAACCGGCGGCCCCGGTGTCGCGCCAGGTTCCGCCACCCCCGCCGCCTATCGAACATGTCTGGCATGTGGCCGAGAATGGCGAAACAAAGGGTCCGTTTTCCAAAGCCGCACTGGGGCGGATGGCAAGCGCGGGGGAGTTGACCCGCGACAGCTATGTCTGGACACCCGGTCAGGACGGGTGGATGAAGGCCGAGGATGTGACTGAACTGGCCCAGTTGTTCACCGTCTTGCCTCCACCCCCACCGGGCGCCTGAGAGGTCTGCCGGGCCGATTGCATATTTGAGAAAAGAAGAAGCAGGGGGCAGGGCCATTGTCTGAGGACGCGCTTGCGGCACCGCTGGAAGAGCACCGTTTCCCCTGCGATCATTGCGGAGCCGATTTCCGGTTTGATCCTGCAAGTGGCCAACTGCGATGCGATCATTGCGGCAACACCAGCGACATCGAGGGGCTCGGCCCCTGGAGCAAGGCCCCCATCCGCGAACTGGATTTCGATACGGCGATTGCGGACCGCCTCCCGATGCAGGAGATGGAGGACGTCCGTGTTTCGCACTGCCCGAACTGCGCGGCCCTGGTCGAGTTCGATCCGGGTGTGCATGCGGCCGAATGCCCATTCTGCGCGACGCCTGTTGTCGCCGATACAGGGCGCAACCGCCACATCAAACCCAAGGGGCTGTTGCCGTTTGCCCTGAATGAGGAACAGGCGCGCGACGCGATGAAGGACTGGCTCGGCGGGCTCTGGTTTGCGCCTAACGGGCTCAAGGATTACGCGCGCAAGGGGCGCAGGATGACGGGCGTCTACGTGCCCTACTGGACATTCGACGCCGACACCAAATCCGGCTACCGCGGCGAGCGTGGAACGGTGTACTACGAAACCCGCCGGGTCAGGCGCAACGGCAAGACCGAAATGGTGCGGGTTGCAAAGGTGCGCTGGCAGCCGGCCTCGGGGCGGGTGGCCCGTTTCTTTGACGATGTGCTGGTTCTCGCGTCGCGGTCTTTGCCGAAGAGCTTCACGGATCGGTTAGGCCCTTGGGACCTGTCGGCGATGGAACCCTATCACCCTGAATTTCTTGCGGGTTTCCGGGCCGAAGCCTACACGGTTGACCTCAAGGACGGGTACGCCGAAGCGCGGGCCTTCATGGATCGTATCATCACCCGCGACGTCAAGTTCGATATCGGCGGTGACCGGCAACGGATTCATCACATCCAGACGCAGGTGTCAGATGTGACGTTCAAGCACATCCTGCTGCCTGTCTGGCTGGCGGCGTACAAGTACCGGGGCAAAAGCTACCGGTTCGTGGTCAACGGCCGCACGGGCGCCGTTCAGGGCGAACGCCCGTGGTCAGGTTGGAAGATCGCATTTGCCGTAGTGCTGGGCCTGATCCTGGCTGCCGGTATTGGCTATGTCGCGGCCTTGAACCAATAGTCTAGACCAGCAGGCCACCATCCGTGTCGTCACCGGCCTCTTCCAGCAGGACGCTCATGTCAGGTACGGTGATGTTGCGCTTGCCTTCCAGTTGGATCACGCCATCCTTGCGCAGGGCAGACACCTGGCGGGACACCGTTTCAAGCGTCAAACCAAGATAGTCCGCCATCGCTTCACGGGTCAGAGGCAGATCAAATGTGACAGAGCCGGACAAACCGCTCATGTTGAGCGAGGCGTCGCGGCGGGCCACGATCGACAAGAGCGATGCGATCTTTTCACGCGCAGTCTTGCGCCCAAGCACCAGCATCCATTCACGTGCGGCGTCAAGTTCGTCCAGCGTCATCTGAAGCAGACGTTGCGCGATATGCGGGGTCCGCTCCATCAGGTCCTCGAACGGGGCCTTGCGGAAACAGCACATGACCATGTCTGTGGTTGCCACGACGTCATAGGCGGCGGCACTGCGTCCGGGACGGCCGACAAAGTCGCTGGGCAGCAGCAGCCCTACCATCTGCGTACGACCGTCTTCCATCGTCTGGGTCAACGTGGCGATCCCCGACACGACGGAGCCAACGAAATCCATGCGGTCACCTGACCAGATCACCGTCTGGCCGGCTTCGAATCGGCGGTAGTACTTGATGTCTTCCAGACGTGCCAATTCATCGCTCTCGCACCGTGCACAGACCGCACGATGGCGAATAGGACAATCAATGCATTCTTGCGCGACGTTCAGGCTGGATTGATTCAACATGGGTCCTGATCTTGATCTGTATCAATGTTGCTCCCCAACAACGTGCTTAATGGTATGCACATGGTGACGAGAACACAACTTTCCCGTTTGGGACTATTCGACGCGAAGGTGCCTCGTTACACGAGCTACCCGACATCCCCGCATTTCAAAAACGACGTGGAACCTAAGGATTTTGCGCATTGGATCGGGGAAATTCCCGAAAATGCCGAAATATCGCTTTATCTGCATGTGCCGTTTTGTCGCCGTCTGTGCTGGTTCTGCGCCTGCAGAACACAAGGCACGGCCACGGGTGAACCCATTGCGGCTTATGTCGAGACGTTGAAAGACGAACTGGCGCTTCTGAAAAAGGCCCTTCCTAAGGGTGTGCGCCTGTCCCGCTTGCATTGGGGCGGCGGCACGCCAACGCTTTTGCAACCCGACAACATGCGCGACCTGATGGATGCGGTGCAGGATGTTGCCGGTTTTGCCGACGGATACGAGTTTTCGGTCGAAATCGACCCGAACGAGATAGACGCCGCGCGGCTTGATGCGCTTTTTGAAAGCGGGATGAATCGCGCGTCGATCGGGGTTCAGGACTTCGATCCCGAAATCCAGAAGACGATTGGCCGCGAACAAAGCTTCGAAACCACCAAGCATGCGATTGATCTGATTCGCGAACGCGGCATCCAAAGCCTGAATGCCGACATACTTTATGGTCTGCCGGGACAGTCGCGGGCGCGCATTGTCGAATCTGTTCAGAAATTGCTGTCGCTGTCTCCTGATCGCGTCGCGCTTTATGGATACGCGCATGTGCCGTGGATGGCGAAACGCCAGCAGATGATCCCGTCGGATGCATTGCCGCGTCCGGATGAGCGGTTGGGTCTGTTCGAAGCGGCCCGCAAGCTGTTTGTATGGGACGGCTACGAAGAAATCGGCATCGATCACTTCGCCACCAAGGAAGACGGCCTTTCGATCGCGGCCCGCAACGGGACGCTGCGTCGGAATTTTCAGGGCTATACAGATGATCCGGCCGACGTGCTGATCGGTCTGGGGGCGTCATCCATTTCCAGGTTTCCGCAAGGGTTTGCACAAAACGCTCCGGCAACCGGTGCGTATACCAAAGCCATTCGGGATGGGCAGTTTTCCACGGTGCGCGGGCATGCCTTTTCGGCCGAAGACAAGTTGCGGTCGCGCATGATCGAAATGCTAATGTGCGATTTCCACGTCCGCGTGGATGAACTTGTCCGTGACCATGAAACAACGCGTCCCGAAATCATGGCGATGCTCGAGCAGGCCAACGCCCAGTTCGAGAACTTGCTCACTGTGGATCAAAACGGTTTGTTTGTGCCTCCCGAGGCCCGGCCTCTGACACGCATGATTGCGCAAAGCTTTGACGCCTACGAACTGTCATCGGCAGGTCACAGCAGCGCGATCTAGGTCAGGCTTTTCCCTCATCGACGACCGGCGTGCCAATGCAGGGACGCGCCGGTCGGTCGACATCTTGGATCACCGCGCGCGTCCGACTATCCCGCCAGATCAAAAGCGGCAGCCATGAGCGTTTTGGTGTAATCGGTTTGCGGGTTGGTAAAGACCTCCTCCGCCGATCCGTACTCAACCACATCGCCAGTCCGCATGACGATGACCTTGTGCGACATGGCCCGCACGACCTTGAGGTCATGGCTGATGAACAGGTAGGCCAGATCGTACTTGCGCTGCAGCGCGCGCAACAGGTTCACGATCTGCACCTGAACCGTCATATCCAGAGCCGAGGTCGGTTCGTCCAGAACCACGAGCTTGGGCCGCAGCACCATGGCGCGTGCAATGGCGATGCGCTGCCGCTGCCCTCCCGAAAATTCATGCGGATAGCGATGCATGGTTGCCGGGTCCAGTCCGACCTCCATCATCACCTCTGTGACCAATTCGCGATGCGAGCGCCCGTCAGGCGACCCATGCACACCCAATCCTTCGGCAATGATCTGTTCGCAGGTCATCCGGGGGCTCAACGATCCGTAAGGGTCCTGAAACACGATCTGCATGTCGGTGCGCAAACGGCGCAGTTCCTTGGTCGACCAATCCCGCACGTTCTGGCCACGAAACGTGATACCGCCTTCGGATTGGATCAACCGCATGATCGCCAGCGCGAGCGTGGTCTTGCCAGACCCCGATTCCCCGACAATGCCCACGGTTTCACCGGCACGCACCGCAATCGAGGCATCATTGACCGCCTTCACATATCCAACCGTGCGTTTGAGAAACCCGCGTTGGATGGGAAACCAGATTTTGAGGTTATCCGTCCGGGCGATTTCTTCTGCATCGGCTTTCACCGGTTCCGGCGCGCCCGTCGATTCAGCGCTCAAAAGCATCTGTGTGTAGGGGTGCTGCGGATTGGTGAAAATCTCTTTCGTGGGGCCGGTCTCAACGATTTCCCCGCCTTTCATCACGCAGACCCGATCCGCGATCTTGCGCACGATCCCAAGATCATGGGTGA
>CAYZAD010000020.1:0-24295 GCA_964476315.1 uncultured Rhodobacterales bacterium
GCGGCAACCAGCAAAAGATCGTCATCGGCAAATGGCTGTCGATGCACCCCAACGTCCTTATCGTCGACGAACCCACACGCGGGATCGACGTGGGCAGCAAATCGGAAATCCACAAGCTTCTGCGCGAACTGGCGGCCCAAGGTTACGCCGTCATGGTGATCAGTTCGGAAATGCCCGAAGTTCTGCACGTCTCAGACCGGATCATCGCCATGTATTCGGGCAAGATCATGCGGACATTCACGTCGGAAGAAGTGACCGAAGACAACCTGATCCAGGCGATTTCAGGCATCGGTGGTGATCGGGCTGCATGATGCGCGTGGGCTTTGCCGGTCTTGGACGCATGGGCCAGCACATGGTGCGCAATCTGGTGCGCGCCGGGCATGACGTCACCGTCTGGAACCGAACGCACGAGGTTGCCAAGGCACTGGCCGACGCATGCCCGTGCAGCATTGCCGAAACGCCGCGCGCCCTTGCCGAAGGGGCCGAAGCCGTAATCACCATGCTGGCCGACGATGCCGCATCCGAGGCCGTGCATCTGGGCCCGGACGGACTGTTTGCAGCAAGAGGACCACGCCACTTCATCGAAATGGGCACGATGAGCCCGGATCACATTGCGGCGCTGTCCCGTGCTCTGCCCGACGGGGCCACGCTGATCGACGCGCCGGTCTCTGGTGCCACGCAAGCCGCCGCAGGGGCGCAGCTTTTGATCATGGCAGGCTGCACCGAAACGGATGCCGCACCTGTCGCACCGCTTTTTCAGGCCATGGGCCGTCAAACGATGTACCTGGGCAAGGCCGGGTCGGGCACCGTAATGAAGCTGGCGGTCAATTCACTGATCCACGGACTGAACCAGACCCTGGCCGAAGCCATGACACTTGCCGAAGCGGCTGGCATCAACACCGAAACCGCCTTTGACGTCATTCAATCCAGCGCGGCAGGCGCGCCGATGCTGGCATATCGACGCCCGCTCTATCTGGACGAAGCCGCGCATGACGTGACCTTCACGGTCTCACTTGCCCGCAAGGACATGGAAGTGACAGAACGGCTGGCCGCATCGCTGGGCACCGCGATGCGACAGGGCAAGGTTACGCTGGAGGCGCTGCAATCAGCCGAATCCGCCGGGTACGGACACCGGGACATGGCAGCCATGCTGGACTACGCAAGAAAGGAAACCCCGTGAAAGCAGCCCTTTTCGTCGGCGGCTGGCAGGGCCATGCGCCAACCGATTTCGCCAAATGGTATCAGGATTTGCTCGAAGCGAACGGGTTTGCCGTCGATGTCTACGACACGCTGGAACCGCTGGAGCGGCCCCAGGACCTGTCCGATCTGGACCTGATCACACCGATCTGGTCCTCGGCCCGGTCCGGACATCGCGAAGAGTTCGGCAACATGACCAAACCGCAGGAAGACGGGCTTTTGCAACTGGTGGCCAACGGGTGCGGCATCGCCGGATGGCACGGGCATATGGGCGACGCATTCCGCGACCGCCCCACCTATCATTTCCTGATCGGCGGACAGTTCGTCGCCCATCCCCCGGGATGGCCGGACAATCTGCAACCTGCCGAAGACTATATCGACTACGATGTGACGATCTGCAAACCGGACGACCCGATCGTGTCTGGCATCAAGAGCTTTCGTCTGAAATCCGAACAATATTACATGCTTGTCGATCCATCGAACGATGTGCTGGCAACGACCACCTTCTCTGGCGATCACCTGTGGTGGATCGAAGGCACGGTGATCCCCGTCGTCTGGAAACGCCGGTGGGACAAGGGCCGCGTGTTCTATTGCTCGATCGGGCACGAACTGGATGATCTCAAGCTTCCGCAGGTGACGGAAATCATGCGCCGCGGGGCAATTTGGGCGGCGGAAGGCAAGACGCTGTGACGTCGCTTCCGCATACTCTTGAAACTCTGCAAGAAACGGACATTTCATGAAACTTGTACGCTATGGCGCCCCCGGAGCCGAAAAACCCGGGATACTCGATGCGGACGGCCGTGTCCGCGATCTGTCTGGCATCGTTGCCGATATCGGTGGCGAAACCCTGCGCCCCGCCGGGCTGAAAGCGTTGCAGGATTTGGACGTCGCCACCCTGCCCCTTGTCGAGGGCGTCGCACAACAAGACCTGCGCCTTGGGCCATGCGTCGGCGGGATCGGCAAATTCATCTGCATCGGCCTGAACTATGCCGACCACGCAGAAGAGGCGAACATGCCGATCCCGGCGGAACCGATCATTTTCAACAAGTGGACATCGGCCATTTGCGGCCCCAACGATGCAATCCAGATCCCGCGCGCATCGCAAAAGACAGATTGGGAAGTGGAACTGGGCGTCGTGATCGGCGAACCCGGGGTCTATATCGACGAGGCCGATGCCATGGATCACGTCGCCGGTTACTGCGTCGTCAACGATGTGTCCGAACGCGAATTCCAACTGGATCGGGCAGGTACCTGGGACAAGGGCAAGGGCTGCGACACCTTTGGCCCCACAGGCCCGTGGCTGGTCACCCCGGACGAGATTGCCGATGTCGATAACCTTGACATGTGGCTCGATGTCGATGGCGAGCGGATGCAATCAGGCTCCACTGCGACGTTGATCTTCAAGATCCCGCATCTGATTTCATATTGCAGCCGCTTCATGAGCCTGCAACCGGGCGACGTGATTTCCACCGGCACCCCGCCCGGCGTCGGCATGGGACATACCCCGCAACGATACCTGAAGGGCGGTGAGGTCGTATCGCTTGGCATTGCCGGTCTCGGGGAACAACGCTCTGCCGTCAAAGCCTGGACCCAATAGCCAAGCCGCACGCCTTGCTGGCAATCACCTGACAGGGCCAGCAAACGTCAGGTCACTGGCGTGACCTGACAATGGCTTCGGCCAGGATACCGGCCCCCATGCGCACCGGATCGGCCACGGGCAATCCCGTTTCCTTGGCCGTTTCCTCAACGGCGGCATGCGCTTCGGACGCGGACAGGTGGCTCGTATTCAGCGAAACCGCCACGACTTTCGCAGGCGTCAGCGCCCCGGCCGCACAGGCCACAGCCTCGTTCAGGGCGATCACTTCCGCCAGCGGAGGAACACGCACCTCATCCAGCGTATCGAGGATCTTCATCCCGGCCCGGTGACACAGGATCATGGTCGAACAGGCACTGCCGCGCATCAACGGCAGCGTTGCCGTGCTGCCCGGATGCAAAAGCGACCCCTGCCCTTCGATGATCGCGTAATCGTGGTCTGCCGCCCCCAGCACCATACGCTCCACCGCCCCGGCCGCATGGTCGACGCGATAGGCGTCCAGCGGGATACCCATGCCGGTGATCGCAATCCCGGTCTGCCCCGTTGCCAGAAAAACGGAATCCTCGCCCATCGCCACCAGGGAGCGTTGCACTTCCAGACCGGCGGTCATCTTGCCCACCGCCATATCCGTCCCGACCATAAGCACACGTGTGTTGTTCAGTTTGGCCGCGCGGGCCATGGCAATGGGCGGCAAATCGCCCTGCGGGGTGCGGATGTCCCAGATCCACTGCCCGTCAGCCAGGTTCGACCCCATCCGTGGTTGCAGTTCGTCATGCATGCCGTTGACAATGGACAGCCCCGCCGCGATGGCGGCCTCCAGCATCTCCATCCATTCGGGCGGCACACGCCCACCGGACGGTGCGGTTCCCAGAACAAGAACGCTTGCCCCGCGCGCGATGGCATCCTCCAGCGACGCCACGATCGGCACGTCGCTGTCGACAGTGGACACCTCGCGAACAGTCCGACCCGCCTTCGTGCTGTCAATGACGGCCACGATCGGGTTTCTGCCGTAGCGCAGGATGCCTTCCGCCATCTTGGCGTTGAGCAGCCCCATCGTGGCCTCTGCAAAAATCGCAATTGGTTGAGATGGCTCAAGCATCGAAGGTGCCTCCATGGCCGGGCCGGTCGGCGGGCAATGTCACACCATCGACAAATGGCGCACCCGTGGCCGGATCGGGGTCGAGATTGAGGTGGGAATCCAGGTCGATATAGTCGAACAGCGCGCCCAGCGACGCCCCGGCGGCGATGGAAATCGCGCTTTCGCCCATACACCCGATCATGGTCTTCAGCCCATGCGCCCGCGCCGTCGCAACGATGCGCAGCGCTTCGGTAATGCCGCCGCATTTCATCAGCTTGAGGTTCACGCCATCGACACAATGGGCGAATGCGGGAATGTCGGTGGACATGCGACAGGATTCATCGACGAAGATTGGCAAGGCACGGTCCCTGAACAGGTCCGGCAGCTGGTCCTCGGCCCCCTTGACCAAAGGCTGCTCGATGTATTCCACATCGCGTTCGGCAAGCCACGCCATCATGTGGCGGGCATCCTCCAACGACCATCCGCCATTGGCATCCACCCGCAACACCGCACCGCTGCCTTGCGCAGCCTCCAGCACGGCAGCGAACATGGCCTTGTCGGCCTCGATCCCGTCCGGCGTGCCCAGCTTGATCTTCAACGCGCGGGCACCCTGCGCCAACAAAAGGGGCACGCGATCACGCACCACCTCGGGCGGATTGATCCCCACGGTCACCGAACTGACAACCGCGCGGCGGGCAAGCCCCAGCATCCGGTATAGCGGCAGCCCCGCCTGTTTCGCGGTCAGATCCCAAAGCGCCATATCCAGCGCGGCCAGCGCGCAGGGCGCGACATGCGCCGCCGTGGCGGCATCCCAGATGTCATGGATCGCCCCGTTCAGACCGTCACGGCAAAACGCCTCAAGCATCTCTTGCCCTTCGGCTGCCGTGTCGGCACCTTCGCTGGGCCCCGGCGCCATCTCGCCCCAGCCCGTATGCGTGCCATCGCTGACAGAGACAAACAGGTTCTCTCCGCCCGTGATTTCCCCCCGGCTGATGCGCAGGGGAAAGCGTTTCTTCAGATAGATCGTCCGGAAACCGATCTCCATCATGTGCCCTCCGTAATGCCAGTCAGAAAACTGGTCAGGTTTCCACCAAGGGCATCCGAGACATACCCTCCCTCTTGCACCAGCAACAGCGGCAGCCCGGTGGCCGCGATGGCGGCGGCAATCGCGCGGAAACCGGGCGTTGTGACGGCAAGCCCCTGGAACGGGTCGTCTTCATGCGCATCAAGGCCCAGTGCGACAACGATCACATCCGTGCCAAACGCGTCGATACGGTCCAGTGCGGTCTCAAGCGCCTTTTGGAAACCGGTATCGTCTGTCCCACGCGCAAGCGGCAGGTTGAGGTTGGCCCCCATTCCCGGCCCTTCACCCCGTTCCTGCGCGTGACCCCAGAAAAACGGGTAGAACCGCACCGGATCGGCATGAATGGACACGGTCAGAACATCGCCCCGCGCATAAAACACGCCCTGCGTGCCGTTGCCATGATGCACGTCCACATCCAGCACAGCCGGTCGCAGCCCCTTGGTGCGCAGATACTCGGCTGCGATGGCGGAATTGTTCAGGAAACAGAAGCCCCCCGCAAGATCGGCAAAGGCATGGTGACCCGGCGGACGACACAATGCATAAGCTGCGCGCGCCCCCTCGATCAGATCGTCGGCGGCACTCAGCGCCGTCTGGGCCGACCAATAGGCGGCCTCCCAGGTTTGTCCCGAGATCGGACACGCCGTATCCGCCTGATGAAACCCGGCTTGCCCCACGGCAGACCGCGGATACCCGCAATCGCGGCTCGCTGGATGGATATTCGGGATCACTTCGTCGCCCGCGTCCGCGATCCGCTGCCAACGCGGGTAGATCGTGCGCAGAAAGGTGAGGTATTCTGCGGTGTGGATCGCGGCAACCGGCCCCATGCCGTGATCCGTCGGCGTCGCAAAGACACAACCGGCGGCCTCTGCGCCGGCCTTCAGGATATCCACGCGGGCGGGCACCTCGGGATTTGGCAGGCGTGTCCCGTTGGCCATGAAATGCTTGGGATCATGCGCGCTTTGGCGGGTGTCGAGAAAGGCTTTCATGCCGGGTCCTTTCCGGCCATCAGGGCGTCGAACGCCGCCCCTTTCAGGGCCGCGCGTTGGTCTGTGTGGCTGATCTGAAATCCGATATGGCGGTAGAAATCCATGGCTTGCGTGCTGTCGCGATACACGTTGAGGTACAGCGCCCGCGCATCCCAGCGTTCGGCACCTTCGGCTGCCGCAGCAGCCAGAAGCCGGCGGCCCAAAGACTGACCGCGCGCCTTCGCCGCAACCCACAAATCCGACACGTAAATACAGGCATGGCCCACCACGGTTGACACAAACGGGCTGAACAGAACCGCGCCGTGCGGCCGCACCTCCGGCCCGGCCAAAAGACAGACGGAATGTGCATTCGGCCCGAAAAGCGCCGCCATGACGATGTCGGGCTTTGCATTGAACGGGTCGTTCAGGTCCCCCGCGAGGCTTTCCAAGGAAGCCATCACCGCATCAAGGTCATCCGGCCTTGCCGCGCGAATAGGCATGTCAGAACCGGACATGATCCGCCCCCTTCAGGCCAAGCATGTCCCGCACCTCTGCCGGGCTGGCGATCTCGCGTCCAAGACCTTCGACCAGAGTGCGGATCTTCGTCACCTGTTCCGCGTTCGATTTCGCCAGCACCCCGCGCGAGATGAAAAGGCTGTCTTCCAGCCCGACACGCACATGCCCGCCCATGCCCGCCGCCATCAGCGCAAGCGGCATCTGGTGGCGACCGGCGGCCAGCACCGAGAATTGGTAGTCAGACCCGAAATACTGATCCGCCAATCGCTTCATATGGGTCAGGTTTTCCGCCGATGGCGCCATGCCGCCCAGCACACCGAAGACGAATTGAAGAAAGATCGGCCCCTGCACCAAACCACGGTCCACGAAATGCCTGAGCATGGTCAGATGGCCGGTGTCGTAACATTCAAATTCGAACCGCGCCCCGCGTTCAACGCCCATGCGCTGCAACACACCCGCGATGTCGCGCGGCGTGTTCTTGAACACAAGGTCATCCGAATTTTCAAGGAACGGCTTTTCCCAGTCGAACTTCCACTCGGAATAGCGCGACGCCATGGGATAGAGGGCAAAATTCATCGTCCCCATGTTGAGCGAACACATCTCGGGCTCGGCCTGCAGCGGCGCGGCCAGACGCTGGTCCAGCGTCATGACCGCACTGCCCCCGGTTGTCAGGTTCACAATCGCATCCGTCCGCGCCTTGATCTGCGGCAGAAACGCCATGTAATGCGCCGGATCCGAGGACGGCCGCCCGTTTTCCGGATCACGGGCATGCAGATGCAGGATTGCCGCGCCCGCCTCGGCGGCGTCGACCGCCTGATCGGCGATGTCCTCGGGCCGGTACGGCAACGCGTCAGACATGGTTGGCGTATGGATCGACCCGGTCACGGCGCATGTCAGGATCAGTTTGGACATCAGGCGGGACACTCCGTCACGAATTGGTCCAGCGACAGGGTCAACTTTTCCATGATTTCGTCGATCTGCTCTTCGGTGGCGATCATCGGGGGCGCGACGAGGAAATGATCCCCGTCAAGACCACCGCGACTGCGGCGTGCGTAAATGATCAGGCCGTTCTCATACGCGATCTCGACCAGCCGGTCATACGCGTTCCATTCGGCTGGCAAAGGTGCCAGCGTCTCGCGATCCGAAACCAGCTCAAAGGCTTGCAGCAGTCCCATGCCGCGCACGTCTCCGATGATCTCGTACCGCTGCATCAGGGCCCTGAGCCGCGCCTGCAGGGTTGTGCCTTGCTTTACGGCGTTGACCATCATGTCCTGACGTTCAATCTCGTCCAGAACGGCCAGACCGGCAGCGCAGGCCAACGGATTGCCACCATAGGTGAACCCGTGAAGATAGTTCGCAGCGTCCAGCACCGCTTCGGCAACGGCAGACCGCATGATCACGGCACCCAACGGCATGTAGCCGGCGCCAAAACCCTTGGACAGCGTGATCAGGTCAGGCGTCACGCCCCAGACATCGCCCGCAAAGAACGTGCCCACACGCCCACCGCCCGAAATCACCTCGTCATGGATCAGCAGAACGCCATAACGATCACAGATTTCGCGGATGCGCTGCATATATCCCGCAGGCGGCACCAACGCCCCGGTTGAGGCCCCGCCAATCGGTTCATGCAGGAACGCAAGCACGGTTTCCGGCCCTTCGCGCCTGATCTGTTCTTCCAGCATATCGGCGTAGTGATGACCGGTGGCGGGATCATCCATGTCCAACCCGTCAAGATAGGCGCGCGGTGCCGGGATTTTCGGCATCTGCACCATCATCGGATCGAACGGCGCGGACATGGGGGCATAGCCGGTGACCGACAGCGCCCCCAGCGTGCAGCCATGATAGGCCGGATAGCGCGAGATCACCTTCCAACGCTGCGCCTGACCCGTGGCCAGCGCATGACAGCGCGCGAGCTTGAGCGCGCTTTCAACAGCCTCCGATCCGCCTGACGTGTAGAACACCTGGTCCATGTCGCCCGGTGCGATCTGCGCCAGACGGGTCGCCAGACGTTCGGCGGGATCGGTCTCGAAATGCAGGCGCATCCCGAACGTGGCCTGCGACATCTGCCCCTGCATCGCCTCAAGCACAGCCGGGTTGCCATGGCCGATATTACACGTCATCGGCCCGGACGATCCGTCCAGGTACCGCTTGCCCGTGTTGTCCCAAAGGTAGATGCCTTCGGCCCGCACCATCTGCGCCTTGCGCCGCCGGGCACCCCAGAAAAGGTTGGTCTTCTGCATGGTTACGCCACCCAGAACGCTTTTTCCAAATCGTTGAAATCCGACGACGGTCCTTCGAACTTGTTGCGCCCCAATTCAAGCACGTAGACGTAATCCGCGATTTTCAGCGCGTGGCGGATCTCCTGATCGACCAGCAGGATCGTCAGGTTCTCCTTCTTGAGATCCAGAAGCATCTCGTAGACCTCTTCGGCCAGCATCTTGGACAGACCTGCCGTCGGTTCATCCACCAAAAGCATCTTGGGCTCGGCCATCAGCGTGCGACCGATCTCGACCATCCGTTGCTGACCGCCCGACAACTCTCCGGTGACCTGCTTGCGTTTCTCCCGCAGGATGGGAAAGCGGTCGTAATTCAGTTCGACCTTGCGGCGCACCTGTTTGGTATCGCGGCGGAACGTCCAACCTCCGAGTTCGAGGTTCTCCTCGACCGTCATGTCTTTGAACACGCCGGGCTGTTGCGGAATATAGGCAAGGCCTGAACGGATCTTTTCGTAGGGCGGTATGTGCAAGATGCTTTTGCCATCCAGCAGAATGTCGCCCTTGTTGGGCTTCAGAAACCCGAAGGCCGCTTTCAGTGCGGTGGACTTGCCCACGCCATTCGCCCCCAGAATGGTTGTGATCTGGCCCTTGCGCGCCTTCAGATGCAAATCCGACAGGATATTGAGATCACGGTAATACCCGACGGACAGGTCCCGCATTTCCAGAACCGCGTCGCTCATGCCGCATCCTCTTCTTCGGCGCCCAGATACGCCTCGATCACCGTCGGATCGTTCTTGACCGTTTCGGGGTCGCCATCGGCAATCAGTTCACCGAAATTCAGTACCAGCAACCGTTCCGACAGCGAAAAGATCGCATCCATCTGGTGCGAGATCAGGACGATGGCCTTGCCCTCTGCCTTCATGCGCCGAATTGCGGCGTAGATGACCTCCATCAGCTTTGGATGCACACCCGCGAAGGGCTCATCAAGGATGATCACATCCGGGTCCAGCATCATCAGGCGGCCAAGCTCCAGCAGCTTTTGCTGCCCACCGGACAGCGCCTGGGCGTATTCGTTCCGCAGGTGATCAATCGTCAGAAAGGTCAGGACGTCGTCTGCCTTTGCGGTCAGCGCTTTTCCCTGCCCCATGTGGCCCAAAGCCAGGCTGGGCACATAGAGGTTTTCCAGAACCGTCATCCGCCGAAAACTCCGCGTGACCTGAAAGGTCCGCCCAAGACCGGCGCGCGCCACCTCGAACGGGTGCAACTGGTCGATGCGCTTTTCATTCAGGTACACCGTGCCCGAGGACGGCTTGATCGCACCATCCAGGATGTTGGTCATCGTGGTCTTGCCCGCGCCGTTCGGCCCCAGCACACCGATCAGTTCGGGGCCCTTGATCTCGAAATTCACGCCTTTGAGAACGTGGTTCCCGCCAAACCGCTTGTGAAGGTTGTTGACTTGCAGATGGATCACGACGCGGCCTCCTTGCGTTTTGCCACGGTTTCCTCGGCCACACCGGCGCGCTGGAACCAAGCGATCAGCGGCGCGATCAGCCCGTTGCGGGCAAATCGCAGCACCAGCATCAAAAGCACCCCGAAGAACACCAGCCGCCAGACGGTCATATCAACCTCGATCCCCCCGATCGAAAACGAGGTGCGCAGGGTCTCAAGAAGGATTTGCAGAAAGATCGCCCCAATGGCAGCGGCAAAGAAGTTCTCGACGCCGCCGATCACCGCCATTGCAACGACCAGCGACATTTGCAGCAGGAAAAGCAGGTTTGGCGTGACGATCTGCACATAATGCGCCTGCACCGCCCCTGCCGCAGCCGCCATGGCCGTGGTGATGGTAAAGACATAGACCTTGTAGCGCGTGGTGTTCACACCCAGCGCCGCCGCGGCGTCCTGATCTTCGCGCAGGGCCCGGATGAACAGACCGAACCGCGATCTTGCAAGCCAGGTCAGGATGGCAAGGCACAGGACCAGAAGACCCAGCATCGCGTAATAGGGCGGAATCTTGTCTGTCCGCTCGAACGTCTGTCCGAAAAGGCTCACACCATTTTCAAAAAGTGCAGGCAGTTCCATTCCGGCCTGCCCCCGCGTGATCTGGATTTCGGCCGAGATGATCGCCTTGACGATTTCGGAAAACCCCAAGGTAAAAAGCGCGAGGTAAGCCGCCCGCAAGCGCAACACCAGAAGCCCCACCAGAAGCCCGGCCAAACCGCCCGCAATGGTTCCAAGGATGATGCCCAGAAGCACCGGCATCGGCGTCACCTTGACCGACCCGTCCCAGATCTCCATCGCCTGCCGCAGACAATCCTGATCCAGCGTGGTGGACGTCACACCAATGGCGTTCACGATCACAAAGTAATTGCCGAAGAACGGGTATTCTGTGCAAATTCCGGTGGGCTCTGCTGTGATGTAGAAATAATGGCAGAACAACGCGGTTCCATAGGCCCCGATGCCCATGAACGCCATGTGGCCAAACGAAAACTGCCCCGCATACCCCGCCAGCATCGACCAGCTTGACGCCAGGATCGCGTAGAAGAACGCGGTGATCAGCACATGCATCACATAGTCGTAATTCGCGCCCTGATAGACCAGCGGAAAGGCCGCAAAGAACGCCAGAAGCAGGACCCCTGCGATGTTTGGAACCTGTCTCATCTCAGCCTCCCTGCCCGTGCATGCCAGAGGCAAAGCGCCGTCCAAAAAGCCCGGTTGGTCTGAGCAACAGCGTAAGCGTCAACACGATCATGCCGTAAGCCGGGATATAGGACGCCGCTTTCTGGGCATCCGGGATACAGCCTGTCCCGGCGGCCTCGACAAGACCCACGAGAATGCCCCCGACAAAGGCCCCCGGAAGCGACCCAAGCCCGCCAAGCACCACGATCACGAAAGATCGCATCGCGGGGATCGCCCCGACCTGCGGCAACCATGAAAACGCCTGAACCAGCAACGCGCCAGCGAGGGCCGCAATCATGCCACCCAAGGCAAAGGCCAGCATGTTCATGCGGTTGGGATCGATCCCGGCAATCGCGGCCGCGTCCCGGTCCTGACTGACAGCGCGCAGCGCCTTGCCCGTCCAGGTGCGGTGAAGAAGATAAAGAAGCGCCAAAAGCACAAGGATACAGGTGACCGCCGCAATGAAACGCGGGTTCGAGATCGACACCGTCTCGAATAGCTCGAGGTTGCCGCGGGATGTCTTGATGATCGTCGGATCGCCATCCTCGGGCCATTCCATGCGCGGAAAGTCGATATAGCGGCGCACCTTGACCGGGCTCGCACCATGCAGGGCCTGCACGAAATACTGCAGCGTGAAGGCCAGCCCAAAGGTGGCGAGGATCCCGTATTCGACGGGCCGGTCCACCTTGCCCTTGTACATCGGCGTCAGCATCGCCCGTTCAAAGATCGCCCCGACGCAAAACGCGATAAAACAGGCGCCCAGCACCCCCAGCATCGGGTTCAGGCCCGGAAACCAGACCACGGTGATGTAATAGACCAGCATCCCGCCGATCATGTAGAATTCGCCATGGGCAAAGCTGACAACGCCGAGGATCGAAAAAATCAGCGTCAGGCCCAGCGCCATGAACCCGTAGATGATGCCGATAATCAGGCCATTGGTGATTTGGCTCGCCACGAAAGACCCGTTGGCCACGCAATTGTTCTCAGGGTCGGCAAAGGCGAACGCCGCCGCGATCAGCACGACCGCAAGGATGCCGAACAGGGTGATGACCCGCCCCGTCAGCTCGGGCGTTCGTGCCCACAAAAGCCCGACCCCGACAGGGCCAAGCGCCGCACCCGACATCGCGCCCACGAAACTCGCGTTCGTCGTATCGAGATCGCGTGCAAAATAGCGGCGGCGCAACGCAATGCTGCCGATGACGCCCCAGGCAATCATCCACAGAATGACGCCCCAGAAAATGGCTGGTGTTTCCACGCGTGTCCCCTTGGCCGTGTCGGGTTTGACCCGACATTGTCTTGTCTGGGTGATCCGGCCAGACGGTCCCCCGGCCGGATCGTTTTCAACCTTCGTCAAACCCCGCGCACGGGGTGACTCAGCGGATCATTCCGTAACGACGATCATGTCCTGGGTCTTGTAGGCCTCGGGATAGACGATGGCCGCATCGGTCGAAGACTGACCCTCTTCGGTGTACTGAATGATCGTGATCGCGGGATCAGGCCACTGGTGCCACCATTCGTCACCTTTGCCATCTGCACTGGGATCTTTCTGGGTGCCGTATGGAAAGTAGATCTTGCCCAATGTGCCTTCGTGCTCGATCGATTCCAGAGCGGCGACAATCGCGTCCCCATCGGTGCTTTCAGCCTCTGTAATCGCCTGCGCCAGGATCGCGATGGAGTCGTAGGCCTCCATCGCATAGCTTTCCACGTCGGATTTGCCCGTCTTTTCCTTGTACGCAGCGGCAAAGGCCTTGCCCTTTTCGGTGAACTGCGATTCCGGAACGCCGATGCGCTGGACAAAGGCATACTGACCGTCCGGAACGTTCGTCCAGTAAGAGCCGGACTCCAAAGCGTCCTGCCCGGTGACAAAGGGCAGATCAAGCGGCCCGATGCCCGCATCCGCAGCCTGCTGGGTAAAGTTGTAAGCCGCCTCGCCGGTGACCAGTGTCACGATCATGTCCGGGTCTTCGGCCTTGATGCGCTCCACGATGCCGGCATAATCCTGCGTGCCGATATCGACCGAGAAAATGACGGAATCGACACCGCCCGACGCCAGGCCGTCTTTTGTCTCCTGGCTGGCCGGAATACCGTAATCCGTGTTCTCGGTCAGGATGGCGACCTTTTCGACACCCGGCACGGTCAGCGCAAACTGCCAGATCACGCCAGACGCCCAGGACGACAGCGGCGCGATACGGAAAATGTATTTCTGCTTGTCGCCGGTGATCGTGTCATTCCATGTCTCGGCAAAGACCACCGGAATACCCCGTGCATCCGCCACATCCTTGGACGCGACACCAACCGAACTGTGATACCCACCGCCAACGGCAACAACACCGTCCTGCGTGATCAGTCGTTCCATGACCGCGGTGGCGCGTTCCGGCAGGCCTTCGCTGTCCCCGACGACCACTTCGATGTCGCAGCCCAGAACGCCACCTGCGGCGTTGATGTCGGCCTCGGCAAGCATCATCGCATCGCGCATCGCTTCGCCACCAACAACCGTGCCCGGTGCGGACAGGGGGGCAAGCGCCCCGATCTTGATCGGGCAGTCCTGCGCCATCGCGGCCCCGGCCGTCATGCTCAGGACACCGACTGTTGTCAGCAAGAGCCGTCTTGTCATGGTTTGTGTCATATATCATCTCCCGTGTTGATGAGCGCGCTTTGAACGGCGCGTCGGTATGCTTTTCTGGTCTGGCCCTCTGCGGCAGGGTGCGATCAGCACACCGAAAGGGACTGTCACGACGCAAGAGCGGTCTGCGCCAGTGATCCCCAGCCCATGATCACAGCGTGAAAGGCTTGCGGGGTCGCTGTCTTTCGAATATCCGCCATAATTGGCTGAAAACGGACATATGGCTGTGCAAATGAAAAAGATCGCGACAGCTGCCCAACGATCAGGCGCCCATGCACCCGAGCAAGGCGCGCCAACACGGGACTTTGGCGACTCTCCTCTCAGGGTCGGAATCCTGTTGTGGCCGTCCTTTCCCATGATGTCGCTGGCCGGTCTGGTGGAAAGCCTGCGCCACGCGGGCGATCACGGAGATTCGTCAAAGCACCGCTACGCGACATGGGACGTTCTGGGCACACCGGGCAGTCGGACGGTCTCAAGCTGCGGTATCGAGATCGAGGCCACGGCCGCCTATCCAAGCCCGACCCATTACGACTACGTGTTCGTGATCGGCGGCCTGCTGCGCGATCTGGACAAGGCACCACAAAGACACAGGGATTACCTGCATGCCACCCGCAACGCACGCCGTCCGTTGATCGGGGTCTGCACAGGGTCCTTCGTTCTGGCCGAAGAGGGCATCCTCGATGGTCGGCCCGTCTGCGTGCACCCCTATCACGAACGCGACTTCAATGCGGCGTTGCCCGGACACCGTCTGGTGCTCAGCAAGGACTTCGTGACAGATGACGAGGTGACAACGGTTCTGGGCGGCGTGTCGATCCTGCCCTTCATGCTGCGGATCATCGGTACCCATTTCGGACCGGACCGGTCAGCCAAAACCGTGCACCAGATGACATTGCCCTCACCCGATTGGTCCAGCGACCTGTCCGCCATCGTGCGACGCGACCATGAAGGCATCACGGACCCGCGCATCCAGAAAGCCCTTGTCCTTCTCGATGCCCAGGCCACGCAATCGCCCAGCATCGCCAAACTGTCGCGGTCTCTTGGGCTGAGCGAACGACACTTTCTGCGCCTGTTCCGTGCCCAGGTCGGGCGGTCGCCCAAAACGTACCTGGTCGACACCAAATTGCGTGCCGCCACCTGGATGCTGCGCCACACGACCCGGTCCGTGACCGAAGTTGCCTATGCCACCGGCTTTTCCAGCGGCGCCAATCTTGCGGATCACTGCCAGAAACGGCTTGGCATTTCCCCGACGCGCCTGCGCCAGACCGCCGTGCTGCGCGACGAGGCAGACGAGACGATCCAATAACCCCGTAAAGCGCCAAGAGACAGTCGCTCCCAAGGGTCGAGTGCCCGCCCCTTGGTGTTAACGCTTGCATTGCAGCCTCAATTCGTAAACATTCGCATATGAGAATTTAAGAGGTTTGCAATGACCATCAATCGACGCGATTTCCTGTTGCAGAACGGCGCATTCCTGGCTGGCACCGCTTTGATGACACCCAGCCTGGTGCGGGCGAATGTCGGGGCGGCCACGCTGACCACGGTCTCGGATGGCAATCTTGTGCTGCCCGGCAGTTTCATCTTCGAACACATGCCGGCAGACGAGCTTGCGCCAATCCTCGCGGATCTCGGCGTGTCATCCGAAGAACTGACACCCGAATGCAACCTCGCCCTGTATCAGGACGGCACGAACACCGTGTTGTTCGACATCGGCTCCGGCCCTGATTTCATGCCCAGCGCTGGCACATTGCTGGACAGTCTGGATGCGGCCGGGGTTGCGCCCGAAGACATCACCCATGTCGTTTTCACCCATGCCCATCCCGATCACATCTGGGGGCTGCTCGATGAATTCGACGAACCGCTGTTCTATGACGCGGCATACATGATGGGCCGCGCCGAATGGGATTACTGGTGGGATCCAGAGACCGTGAACACGATCGGCACGGCGCGCGCGGCCTTTGCCGTCGGTGCCAAGCGGCGGATGGAGGTGATCGAAGACAGCGTTCAGTTGTTCGACGCCGGTGATGAAATCCTGCCGGGGATCGCCGCGGTCGCCACATATGGGCACACGCCCGGCCACATGAGCTTTGAAATCCGCAACGGCTCGGAAAGCGCCCTGGTTCTTGGCGATGCCATCGGCAATCATCACGTGGCGTTTCGACGACCGGACTGGATCAGCGGGTCCGACCAGGACGGCGAGACCGCCGCAGGCACCCGCAAGATGCTGTTCGATCGCATCACCTCCGAAAACATGAAGATCGTCGGCTTCCATCTGCCAGAGGGCGGCATGGGTCGCGTCGATACCGACAGCAACGGCTTTGTTTTCGTACCGGAGGGCGACTGATGCGCTGGCTTTCGACACTCCTCTTGCTGATCGCCCTGCCCGTTTACGCAAGCGAGGATATCGCCGATCAGTATCCCGGCTCGATGCTGTATTCCAAACCCGTCGAAGTGATCCCGCATATCTGGTCCGCCATCGGGGCAACCGCGCCGCCGACCTACGAAAACAGCGGTCACAACAACAATCTCAGCTTCATCGTGACCGGAGACGGCGTCATCGTGATCAACGGCGGCGCGGCTTACCTTCTGGCCAAGGCGTTGCATGACGAAATCAGGAAGATCACCGATCAACCCGTCAGGCTCGTGATCGACGAGAACGGTCAGGGCCATGCCATGCTTGGCAATTCCTACTGGGCAGAGCAGGGCGTGCCCATCCTCGCGCATGTGGATGCGGCACACGAAATCGAAACCCATGGCCATCGCATCCTCGAAGGCATGAAGCGCTACAATCGCGACAAAGCGGAAGGCACCTTTGTCGCCCCACCGACCGAAACCTTCGAGGACAAGAAAGTCATCGAAATGGGCGATTTCCGGATCGAGGTCCTGCACCTTGGCCCGGCCCACGGCCCCGGGGACATCCAGGTCTGGCTGCCCGAACAAAGCCTTGTCATCGCGGGCGACATGGCCTTTCACGAACGCATGCTCCCGATTTTCGAGGACACCATGACCGCCGATTGGATCGAAACCTGGGAAACCGGGTTCGAGCCGCTGGGCGCAACCTATGTCATCCCCGGTCACGGCCACCCCACCAACATGGACCAGGTGCGCCGTTACACCCGCGACTACCTTGTCTATCTGCGCGACCAGATCGGTGCGCATCTGGACGCGGGCGGCGATCTTGCCGAAGCCTATTATGTCGACCAGTCCCCCTATGCGAACCTTGATACGTTCGAGGAACTGGCGACCAAGAATGCAGGCCGTGTCTACGAACAGATGGAGTTCGAATAGCACCGGGCGTTTTGCGCTGTATCAAGGAACAGACCATGCGCACCGGGCATACTCAGCGCAAACCGATAAACGGGATGAGGCCCCATGATGGAAACCCTGCTTGACCGGTTCGGCGAACCGGTCGTCATGTGTGCTGCGGGGCTGCTGGTCGGCCTCTTGTTCGGCGCCGCTGCCCTGCATTCCAGGTTCTGCCTCCGCGCCGCCACGGTAGAAGTCACAGAGGGTCAGCCCGGCCCGCGCATGGCCATCTGGCTCGTCGCATTCTTTTCTGCCCTCTTTGCCGTTCAGGCAGCGATTTGGGCAGGGCTGCTTGATACAAGTGCCGCGCGCCAGTTGACAGCAACGGGAAGCGTCTCCGGCGCGGTGATCGGCGGTCTGATGTTCGGTGCCGGGATGATCCTGGCCCGGGGATGCGTCAGCCGTCTGCTGATCCTGTCCGCCACCGGAAACCTGCGCGCCATCATCACCGGTCTGGTCGTGACCATTGTCGCGCAAGCTGCACTGCGCGGCGCCCTGGCTCCGGCCCGCGAAGCGCTGGCCATGATCTGGACCGTGCCGGGCGGCGAGGCGCGCAGCATCCTTGTTGCATTGGGCATCAGCGTTCCCGTCGTGACCGGTATCGCAGCCCTGGCGCTGGCGGCGGCCTTTGTCTTTGGCAAACGCCACCGCGTCCCGACATCCGAGCTGGTCGCAGCGGCCTTTGTCGGGATTGCCGTATTCGGCGGATGGCTGGCAACCTATACCATCGCGCAAGCATCTTTCGATGTGATTGCCGTGCAGTCGGTGACCTTTACCGGGCCCTCGACCGATACGCTCATGGCGCTGGTCGGTGCCCCTGATGTCGCGCCGAGTTTTGGCCTCGGGCTGGTCCCGGGCGTCTTTGTCGGAGCCCTTGTCGTGGCTTGGTTCAAGGGCGAGGCCCGCATTCAACGCTTTGACGCCGATACCCCGATGGAACGTTACCTGATCGGCGGTGTCCTGATGGGCTTCGGCAGCATGCTCGCCGGTGGCTGCGCCGTGGGCGCCGGCATGGCGGGCGGGTCGATCATGGCGCTGACCGCGTGGGTTGCCGTGTTCTGCATGTGGCTGGGGGCCATGGCCACCCACCGCCTGATGACCGGCGGCCGGGCCGTTCAATCGGCCTGAACCGCCATCAGCGCCGACGCATCACTGCGCCGCAATTGGAAGCCGTGCAAGCTGACACTGGGTCCATAGCGCGCCAAGCGCATCCACCAGATGGGCGACATCGGCCTCTGTATGCACCGGCGAGGGCGTGATGCGCAGCCGTTCCGTCCCTTTCGGAACGGTCGGATAATTGATCGGCTGGATGTAAATCCCGTAGTCGCGCAGCAACGTATCCGAGATGAATTTGCACTTCACCGGATCGCCGACCATCACCGGGATGATGTGGCTGGGGTTGTCGATATGGGGCAGCCCGATGGCATCCAGACGCGCCCGAACGTCGGCCACGCGCGCATGCTGCGCCTCGCGCTCCACCGCGCTGGTCTTGAGATGCCGGATCGATGCGGCAGCACCGGCAGCCACGGCAGGCGGCAAGGCGGTGGTAAAGATGAAGCCGCTCGCAAAGGACCGGACGAAATCGCACAGTTCGACCGAGGCGGCGATATATCCGCCCATCACGCCAAAGGCCTTGCCCAGTGTACCTTCGATGACCGTCAGGCGGTCCATCAGGCCGTCACGCTCTGCGATGCCGCCGCCCCGCGGGCCGTACAGGCCAACCGCATGCACCTCATCCAGATAGGTCATCGCGTTATAGCGGTCCGCCAGGTCACAAATCTCGGCGATGGGGGCAATGTCGCCATCCATCGAATAAACCGACTCGAAGGCAATCAGCTTGGGCTGGTCCAGCGGCAACTCCGCAAGCTTTGCCTCCAGGTCCTGCATGTCGTTGTGTTTCCAGATCACCTTCTTCGCGCGACTGTGACGAATGCCTTCGATCATCGACGCGTGGTTCAGTTCATCCGACAGCACAACACAGTTCGGGATGCGGGATGCCAGGGTGCCCAGGGCCGCCCAGTTCGACACGTAGCCCGATGTGAACAGCAAGGCGGCGTCCTTGCCGTGCAGATCGGCCAACTCGGCCTCAAGCAGCACATGATCATGCGTCGTGCCGGAAATGTTGCGCGTCCCGCCGGCTCCGGCTCCGGTCCGGTCCAGCGCCTCGTGCATCGCGTTCAGCACATCAGGATGCTGGCCCATCCCAAGATAGTCGTTTGAACACCAGATCGTCACATCGCCCGCGCCATTATGGCAGGTGGCATGGGGAAAGCGGCCGCGATGGCGTTCCAGTTCTGCAAACTCGCGATAGTTGCCGCTGGCGCGCAGGGCGTCCAGTTCGGTCCGAAACAGGGCTTGATAATCCATCAGTTGGCCACGGCCTCTTCTATGATCCCGCTGAGCAAGGCTTCCACCTCGTCCATGGGCCCTTCCGGGTAGTCTCGATGTCCGATGACAACACCGTCATCGGTTTCGGCAACGAAAATGCCGTAGGGACAATGCACGATGTTCATGGGATCGCTTTCCATGACCTTGCGCGACAGCACGGCAGAGCAGAACAGGAAAACATCCGCCGCCTTGAAAATGGTCTTGTCGCTGCCAACGTCCGCGCCGGTCCGCTCGAGCATTTCGCCGACATGGCTGACGTAGTCGATCACCAGCCCGCGCCCCACAATCGCGCTTTCAACGGCAAAGGTGGCATCGTCGAAAGACCCGTCAAACGGCGTCACCATGGCCGTCTCCGCAGCCGCTGCCGATCCAAGGCCCAACGACAAAGCTAGTATGGCGTGTTTCATGTCACTGCCTCCTCCTGAATGATGGAGCATTGTTGCCAGATCACTCCGCCCCGACATTTGAGCAATATCAATTGCCGGGGCGCGCGAGGCCTTTTCGGCCCGCTTTTCAGACGGTTCAGGCTTTCGCGCCGAACATGTCCGCCGTGATCCCGGCATACCACCCTTCGGATTCCTCGTAGGTGGCCTTGCGCAGTTCGGCGCTTTCTCCGGTGCCCGAGATAAAGCCATCCACCTTGGCGATCTTTTCGTCCGTCGCCTCGTAGGTCGCGCCGACCTTCACGCCGTCATTGGTGTCGATCAGCGACCAGCAGGTGTTCGAGAACTTCGCCGGGAACACGCGCGATCCCGTCAATGCACCGCGCACCGCGTTGGCACAGACCTTGGCCTGGCTGTTGGCCGAATACCCCGATTTCGGCATATCGCCCTGCTGGCTCGCATCACCCAGAACATACACATCCGGATCGGCCTTGGTCGACATGTCAGCCGCGTTGACCGGGGCCCAGTTGCCGTCCGTTACACCGGCAATATCCGCGATGCGGCCAGCCTTCATGGCCGGGATGACGTTGCACACATCGACATTGGTCACTTCACCATCGATCGTCAGCGTCATCGCAGCAGGGTCGACCGACACCTCTCCGCCACCGAAATCGCTGCCGATCCAGTCGACCATTCCCGAATAGTGGTTTGCCCAGCCTTCCTGGAACAATGCCATCTTCGAAAACTTGTCCTTCGGATCCGCAACGATGATCTTGGCGGTCGGATTGTTGGCCTTCAGGAAATGCGCCACCATGGACACACGTTCATAGGGTCCGGGCGGGCACCGGTACGGATTGGGCGGCGCCACCATGGCAAAGGTCCCGCCTTCCGGCATCGCGGCAAGCTGCGCCCTGAGCAATTCGGTCTGCGAACCGGCCTTGTAGGCATGCGGCATCGCGTTCTGGGCGGTGATGTCCCAACCGGGCACAGCGCCGTCGACGAAATCGATGCCCGGGCTCAGGATCAGCTTGTCATAGGACAGGACCGCCCCACCGGCGAGCGAAACGGTCTTGGCATCCCGGTCAACGCCAATGGCCCAATCGTGAACGACATTCACGCCATTCGCGGCAAGACCGCCATAGCTGTGACCAAGGTCTTCCATTTCCTTGAACCCGCCAAGATACAGGTTCGAAAAGAAACAGGTGTAGTAGGTGCGGGTCGGTTCAACCAGCGTGACCGCGACCTCGCCATCGCTGTCCTTGGCGATGTAACGTGCGGCGGTTGCACCGCCTGCCCCGCCACCGATCACGACAACACGCGGTTTGCCATGCCCACCGGCAAAGACCGAGGGCGCTGCAAGGGATGTCGCCGCAAGCGCCGACGTCCCCAGGAACGTTCTTCTGTTAATAGCCAAATCTATGTCCTCCCAAGGGTGCCTCATTCATCGAGGTCTTTGAAATACGCAGCGAGCGCTGCAATCTCTTCGTCTCCAAGTCTCCCCGCGATCATCTGCATGACCGGGTGGTTGCGTTGCTTGTTCTTGTAGGCATGCATGGCCACGACGAATTGCTCCTCGGGCCAGAACACGATTGACGGAATCCCATCGTCACGGCCTGCCGCCTGATGGCATGTCTTGCATTCGCTGCTCAGGTACTCGCCGTATTCCGGGTCTCCCTGCAGGGCGAGGATTTCGGGATCGAGATCGTGATCGGTGCCCTGCGCCGTCGGATCGGCCTCGGGGATGTTCGCCGGGTTGTCCGAAAAGCGGCGCAGATAGGCGATCACGTCCGCCCGGTCCTGCGCATCCTTCAGCCCGCGAAAGCTCATCCGCGTGCCACTGGTCATCGCACGCGGGTTTTCAAGGAACACGTTCAGCGTGTCCGCGTGCCATTCGAGCCCGCCGGACCCGGCGCGCTCGAAACTCTTTGAATACTTGAAATCGTCCAGACCGGCCGCCCGACGTCCGAAAATGCCGTTCAGGTGTGGGCCGATCCGGTGCTCTGCACCGGCTCCAACCTGATGGCAGCCCTTGCACTGCTGGTAGACTTTTTCACCGGCATCGGCATCGCCAATCTCGGCCTGCGCCGCGCCGGATACGAAACCGGCGACGGCGAGTGCACCAAGGAGGCGAATATCAAGTGCCATCCGGATCAGTCCCCGAAGCTGCCAAGATACGCGGTGATGGCGGTGATGTCATCGTCGCTGCGCAGGCCCGCGAACGACATCTTGGTCCCCTTCATGTACTCCTTGGGCTTGGCCAGGAACGCGGCAAGCTCTTCCTCGGTCCAGACCTGACCGGCTTCGCCCGCTTCGATGAACCCCTTGGAATACTTGAAGCCATCGACAGAGCCCATGGTCCGCCCGATCAGCCCGTCAAGATGCGGACCCGACCTGTTCTTGCCGCCTTCGCCAACGGTGTGGCACGCCTTGCACTTGCCAAAGACCTTTTCGCCCGCCGCGATCAGGTCTGCGCCGTCATCGGCTGGCGCGGCCTCTTGTGCGGCAGGTGTCACGCTGGCTTCTTCGGTCGGCGCAGCCGCCGCTTCGGTCACGAAGGACGGACCGGCTGCGGAAAAGGTGGGCAATCCTTCGACGGTCGCCGGGTTCATCACGGATTCACTGCCACCTTCGGGCGGTGTTTCCACAAGGAACACGGATCGCATGGTGATCTCGACCGCGTCCTTGCAGTTTTCCATGCAAGGTTCCGCACGCCATTCGGCATATTCCAGCTCGGGGCGGTCATCGATGACAAAACCGTCGGCATTGTACATCTCGACCTCGGTGAAGTTCTCGTGGCTCAGCACGAAATCATCGTCCACCAGATCGTTGGAATACAGGATATAGGCCGTGATCGCGTAGGTTTCGTCAGCGGTCAGCGTTCCCGCCGCGCCAAACGGCATCGACCGGTGCACATAATCCCAGACCGTGGAGAGGTAAGGCCAGTACGACCCCACGGTCTTCACCGGGTCTTCGTTGGCCAGCGTGTCAAATCCACCGGCAAGCACCGGCCAGTTGTCCACGCCTTCGGCAAAGTCGCCGTGACAGGCCGCGCACTGATCGACAAACACTTCCTCGCCGGTCCAGACATCCCCCGACCCTTCGGGCAAACCGCGCCCATCGGGCAGGACATCCACGTCCCACGCGGCAAGCTCTTCGGCCAAGGCCGGACGGCCCAGACCGTAGCCGCCATCGCGCACGGGGGCGGGTTCCGCCACAGAACCGGAGGCAACACGTGTCGCGGCAGCGGCCTGGATTTCTGCAACCTTCTGCTCAAGCTCCAGCGCGCGCGCCGCTTCGGCCTGCGCCTGTTCTACAGCTGCGGACGCCTGGGTCGACACCTGCTCCACCCGGGTTTCCAGCGTTGCGATTTCATCGGCACCGTACCCCCGCGAGGTCACGCCATACGCAACACCAAGAACCAGCGCGATACCACCGACGGTCGGGATAAGGAAATTAGGAGACTTCGACATTCTCGGCGATCCCTTGTGCGTTCACATACCATGTCTGGATGCAATTGTTGTGATAGACGGCATTCTCTCCGCGCTTTTCGCGCAGCTGTGCCTTGGTGGGCTGGACGTACCCCGTTTCATCAATCGCGCGCGATTGCAGAAGCATGTCCCTGCCATCCCATTCGGTATCAAGATAGAAGCGCGTCAGCGCCTTGGTGTCGCCTTGCTTGCCAAGACGCGCGGTTTCCCAGGTGATGCCACCATCCTTCGACACATCGACGCGGGTGATCTGGCCATGACCGGACCATGCCAGTCCGGAAATGACCATCGGGCCCGGGCCATGGCCGATAGGCGACTGTGGGCTAGGGGAGGTAATCACAGACTTCGCGTCCATGACCCAGGTCCATTTGCGGGCTGTGCCGTCTTCGTAGACATCGGTGTATTTCGATGTCTCTTCCCGGCTTTCGACAGCCCTGTCCGTGACTTCCACGCGGCGCAGCCATTTCACCCTCATGTTGCCTTCCCAACCGGGCCCGACAAGACGCACGGGGTAGCCATGCTCCATCCGCAACGCCTCACCATTGGCCTTGAAGGCAACCAGCACATCGTCAAGCGCCTTTTCCATCGGGATGGACCGGCCATTCGACGACGCATCGGCACCTTCGACATAGACCCACTTGTCCGACAGGTCGCCAGCCGCGCCCAGACCCGCTTCGTTCAGAAGCGTGCGCAGCGGAACGCCCGTGTACTCCATGTTGTGAATCATGCCGTGGGTGAACTGCACACCGTTGAGCTGAGCGCCCGCCCATTCCATGCCGGTATTGGC
>CAYZAD010000021.1:0-23801 GCA_964476315.1 uncultured Rhodobacterales bacterium
TTTGGGCGCATGGGTGCGGATGCATTACGTCTATCCATATCCGCATGTACGGGAATTGGTGCCGCTGATGGCGGAAGGGCTGGTGCTGCCTTATCTCGACATTCCCTTCCAACATGCGCATCCCGATACGCTGAAACGCATGGCCCGCCCTGCGGCTGCGGCGCGGACGCTGGACGAGATCGCAGCCTGGCGCGAGATCTGCCCCGACATCACGCTGCGCTCGACCTTCATCGTCGGTTATCCGGGTGAGACCGAAGACGAGTTCCAGACGCTGCTCGACTGGATGGACGAGGCGCAACTGGATCGCGTCGGGTGCTTCCAATACGAAAACGTCGATGGCGCGCGGTCGAACGCGCTGCCGGATCATGTACCCGATGAGGTCAAGCAGGACCGCTGGGACCGGTTCATGGAAAAGGCGCAGGCAATTTCCGAAGCCAAGCTGGCGGCCAAGGTCGGCCAACGGATGGAGGTCATCATCGACGATATCGACGATGACGGCATTGCCACCTGCCGCACCAAGGCCGATGCGCCCGAGATCGACGGCAACCTGTTCATAGACGAAGACACTGACGGGCTTGCGGTGGGCGAGATTGTATCGGTCGAGGTGGACGAGGCCGGCGAATACGACCTCTGGGGCAAAGTGATCGGCTAAGCCAGCCACCGACGGCGTCCCAAAGGCCCTGCGACACGCTGTGCCTTGCCAACCGGGCCGCTGGACACAGTTCTGGGATATGACTCAGACTTCGGAAACCAAAGTGCTGTTCAACGACGACTGCCCCGTCTGTTCGTTCGAAATCAACCACTATGCCGCCTATGCAAAAAAGCAGGGCTTGCCGATCCGGTTCGATGATCTGAACGGACCCTATCGTGCGGCTTGGGGCATGGACGAGGATACAGCTGCGCGCCGCCTATATGTTTTGCGCGATGGCGAACTCACCAGCGGCATTCCGGCGTTTCTTGTCCTCTGGCGCGAGATGCCCCGCTATCGGTGGCTGGCCAAAATCGTCGGGCTGCCCGGTATCAGGCAGGCCGCATCGGTGACCTATGACCATGTGCTTGCACCGTTGATCTATCGCTGGCACCTGCGCCGCAAAGCCAAGCGCGCTATCCGATCAGGATAACCAACCACGCCACACCTGCAGCAATCGCCGACAGGGCCACGCCCGCGCTTCCGGCGTCCTTTGCACGTTTGGCCAGGGGGTGAATATCGGTCGAGGTATGATCCACTGCGGCTTCAATCGCGGTATTGATCAGTTCCGCCGCCAGCACCAGAAGACCCAGCGCAAGGATCAACGCGCGCTCTGCCGGCAGAAGTGGCAGCCAGAACGCCAACCCCGCCGAGACACCGTTCGCCCAGACCCAGGACCGAAAGCTGTATTCGGTCCGCCATGTGTCGCGGCACCCGTCCCATGACCAGATGATGCGGTGTTTCAAACGTTCGAAAAAGGTTTTCATGGGGTCACATGATCGAGGTAGTGGCGCACGCAATCCTGCACGTGGCGAAACCGGTCACCGCCCAGATGCTTGCCACCATACCAGCGCGTGACGACGATCAGGTGATCCGTCAGACCTTCGCGTTCGAGCATTTGCAGAATGATCTGCCCGGCCCCGCCTTCACCGTCATCGTTCTTGAGTGGTGTGCCATCGGCAAACACGACCGCCCATGTGTTATGCGTGGCTTTAGCGTATTTCTTGGTACGTTTGAGGGTCTTGAGGAATTGGTTCACGGCGTCGCGGTCTTCAGCCGGACCTCCGCTGACCGCGTATTTGGACCCCCGGTCCGAGATGACGCCCTCAAACCTGTTCATCTTCCAGATGCAGTTTCATATCCACCAAAACCTGCTGCAAGGCGAGCGTTTCGCGCAAGAGACGCCGCGCCTCGTTCGCGCTGATGACACCGTCCTCGATGGATTGATGATATTCGGCCATCAGCATCGCAAACCGCTGGCTCAGCGCGACCACATCGGAATTGACGCCACCTGTCTTGTTTTCATTCTTCCTGCGCTCGTCGAAGGAAAGCGTGATACCGCCCAGTTCTGCGAGGGCCGAGGTGACGTGCGGATAGCTCGACTCCCGCTCTAGCGCAGCAACAGCATCCACCGGCATGAACCGGTCGGCGTGTTCGTCATGGTCTGCATAGTAACGGCCCAGCGTCGCTTTCGACTTGCCCGTCAATTCACAGGCTTTTTCGATGCCGACATCCTTGACCAGCAACTCTGTGTGTTTTTTCAAATACGGTCCAAACGTCGGCATTCCATTACCCCTTAGAAACTCCCATGGCAGATGGGAACACACCACCGTCTTTCCTTCGCCAATGCGTTTAATGCAATGCAACAGTGACGCCAGACCCAAAAAAACGGGAAAAAAGGCCCGAAAATGCGCCAAACACGCGCGTCAGGCGCTGCTTCATCGCATCAAGCGGGTCGCTTTCATCAAATCCTGAAGACCCGACACGGGCCGTTTGATGGCTCTTGCGAGGCCCTTCCTGGCCCCGACCCGGCACGGTGACCCACCTCCCTGCTCGCCCGTAACCTCTTGCGATGGGCGCAGGCTTGCGGCACATGGCGCGCCATGGCCAAGCTCTACTTCAACTACTCCACCATGAATGCGGGGAAATCGACCCTGCTTCTGCAAGCCGCGCACAACTACGAAGAACGCGGAATGCGGGTCTACCGCATGACCGCTGCCTTTGATGACCGCGCGGGCAAAGGCCAGATCGGATCGCGTATCGGTTTTGCACGCGAAGCAGACACATTTGCCCCAAGCGACGATCTGTTTGCGCGGATCGAAGCCGTTCTGGCGGAAGGTCCCTTGGCCTGCATCTTCATCGATGAGGCCCAGTTCCTGACACCCGAACAGGTCTGGCAGTTGGCATGGGTTGCCGACGATCTGGATGTTCCGGTCATGGCCTACGGCCTGCGTGTCGATTTTCGGGGAGAGTTGTTTCCCGGATCTGCCACCCTTTTGGCCCTGGCCGATTCCCTGCGCGAGGTCCGGACCATCTGTCATTGCGGCCGCAAGGCCACCATGGTTGTGCGACAAGACGATCAAGGCAACGTTTTGACCGAGGGCGCACAGGTTCAGATTGGCGGCAACGAGACCTATGTAAGCCTGTGTCGCAAGCACTGGCGCGCGGCCGTCGGGCAATGACCCTGGTTCCGGTTGAAACACTGGAGGCGCGCACCGCGCTCGAGCGCGAGGCCGAAATGCTGGCCGAGGTGTCAGAAACCCCGACGAAACGGTTCATTTGGCTCTGGCAATCTCCGCAAGGCCTGATCGCCCCACGCAAGCTGGCGACATTGCCAGGCTACGACAGCGTTTCGGATCAATTGGCGCAGGAGGGCTGGCCCGTCGCCCTGCGCGGCACAGGCGGGGACGTGACGCCCCAAGGCGACGGGATCATCAATGTCACCCATGTCTATTCCCGGCCACCCAAGGAAAAATTCGATCTGGACCGCGAATACGACCGTCTTTGCACACCGATCGAGGCGGCATTGGGCAAGGGGGCCACGCGCGGATGGCAGCCCGGTGCATTCTGCGACGGGGCGCATAACGTGCAATGGAACGGCCGCAAATTCGCCGGAACGGCAATGCGGTTCCGCCCCTGCAAGGCGGACAAGACCCGCTATGCCGTTTTGGCCCATGCGCTGATGTTGATGAAACCCCCGTCAGACGAGGCGATCACGGCATTGAACCGCTTTCTGGGCAGCCTGCAGCAAGAGCGTCAGATCACGCCCGAGGCGCATACGGGCTTGCCCGATGGGGTGTCGCAAGACGACTTCCTGAAACGCTTGATCGCCTCGTTCGATGACGCCGTCTAATCCAAGTGCTCAGGCACGTTCGATCAGAACCGATCCAACCGAATAGCCTGCGCCAAACGAACAGATCACGCCGCGGTCCCCCGGCTGCAGATCGTCCGAATATTTCGAAAACGCGATGATCGATCCGGCAGAGGATGTGTTGGCATAATCCTGAAGGATGTTCGGCTGTTCCCCGTCTTCGGGCGTACGGCCCAAGACCTTTTTCCCGATGAAATCGTTCATCGTCTTGTTGGCCTGATGCAGCCAGAGCCGCTTGAGGCTGTCCGCTGACCAATCCGTGTGCGCCAGATGGCCAAGGATGTGCTCGGACACCATCGGCAACACTTCTTTGAAGACCTTCCGTCCGTTCTGCATGAATTGCATGTCGCGGCGGTCTTCCATCTGGTCGCGCGTGCGGCGAAGAAAGCCGTTGTTGTTCCGGATATTGTTCGAAAACTCGGTCGCGCAGCGCGTTCCGTGAATGGTGAAATGCGCACCCTTCGCGTGTGCCTCGGGTTCAATGACCACGGCGGTGGCCACGTCGCCAAAGATGAAATGACAGTCCCGGTCGCGCCATTCCAGATGCGCCGAGCAGATCTCCGGGCTGACGACAATGGCACAGGTCACCGAGCCCGACCGCACCATGTCCGCCGCCGCCTGTATGCCAAACGTGGCCGAGGAACACGCGACGTTCATGTCAAAGGCAAACCCGCCCGCCCCCACCAAGGTCTGGATCTCGACGGCAATCGCCGGATAGGCACGTTCATGGTTGGAGGCCGCGCAAATGACCAGATCCACCTCGGACGGGTCCCGCCCGGCCTGCGCCAATGCCTTGGTTATCGCCTTCATCGCCATTTCAGCCATGATCGACGGCGCCTCATCGGGGCGTGCCTCCAGACGCGGAAACATGCGGGACGGGTCAAGAACCCCTTCCTTGTCCATCACGTGGCGCTGTTCGATCCCCGATGCACTGACGATGAAATCTGCGCTGGAATGGGGAACCGGCGCCATGTCACCAGCGGCAATCGCCTCGGCGTTTTCGGCATTCACCCGATCCGCATAAGCGTTGAACGCAACCACAAGCTCGTCATTCGTGATGATGTGTTCCGGCGTGAAAACGCCAGTTCCGGTAATCGCGGGTTGGATCATGGCAGGGCCCTTTCGTTGGCGCGACCTGACTTCAACCATGTGCCCGGGTCAAGCGCGACGCTACGCGACTTTCGGAACTTCGTCCGTCCCCCTGCGTTTTCCAAGAAAGGAGGCCATCATGGATCGACTATCAATCATACTTTCGCTGATGAGCGGCGCGTTGATTACGGGTGCGCTTGTCATAACGGCTTTCACGCTTGGATACTACAACTGGTGGGTCATCGGCGGCTCTGCCATCATCGGCTGGCTCATGGCGTGGCCAAGCGCCTATCTCGTATCGCGCCGGATCAAGACGCGCGATTCCGAATGGTCGTCTGACAGGACCGGAACCGACGGCATCGCTGTGCCGCGTCTGGGCGCGAAGGAGGTCTAGACCGGGTTTGGCAAGGGACGGTCTTCGGCAAACGCGATCAGGTTATCGACCGCCATCATCCCCATATTTTCCCGCACTTCCAGCGCTGCGGTCCCAAGATGGGGCAGCAGCGTGACATTCTCCATCTGCATCAATGCATCCGGCACATCCGGTTCGAACTCGTAAACATCAAGACCTGCACCCGCGATCTGACCCGATTGCAATGCATGGATCAGGTCGGCCTGGTGTACCACGTCGCCCCGCGCGATGTTGACCAGATGCGCATGCGCCTGCATGGCGCAGAGCACGTCTGCATCGATCAAATGCCGCGTCTCGGCGCCGCCGGGAACGGCCACCACCAAAACGTCCACCTGCCCGGCAAGCTCGGTCAGCGAACCGACCTGCTCGGCCGGGACATCCACCGTTTTGGGCGAGCGGTTGAAATACCTGACCGACATGCCAAAGCCGTGATGCGCCCGATGCGCAATCGCCTGCCCGATCCGACCCATCCCGACAATGCCGAGCGTCTTGCCAGACAGGTGCAGCCCCAAAAGCTGCGTCGGATGCCATCCGCCCCATGCACCTTGGCGCACAAGCCGTTCCCCCTCGCCGGCGCGCCGGCAGGTCATCAGCATCAACATCAGCGCGATATCTGCCGTCGCATCCGTCACCGCACCCGGCGTGTTCGTCACCAGAATTCCCGCCGCCTTGGCCGCTGCCACGTCGATATGGTTGTAACCGACCCCGAAATTGGCCAGCAGCTTGCAGCGCGGCTCGGACACAGCGGCGAAAACATCTTCGGTGTAAAGATCGCCAAGCGTCGGCAGCACCACGTCGTAATCCTGCAAGCTTTGCACCATTTCGTCGTCTGACATCACGTCGGGGCTGTCACGGTATGTCAGGTCGAACCGCGCACGCGCGCGGTCGATCACGCTGTCGGGCAGATTGCGGGTGATCAGGAGTTTCAGCACAGGCGGGCTCCATCGGGTGAGTTTTTGTCGGGAACGGCAAGGACGATTGCGCCATCGGCGTCATGGAAACCCAGCACCAGGGCCTCTGACATGAAGGGGCCGATCTGGCGGGGCGGGAAATTGACGACCCCCATCACTTTCTTGCCCAGCAGCGTCTCAGGGTCGTAATGAACGGTGATCTGGGCCGACGATTTCTTGACGCCGATTTCGTCGCCGTAATCCACCCACAGCTTGATGGCGGGTTTGCGCGCTTCGGGAAACGGTTCCGCCTTGATCACCGTACCGACACGGATGTCGACTTTCATGAAATCGTCAAAGGTGATCTGGTCAGCCATTGGCCAGTTCCTTGGACCGCTTCGTCGCCGCGTCGATGGTCTGCGCGATGAGGGGCGGCAACCCCGTCTCTTCGTCCATCAGCACGTTCAGCCCGGCCTGCGTGGTGCCGTTGGGACTGGTGACGTTCACGCGCAACTGGCTCGGGGTGTCCTCTGCCTGCATCGCCAGCGCACCCGACCCCGCGACGGTGGCCTTGGCCAGGGTCATGGCCAGATCTGGCGCCAGCCCTTGCGCCTCACCGGCGCGGGCCAGACATTCGATCATATGAAACACGTAAGCCGGGCCAGAACCGCTCAGGCCAGTGACCGCATCCATCTGGTCCTCGGTCTCGAGCCGCACCGTCTGGCCAATGGCCGAAAGCAGGGTCTCGGCCATCTGTAAGTGCGCTTCGGTGACTTTCTCATTGCCGATGATCGCCGTGATCCCCTGCTTCACGGCGGCTGGTGTATTGGGAATGGAGCGGATGACCGGAGTCTGATCCCCAAGCATGTCCTCAAACGTCGCGATGGTGATCCCAGCCGCGACCGACAGGAACAGGGTGTCACCATTGCCCAGCGGGGCCAGTGTTGGCAGCGCGTCGCGCATGATCTGCGGCTTGACGGCAACCAGCACGATGGCAGGGTTCTGCGGCAAATCCGTATTCAGGTGGACACCTTGAGCCTGGACCCAGCCCGACGGATTGGGGTCGGTCACCCAGACCGATGTTGCAGGCAGCCCCCCGGCCAACCAGCCTTCGAGCATGGCCGAGCCCATCTTGCCGCAACCCAAAAGAACCAGCCCGCGCCTGGCGATAACGGAATTCTGCATGATGCCCCCTACGTGTCCTTGCGTCAGGGGCCAGTGTTACGCGCGGCCGTAAGCCTCTGCAATGGCGACCTGAAGGGCATCTTTCGGGTCTCGGTTGCCCCAGACGACCAACTGGAATGCCGGGTAATACCGCTCGGCGCTCATGACCGCGCAGTTGATCATCGTGTCGATCTGTTCTGCGCTGGCCACATTGCCACCGGCCAGAACAAGCCCGTAGCGGTAGACCATGAGCTTGGCCTCATCCCAGTAGGCAAACGCCCCGGCCCAGCACTGATCGTTCACACCGTTCAGGCTTTCGTAAAGCGCGGGCATGCGGTCCTCCGGCGGCTCCATGTCGAAGGTGCAGATCAAACGAAGCGTTTCGTCATAAGGCGACCATGCCAGAGTGATGGAATAAGTCCGCCACTGACCTTCGACCGCCATCGCGATCTGGTCTTCCGCGATCCGGTCAAAATCCCAATCATGGTGTTCAGCAATATGCTCAACGATGTCGATGGGGTGAATATCATCTTCGAGATACTGTTCGGATAGGGCCATGACGCCGCCTCCTTCTGCCTGTCGAGTCCGGGCCTTATGACCTCAAGTCCTCGGTGCCTGCTCAAGGGGCTGCGGTCTATCGCTCATCCCCTACAACATATGCTGCATGTCGCAGAGCCCGCCGTAAAGCGATAATTCCATGACAAACGCAATAAGTTGTGGAGAAGTCCACCACATGTGGTGCGCGCGAATAGTGCCACAATCTGTGGATAAAACCACCGAAAAATGCACGACGCACGCAAGCAGACGACGAAACAGTGCTCCAAACGCCTCAATCACATGCGAAAAAACTCCCGACATGGGCGCTGCGGTTCTTGTCTATTTTTTAATCAACTGCCCGGTTTGACCGCGGCACACCATGCTTCTCTGTTTCGAAAATACCTCGGGGGAGTCGCCCATCGGGCGACGGGGGCAGCGCCCCCTGCCTTTCTCGAACACGAAAAAGGGACGATGCGATCCCGCATCGTCCCCCCGTCGGATTGGCACTGCCAATTCGAAATCGGTGTCAGTTCAGCGATGCCATGAAGTCATTCACCTCGGTCAGCGAAATATACTTCTGTTCCGAGATCCCATCTTCCGAAAACACCCAGGTGACCGCCGGGGCAGAGACATCGCCGTTGGCGTCGAACTGCACATTGCCCGTCGCGCCCTGGTAGGACACGGTGCCGCCGCCATCCAGTACGGCCTTGGCCTGTGCAAAACCGGCCGCATCCGCGGAAACCGGCGTGCCGTTCGGATCGGTGATATCACCCACCTTGGCCGCGATATCCGCACCTGTCGCGCCCTCCCCGGCCGCGTGCATCGCAAGCAGCGCAATCATCGTCGCATCATAGCTGTTGGCCAGACCCGGACCATTCGGCGGGCCATCGAACCGCGCAGTATAGGCATCTACAAAGGCAGACGCGGACTCGGTCCGGGGGGACGCGGTGTCCGTGCCGGTAAAGCTGCCAAGGAACTGCATGCCGACGTTCTCCTTGAACTCTTCGGACTTCAGCGCGTTCGCCGCAATCATCTCTTGCGTGCCTCCCAGCGAAATCCACTCGCGGACCACCTGCGTGCCCTCTTTCGGGTAGAGCGCCATGTAAATCGCCTGGGGATTCCCCTTCAACGCCTCGGTCACTTCGGCACGGTACGAGGCCTGTGCGTCATTGATCGCGATGGATGCCGTCACCTCGATGCCAAGCGCCTCGAGGTCTTTCGCGACCAGACCGCCGATATCCTGCCCCCAGTCATCGTTCTTGTAGAACACCGCGACCGACTCGTAGCCCTTTTCCTGGGCGACCATCGCACCCACGGCAGCCTGCACGCCAGAGGTGGCAAAGGTGCGGAAGAAGAGGCCGTTGGTCTTGCCTTCCTCGCTCAGCGCCGTGAACGCGGTCGAGGACGAACAGCAGGACATCTGCATCACGCCCGCAGGCACTGTGACGGAGGTCAGGATCGGCATCGACACGCCCGAGGACACCGCGCCCAGCAGCAATTGCACGCCGTCCAGATCGACCAGCGCCTTGGCGGCATCGACGCCCACTTTCGGGTCGACCTGCGTATCGCGCAGCACCATTTCGATCTGGCACCCGGCGACGCCGCCTGTTTCGTTCGCGATGTCGACCGCGTATTGCGCGGTTGCCGCAATGGGTTTGCCCCAGTCGACCGAGGTGGGCAGCACTGCACCGATCTTGGTGGTGCAGTCTTGTGCCGCTGCTTCCGTCCCAAAGCTGGCAAAGCCCAGCGCGACGCCAATCGCCAGCGCCGATGTTTTCAATCCGTTCATGTCACAGTCTCCCTGTTCTTTTTTCTCTTGGCCGTTGCCGATTGCGACACGACCAGTTTTTCCGGGAACAGCCCCTGCGGTCTCCACAAGAGCATCCCCACAATGACAAAGCCGATCAGCACGAACTGGATCGACCCTGTGTAAAGCTGCACCTCCAGCGGCGCAAAGCGGGACAAGGCCCAACCGCTGGCAGTCCAGGCGGCCCAGATCAGGAACGTTCCCATCACCGCGCCCTTGTTGTTGCCCGCGCCGCCGACGATCAGCATCGCCCAGATTTGAAACGTCAGGATCGGCAGGACGTCTTGCGGACTGATGAACGCATAGAAAGTGGCATAAAGTCCACCGGCAAGGCCCATGATGACCGATCCGGCCACAAAAGCCGTCAGGCGGACCCGCGCAGGCGATTTTCCCAGCGATTGCGCGGCGGTCTCGTCTTCCCGGATGGCGCGCAGCAAGCGGCCGAACGGCGATGAGATCAGACGCTCGAGAAACAGGTAGGTCAGGATCAGCAGGATCAGCACGAACACGAAGAACAGCAGGTTGTAGGTGAACCCGTTGCCAAACGTGTCCCGAAGCGGACGTTCGAACCCGCGGATGCCTTGCGCCCCACCCAGAAGGTCCGAATTGCGCACGAGGTTTTCAAACGCCACCGCCACGCCAAAGGTTGCGATGGCCAGGTAGTCATGCCGCAAGCGCAGGGTCAGCAACCCGACGACCCACGCGACAATGCCGGCAATCACCATCCCCCCCAGCAAGGCCAGCAGGTAGGGCAACTGGAAGCCTCCGATCAGCCCATCCTGCGGAATACCGCCCAGGATCAAGGTGCCGTAGGCCCCGGCACCGAAAAACGCCACAACCCCGCCATTGAACAGACCTGTATTGCCCCACTGAAGGTTCAGGCCCAGCACCGCAATCGACAGGATCGATGCGACCGTGGCAAAGAACACGAGGTAAGACATGACCCCGATCATGCGCGCTCTTCCCCGAACAGGCCGTGCGGTCGGACGAGCAGAACGGCAAGGATGATCAGGAACGGCACGGCCGGGCTGTAGCCAGACGGCAGGATCACCAATGCGAGGTTCGAGGCAAGACCGACAAGAAACCCGCCCAGAACCGCACCGTAGATGCTGCCGATGCCACCCACGATCGTGGCGGCAAAGATCGGCAACACCAGGTCACGCCCCAGCACCGGGTTGATCTGGTTCGTCAGCCCGTAGAACACACCGGCCGCCGCGGCCAGACCGCCACCGATCAGCCAGATCAGCACGATCATCCGGTTCAGGTTGATCCCCGACACCTGCGCAAGGCTCGGGTTCTCTGCAACCGCCCTCAAGGAGTACCCGAAGGTGGTCCGCGACAGGACAAGGTGCAGGACAAACATGATCACAAGTGCCGCAATCAGGGTAAAGACCTGGTCCGGCTTCACCAGCAGCAAGGGATCGCGACTGATGACAACAGCGAACACGATGTCCTGAGAATACAGTTTAGGGTCCAGCCCAAAGGTCAATCCAAGGATATTGCGCAGGATCATCGCCACGCCGAAAGAGGCAAAGACCATCGACAATTCGCCGCCCTTGGCCCTGACCCGCTTGAAAACGAGCCTGTCGATCAGAACAGCCGACACCCCGGTCAGCCCCATCGCAACAAGCGTCGCCAGCGACAGCGCCCAAGTCAGGCTCAGCGGGGCAATCGCATTTGCCAAGACCGGGTAGATCGCGCTGAACAGCCCATCGAAGACCAGCGCGACATAGGCTCCGATGGACAGCAGTTCCGCATGCGAGAAATTGGCAAAGCGCAACATGTGCATCGCCATCGTCAGCCCGATCGCGCCAAGCGACAGGATGGATCCGACCAGAAAACCGTCGACAAGGTTCTGTATCATGCCGGCGCCACCCGTTTGCCGCCAAGATAAATCTGCCCAACCACCGGATCGTTCAACAGGCTGTCGGCCGGGCCGTCCACCTGATTTCGACCATCGGCCAGAATGTAGCACTGGTCGGCCAGCCGCAGCGCCTGCTTGACGTTCTGTTCCACCAAAAGAATGGTCACACCCTGTTCCGTCAGCGATTTTGCGTATTCCAGAACCTCTTGCGCGGCCTTCGGGGACAGGCCCGCCGATGGTTCATCCATCAGGATCACGGACGGCTTGATCGCAAGCGCCATCGCAACCGCCAGGAACTGGCGCTGCCCACCGGACAGGGCACCGGCTTTCTCGGTTTGCTTGGCGGCCAAAGCCGGAAACTGCGTGAACAGGGCATCCCGACGCGCACCGGCCTCCTTGCCGGCATTGCGCAGCACCAGATCAAGGTTCTGCCGGATCGTCAGCGACCGAAAGATGTTGTCGGACTGCGGAACATAGGCCAGCCCCATGCTTCCCATCTGGTCTGTCCGTGGATTCGTGATGTCCTTGCCTTGCATCAGCACTTCACCCGAGGAGACCGGAACCAGACCTGCAATCGCCTTGATCAGGGTGGACTTCCCGGCACCGTTTGGACCGATGATGACGGTCACCCGCGCTGTCTCGGCGGTCAGCGACACCCCTTGAAGGATGGGAAGGTCGGGCACGTATCCGGCCACCACGTCTGTTGCCACCAACGCCTGCGTCATTCGACCTGAGCACCCAGGTAAGCGTCCAGCAAGACCGTGTTGTTCTGCGCGTCTTCGGCGGTTCCCTCGAACACCTTCTTTCCCTCGGCCAGCGCAATCACCGGATTGCAGTGTTGCATCACGAAATCCATGTCATGTTCGATGATGACGAACGTCTTGCCCGCGCGGTTCAGTTCCTCGATCTTTTCAATCAGGGTGCGCGTCAGCGTCGGGTTCACCCCCGCCGCCGGTTCATCCAGCAGGATCAGCTTTGGGTCCCCCATCAGGATGCGCGCAAGCTCCAACAGTTTCATCTGCCCGCCCGAGATCTGCCCCGCCGCCTGATCTGCCAGTTTTGACAGCGTCACGAAATCGAGAACCTCCATCGCGCGCTTGCGGATCGCGGTTTCCTGGTCCCGCATCTTCGACGTCGCAAAGAACGGCCCCCAAAGACGTTCACCCACCTGCGCCATGGGCGACAGCATGACGTTCTCCAAAACGCTCATCCTCGCAAAGGGGCGCGGGATCTGAAACGTGCGGCCAAGGCCCAGCGCGAACAGCGCATCCGGCGAAAACCGGGTGACATCCTTGCCGTCCAGATGCACCGTCCCGGCTGTCGGCGGCAAGGCACCGGTCAGCACGTTGAACAGCGTGGTCTTGCCCGCCCCGTTCGGACCGATCAGACCGGTGATCGTGCCTGCCGCAATGTCCAGTGACACGTCGTCGACGGCCCGGAATTCACCGAAATCGCGGGTAATCCCCTGAAGTCGCAGAAGCGGCTCAGCCATGTGCACCATGAACCGCGTCGTTTGGGTTGGTGTTCAGGTTGTATTTCATGATCCGCCCGTGGCGGCTCGTCCTGTCGCCTTCCAGTGAGTAAACATCGCCATTCGGCCCGTTGGCCTTATCCAGCACGGCGTTCAGGGTCGCGTGATCCCCGGCGTCGAGGGAAAAGGCAAAGGTCTGCAAGGTCTGAGGCAGATGGCGGGCGTAGCGCGCCCCGACAATGGCTGCCGCGACCTGCGGCTGATCCAGCACCCACCGCGTCGCAACGGCAGACAAGGACACGCCATGCTTGTCACCAACCGCTTTCAACGCATGCAACAGTGCCTGGAACCTGTCCCACGGGCCGAATTCGTCGATGATCAGCCGGTACTTGATCAGGCTGCGGTTCTCGAATGCGAAGCCCGGGTCTGGAACATCCAACCATCGTTCGGTGATGAAGCCCCCCGCCAAGGTGCCGTAGCAGATCAATTGCATGTTCTGCCGCGCGGCCCAATCGCTCAGCCCGTTTTGCGGACGCCGATCCAGGACCGAGAATTGCACCTGCGCGGATGCGATGTCGAACCCGGCATCCACGAACCGCTGCATGGCCTGCCGATCCCAGTTGGTGGTGCCCAGGTTCTTGATTTTGCCCTTGTCTTTCAGCGCCTTCAAAACATCCAAAGACCTGACCGCATCGCCGATGGACAGGTCCCACCAAAAGAACTGAACAAGGTCAAGCTGGTCGACCTTCAACCGCAGGAGGGAGCGATCGACAATCGCCTCGACCTCGTCTGCGCGCAAATCGGCAAGGCGTGACAGGTCGGGAACAAGCTTCGTATGGATGCAGACACGGTTTGCCACCGACGCCCCGCGACGCCTGCGCAGGTCCGCGATGAAATCGCCGATCATCTCTTCGACGCCGGTGTAGATATCGGCGCAGTCAAAGGTGAACAGGCCCGCATCCACAAAGGCTTCCATGTCGCGGATCGCCTGCGCCCGGTCAACCGGGCCATGATCGCCTGCCAGTTGCCAACCGCCGCGAATGACCCGGCTGATCCTGTGCCCCGGTCGCAGATCGATGGTTTCCACGTTCATTCCGTTACTTTCCAATATGCCGTGCCGCGTTCCTCGGGCAGGCCTGTTGTCCCGGAATGGCGAAACACACGCTTGCCCGTGCGTGTGACGCGGAACCGCCCCCCACAATGGGGATCGGGACAGGCGATTTCGGCATCGGTGGACATCCAGTCATGCTCCGAAGTTGGACGCTGTTTGGCCGGCAACAGCGGCAGCAGGGCGGCCAGAGCATACATCGACACCTGTTGCTGATTGTCGAACACAAGAAGTTCGCCTTCGACCCGAAAGCTTTCGCCTTCCACGTGTCGGCAGACCGACGTGCGATCCGCCACAACGGTTTCGACGCGCAGGTCGTATAGCCAAAAGCTGTCATCCGCTTGCGTCACGCCGACGTTCCGGTTCCTTGAAGAAAAAACTCGATCAGGTTGAGCCATGGTTGCGAAGTTCTTAACGGGTTGTCAAACCGGTTCAGCGCGGCACCTCATGCACGCAACACAGGAGAATCGCACATTGGCTGGTCCCGAAAAAATCGCCCTGTCTGAAAACCTTACGCTGCGGCGGGCCCTGGTGGGGCTCTGGCAGGTGGCCGATATCGAAAAGGACGGCGACATCATCGATCCGGAGGTCGGCGCGGATCATCTGGCGGCATATGCTGCTGCGGGGTTTGATACCTTCGACATGGCAGATCATTACGGCAGCGCCGAAGTGATCACAGGCACACTTCTGAAACGCGGAACACATGCAACGGTTTGCACGAAATGGTGCCCGCCACCGGGGCCGATGACGCCAGACATCGTACGTGCCGGGGTGCAGGAACGGCTGGACCGCCTCGGGGTGGCGCGGGTCGATCTGTTGCAGTTCCACTGGTGGAGTTTCGAACACCCCGCATGGCTTGACGCGCTGCATGAAATGGCGCGCCTGCGCGAGGAAGGATTGATCGCCGAGATCGGCCTGACCAATTTCGACGCGGCGCATCTGCATCTCGCGCTGGCGGATGGCGTTCCGATTGTCAGCAACCAGGTGCCGTTTTCACTGCTCGACCGCCGCGCGGCAGGCCCCCTGTCCGAGGTCTGCGCGCAGTGGGGCGTCAAACTGCTGTGCTACGGCACGTTGCAAGGCGGGTTCCTGTCCGAGAAATGGCTGGGTGCGCCTGAACCGACCGACCTGTCTGACTGGAGCAAGATGAAATACAAGCGTTTCATCGACACTGCGGGCGGATGGGATGCGTATCAGGGCGTTCTGTCGGCCGCCGCAGAGGTGGCCCGAAAGCACGGCTCGTCGATTGCCAATGTCGCAACACGCTGGGTGTTGGAACACGAGGCCGTCGCGGGTGTGATTATTGGCGCACGGCTGGGCGAGGCCCGGCATTCCGCCGACAATCTGAAGCTCTTTGAAATCGCGCTGGATGCCGAGGATCATGCGATCCTCAATCACGCCTTTGCCGGCACGACCCCGTTGCCCGGCGATTGCGGCGACGAATACCGCAAACCGCCCTTCCTGACCGCGAGCGGCGACCTGAGCCATCATCTCGATGCCATCCCTTCGGCCATGACAGTCGAACCCGTTCCGGGACGGCAAGGCGAACAGAGGGTCTTGTCAGGCAGCGAATGGGAAGACATTGCAGGTTATTGCCGCGCGCACAGGGTCGGTGACAGGATTTTTGTCTCGGGCACGACCGCCACGGCTGGCTTTGACCGCGCGGTCGCACCGAACGACGCCGGTGCACAGACCACATTCATCCTGGACAAGATCAGCGCCGCATTGACCGCCTTGGGTGCATCGGTTGAAGACGTGGTGCGCACCCGCATCTATCTGAGCGATGCAGAAGACGTGCAGGCGGTGTCAAAGGCACATGGCCGCGTGTTCGCAGAGATCAAACCTGCCAACACCCTGTTCCAGATTGCCCAACTGATTGGCGACTACAAGGTCGAGATCGAGGCCGAAGCGATCCTCCGGCCCTGACCGGATTACTTCGAAGACGCTTCCAGCGCGTCCAGACGCGCCTTGAGCGCCTCGTTCTCTTCGCGGGCCTTCTGCGCCATCGCCCGCACGGCGTCAAATTCCTCGCGGGTCACAACATCGCGGTCCGCCAGCCAGCGATCCATCATCGACTTCATGGCGGTTTCGGCTTCTTCCTTCGCGCCCTGTGCCACGCCCATGGCATTGGTCATCAGCTGCGAAATGTCTTCGAATACCTTGTTACGGGTCTGCATGCGTATCTCCGATCAATTCTTGCTTACTATATGGTCTTCGCCGGGGTGCGGCACAAGGTTGACTTCGCCGCAGAGCGGTGAACATCTGCGCCCATGTCCACCGGCCTGCCCTTTCCCAACCTGTCGCCCGAGATCTTTTCGATCTCGCTGTTTGGCATGGAATTTGCCCTGCGCTGGTACGCACTGGCCTATATCGCGGGTATCCTGATTGGCTGGCGGATAGCCGTCTCCGCCGTCAAAAGGCCCGGTCTTTGGGCCGCAGACACGCCGCCAATGCGCCCCGAGCAGGTCGAGGAATTGCTCACTTGGGTGATTGTCGGCATCATCCTTGGCGGGCGGCTTGGGTTCGTTCTGTTCTACCAGCCTGCCTACTACCTTGCGAATCCGGGGGACATCCTCGCGATCTGGCAAGGCGGTATGGCCTTTCATGGCGGTTTGATCGGTGTGGTCGTGGCAGCGCTGATCTTTTGCCTGCGGCAGGGCATCCCGCTGCGCCCTGCGGCCGACATGATGGCACTGGCGACGCCCATCGGCCTTTTCCTTGGACGCCTTGCCAATTTCATCAATGCCGAACTGTGGGGCCGCCCGACAGAACTGCCCTGGGGCGTGATCTTTCCCGGAACCGCTGCGCAAGCCTGCGGTCAGGCCGCAGGCGAGCTTTGCGCGCGGCACCCTTCGCAGCTTTACGAAGCGCTGCTGGAAGGACTGCTGCTGGGTGCCGTATTGCTGTGGCTTGCGTTCCGGCGCGGTGCGCTCAGGACACCGGGCAAGATTGTCGGCCTGTTTATCGGCGGCTACGGGGTCGCCCGGTTCCTTGTTGAATTCGTGCGCCAGCCGGATGCGCAATTCGTCTCAACTGACAATCCGCTGGGGCTGGCATGGCACATCGGGGGCTATGGCCTGACCATGGGCCAGCTGTTGTCCGTTCCCATGGTGCTTGTCGGCCTCTGGCTCTGGACGTCTGCGCGCAAGGCGTGACGGTGCTGGCGGATATCCTGAAGCGGCAGATTTCGAAAACGGGGCCGCTGACCCTGGCGCAGTACATGTCGGCCTGCCTTCTGCATCCCGAACACGGCTATTACACGACGCAAGACGCCCTTGGCGTGGATGGGGATTTCACCACGGCGCCCGAAATCAGCCAGATGTTCGGTGAACTGATCGGCCTGTCGCTGGCACAGGCCTGGATGGATCAAGGCGCGCCGACCAGGATTTGCCTAGCAGAGCTTGGCCCCGGGCGCGGCACCCTGATGGCAGACAGTCTGCGGGCAACGGCGCAGGTGCCCGGATTTCATCAGGCCGCACAGATCCACCTTGTCGAAGCCTCCCCCCGCATGCAGGACAAACAAGCCAGGGCGCTGCCGGGGCACGCTCCCACATGGCACGCCTCGGCCGAAACCTTGCCCGACGATCTGCCGCTCTTCGTCATCGCAAACGAATTCTTCGACGCCTTGCCAATCCGGCAATTCCAGCGCGATCCACATGGCTGGCGCGAGGTGATGGTGGGGCTTGATCCGAACGGTGATCTTCAGTTCGGGCTCAGCGATGCTGCGCCACTCGACGCACTGGACCATCGGTTGGACGACACCGAAATCGGCGCATTGGTGGAAACCTGCGCCCACGGCACAGCCATTGTCGAAGCGATTGCCCAGCGCATCGCGGCCCATGGCGGCGCAGCGCTCATCATCGACTATGGCGGCTGGCGATCTGACGGTGATTCTTTCCAGGCCGTGAAAGCGCACAAACCCGTGGATGCGCTGGCCGAACCCGGACAGGCCGACCTGACCGCACATGTCGATTTCGAACCTTTGGCGAACACGGCCCGTGCCAAAGGCTGTGCGGCCAGCCAATTGACCCCGCAGGGCGTGTTTCTGGAACGCCTGGGCATCACCGCCCGCGCACGCGATCTGGCAAAGGGTCTTGATGGTCCAAACCTCGAAAGTCACATCGCGGCCCATCGGCGGTTGACCCATCCCGACGAAATGGGTTCCCTGTTCAAAGTGCTGGGGCTCTACCCCGACACCGAGTCTCCGCCGCCCGGACTGGACCCATGACACTTGAGATCATCACCTCCGATAATCTGCACGGCCTCCGCCACGGTTTCTTTACCCGAAAAGGGGGCGCGTCATCAGGCGTATTCGCGGGCCTGAACTGTGGAACGGGGTCTTCGGATCAATGCGAAATCGTGACCATCAACCGCGCGCGTGTGGCAGAGGCCATGCAGGTGCCGCTCGACCATCTGGTCACAGTGCACCAAACGCATTCCGCAGATGTTGAGGTCGTCACCGGCCCCATCGCGGACGCGCGCCCCAAGGCCGACGCCATGGTCTCGAACACTCCGGGGATGGCGCTGGCCATTCTGACAGCGGACTGCCAGCCGGTGCTGTTTGGCGACCAGCAGGCGGGCGTGATCGGTGCCGCCCATGCGGGCTGGCGTGGCGCCTTGGACGGGGTGCTGGAGGCGACCGTCGATGCAATGATCGCGCTGGGCGCAGCCCGCGACAGGATCGTCGCCACAATCGGCCCCAGCATCAGCCAGCGCTCTTACGAGGTCGGACCAGAGTTTCTTGATGAATTCCTTGCCGAGGCGCCTGAAAACGCCCGCTTTTTTGTCAATGGCCAGGAGGACCGCCTGCATTTTGACTTGCCCGGCTATGGCCTGCACAAGCTGCGCGCGGCAGGCGTTACGGCAGAATGGACGCGCCATTGCACATATGAAGATCCGGCGCGGTTCTATTCCTACCGCCGCGCCACCCACGCCCGCGAAGCCGATTATGGGCGACTGATTTCGGTTATCCGTTTGTAGCGCGCGGAACCGCGTTGTTGCGACACGTCCCACAGGCTTCTCTCGTCAGTCGCGAAACTGACCTTTCAGGAAAGACGCCGACGACGAAAGAGGCGATACATGCAGCCTGATGCCCTGGAATTCCTGCTGGTGACACTTGTGATCCTGACCGGATCGGCCAGTCAGGCCACGATCGGCATGGGGTTGAACCTGCTCGCGATCCCGCTGCTTTTGCTGATCGACCCGGTTTACGCACCGGGGCCGGTTCTGGTCGCCTCTCTTGCGCTTTCTGTCCTTGCGCTCAGGCGTGTGCCTGCATCCGTGGACCCCCGCGAAGTCAAATATGCCATGGCCGGCTTGTTTGTCGGCACCGCATTGGCGGGCGCGGTGACGCTTGTTGTCGATGCCGCTGGGCTGACGCGGCTTCTGGGTCTGTTCATCGTTCTGGGTGTAGGCCTTGCATTGTCGGGATGGTCAGCCGCGCTCAATACGAGGAACCTCGCCATGGCCGGCACCGGAGCCGGGTTTCTGGGCACAATCGCAGGTGTGCATGCGCCCCCGATCGCCCTGCTTTATCAAGGTCTGGAACCGGCCCGCGTGCGCGGTGCCATCCTGACATTTGTTGCAATCGGCAATCTGTTTTCCATCCTCGCCCTGATCGCGGTCGGACGGTTCGGACCCGATCATATCAGCGCGACATTGGCGCTTATACCCGGCGTTCTGGTAGGGTTATGGCTTGCCCCCAGGCTCGCCCGGTTGGTGGACGCGCGCTTGCTCAGGCATCTCGTTCTGGCGATATCGGGGGTTAGCGGACTGTTGCTGATCCTGGGCTAATCCGATCCGGTCTGACGCTCAATTTCCGGTCTGGCCCCATACTCGCGGGCCCGATGGCCCGAAATCAATCACGACAAAACACCGGGATTGTCCACGTTTGGTCACAAACACGTCCCATTTTCAGGGTGTCTTAAGGGCAACAACACAACAAGATCACCCATCGGAGCAGTCCCATGACACGCAGATCAAAGTTCATCGCATCGGTCGTTGCCACCTCGAAGGAAGAGTTGCCATCGCTGCCGTTCCAACGGGGTGCCGTCCGCAAGGCGATGTTTGCACGCATCAAGGCCGAAACGGCAAACGTCCCGCCCCGCAAACTGGCCTGATCAATCACACGCGTTACCGCGTCTTCGTCACCGCAATCGAAGGCAATTGTGGCAAAACTGTTCAATCCAGTTGAACAATAAGCATCACCCTTATCCATTGGCCGCGACTCCGCGGCCAATTTTCGTTGATTTTTGACGAATCGCTTCGACCAAAGGCATACATCCTCAGAAGAAATCAGACCGTCCTTCTGATGTTGTTGGTGGGGGCCAACGCGGATGTGACCTTATCAAGAGGTGATCACATGGCTTATTCCCCACCCCTTTCCGTCGACGGTGCCGATTTCAATGCCTATGCCGTTTCCTCCGATCACGCTGCCGCGTTCGACGGGCAGCCTCGACGCGATGAATCTCTCACTCGCACAATCGAGGCCGCCGCTCTTCTGCCCGACCATTCCACCCGGAATGCCACCTTCACGGTCCCTGCCAGCCCCACATTCGAAGCCTGTGCCTCGGCATTCGCGCGGGGCACGTTGATCTCGACCGTGTTCGGGCCCGTGGCGGTCGAAGACCTGATACCGGGCGACCTTGTCGAAACGCATCGCGGCCCGGAACCGGTCATGTGGAAGGGTTGCACAACCTACGTTCCGGATTTTCCGGGCGACACCAGCTCTCTCACCTATTTGCTGCGCCTCCCCGGCAACGGGATTGAACAAAGCGATTTGCTGCTGGGGCCTGCGGCACGTCTTGTCATCCGGCAGGACCGCTTTTCCGACATCCTGAATTGCGACGCGGTGCTTGCACCGGTCTCGGACTATGTGGACGGGGATCGCGTCCTGCGCATCACACCGCCGGGCGGCATGCAGCTTTACCACTTTGCGCTTCGTCGCCACGGGATCGTTCGGGCCAATGGCCACGAATTGGAAAGCTACCACCCCGGCCGCGTCACCAAAGCAGAGCTTGGCACGCATGTACGCGACATGATGCGGTCGATGTTCATGCACCTGCGCGAACTGGAAGAATTCGGTGACCTGTCGCATCCGCGCACGACGCGCAATGTCATCGACACGCTGCGCGTCGCCTGAGCCCTATTCGGGCTTACCCAGCCGCGCTTCCAGAACGTCGAAGGGCACGCCCGGTTCGTCCTTGGCACCACGGATCACAAGTGACGTCTTGACACTGCCCACGTTGGGCGATGTCAAAAGGTCGCTGGTCAGAAAGGTCTGAAACGTACTCAGATCCGGGGCGACGCATTTCAGGATGAAATCCACTTCGCCGTTCAGCATGTGGCATTCCCGAACAAGCGGCCAACTGCGACACCGGTCTTCAAAAGCCCTCAAGTCTGCCTCGGCCTGGCTTTGCAGACCGACCATGGCAAAGACCTGAACCTCGAACCCCAACTCGCGGGGGTCCACCTCGGCGTGATACCCGCGAATGAAGCCCTGTTCTTCGAGGGTGCGCACGCGCCGCAGGCAGGGCGGTGCCGATATCCCGACCCGCCGCGCAAGCTCTACGTTGGTCATGCGCCCGTCGGCTTGAAGTTCTGCCAGTATTTTTCGATCAATTGGATCCAAACGATGTGTCGGCATCCTGAGCACCCCTGCATTTTCCCGTATGTTATACTCGCACGGCAGGTCAGCGCAATATTGTTTCAATAGTGCGCAACAATATTATTTCTACTTACCATGCAAGCCCTGTGATACCGCTTTGGCCGACAGGCGTTTGCGAACGGCGTCTGCGAGGCTTATATGCAGAATCCACATAGCCAATCACTGCTCAGACTCGAGGCTGCCCCATGTCCGACACACGCCACACCAAGGTTCTCATCATCGGTTCCGGTCCCGCCGGCTACACGGCAGGGGTCTATGCCAGCCGCGCCATGCTTGAACCCATTCTCGTACAGGGGATGGAACCCGGAGGCCAGTTGACCACAACCACCGAAGTCGAAAACTGGCCCGGCGATACCGAAGTGCAGGGACCAGACCTGATGGTCCGGATGGAGGCCCACGCCCGCGCCATGGGATGCGAAATCATCGGCGATCTGATCACATCTGTTGACCTCGACACACGGCCCTTCGTCGCGACATCCGACAGCGGGACGGTCTACACCGCAGACGCCATCATCCTGGCGACCGGCGCGCGCGCCAAATGGCTTGGCCTTCCGTCCGAAGACGCGTTCAAGGGCTTTGGCGTGTCGGCTTGCGCCACCTGCGACGGCTTTTTCTATCGCGGTCAAGAGATCGTGGTGGTCGGCGGCGGCAACACCGCTGTCGAAGAGGCGCTGTTCCTGACCAACTTCGCCTCCAAGGTCACGCTGATCCACCGCCGCGACGAATTGCGTGCCGAAAAGATCCTTCAGGACCGGCTGTTCAAGAATCCCAAGATCGAACCCCTTTGGTTTCACCAGTTGGACGAAGTCTACGGTTCGGACATGCCCAAAGGGGTCGAGGGCGTTCGGGTCAAGCATGTTGAAACCGGCGAAATCACCGACATCCCGTGCAAAGGCGTCTTCATCGCCATCGGCCACGCCCCAGCAAGTGAGCTTGTGAAAGACAAGCTGGAAACGCATATGGGCGGTTACGTGGTGACCGAACCGGGTACGACGCAGACATCCATTCCGGGTGTGTTCGCGGCAGGTGACCTGACCGACCACATATACCGACAGGCCGTGACCAGTGCCGGCATGGGGTGCATGGCCGCCCTCGAAGCGGAAAAGTTCCTTGCCCAGCAAGAGGACGAAGGTTCGGCTGTCTTGCCGGATGCCGTCGAAACCGCTGCGGAGTAACCGGCGATACACCCCGACCGCGGGATGCATGCCCCGGTCATGCAGATCGCATATTCGACTGGACGTCTTGCCGCCACGCTCCTAGCTTGCGCCTGAATTGAGGGAGACGCGCATGGCTGTCGGCAAGAATATCCGGACCTATTTCAACGGCACATGGCATGACGGTGACGTACCGGTCATGTGCGCTGCAGACCATGGCGCATGGCTGGGCAGCGGCGTGTTCGACGGGGCCCGCTATGTCAACGGTGTGGCACCCGACCTGCATGCGCATTGCGCGCGGGTCAATCGGTCTGCCGAAGCCCTGATGGTGACACCGACGGTCAGCGCCGAAGACATGGTGCAGATCGTCTGGGACGGTCTTTCGGCCTATCCCAAGGACACCGCAGTCTATATTCGCCCGATGTACTGGGCCATTGATGGCGACGCGACCGCCATCTCGCCCATGCCCGACAAGACCGGCTTTGCCATCTGCCTCGAAGAAATCCCGATGGCCCCGGAAACAGCGACCGTCTCCCTTGGAAAAACGCGGTTCCGGCGTCCGGTCCTCGAGAACGCTGTGGTCAACGCAAAGGCGGGCTGCCTCTACCCCAACAATGCACGGATGCTGCGCGAGGTCCGGTCACGCGGCTTTCAGAACGCGCTGGTCACTGACGCGATGGGCAATGTCGCCGAAAGCGCCACATCCAACGTGTTCATGGTCAAGGACGGAGAGGTGTTCACCCCGATCGCCAATGGCACATTTTTGGCCGGCATCACCCGTTCGCGCCACATGACCAATC
>CAYZAD010000022.1:0-1329 GCA_964476315.1 uncultured Rhodobacterales bacterium
GGAACCCGTAGGTCAGGATTGCGGGTCCGTTCCAGGCGCGCATCTGTTCAGTTGTGGTGGTCATCTGTGTGTCCTTAGGTCCGGCCTTGTTGCCGCGACTCCGTCCTCTGTCAGGATCAGTTCGTGCGGGATGTCATGTGGCTGCGGATAGATCGTCATGGTCGGCGCGCATCACCGCAATGGGGTGTTCCATGCCCGTCCCGCCGACTGCACGCATGGCCGGGAACAGGATCATCTCTGCCTTGGCGATGTGATCCGCCATCTCGCGCGCAAGCGTGGCCAGGGCACGGGCAAGACCTTTGGCAGCGTCCGGATCATCGGCGTGAACATCTTCGCTTCGCTCGGCCAAGGGCACGAGCGAGGCGAGGTCCGCGCGGTGGATGTGGTGAGAGTTGGCCAGGATGTGGTCGATCAGTGCGCCGGTTTCCTGCTGCACTGCGGCGGTGGCATCGTCGTGCATGGCACATGCTTTCTGTGGTGAATCGCCGAAACAAGATGAATTGGCATTTGATTTGCCGATTAGATCATAGTAATGCGCATTGCAAATACCAATTCAGGAGCGCGACCATGCGCCTCACGTCTTTCACCGATTACGGGCTTCGTGTGCTGATGCGCATGGCGGGCACCCCGGATCGCGCCTTTACCGCCGCCGACCTTGCCGCCGAGTTCCGTGTGTCGCGCAACCATCTGGCCAAGGTGATCTCGGCGCTGGCTGCGGCCGGTCTTCTGGAGACCCGGCGCGGCGGCGGGGGCGGCGCCATGCTGGCCCGCGCGCCCGAGGACATCCGTCTGGGCGATGTGGTGGCGACCCTCGAAGCCGATCAGGCGCTGGTAGAGTGCTTCACCTCCGGCACGAATACCTGCACCCTGACCCCGCACTGTCGTTTGAAAGCACGGCTGGCGCATGCCGAGGCCACCTTCCTTGCCGATCTCAACCGCAGCACTCTGGCCGATTGCGTCTACCGACCTGAAAACGCCTGACGCGCGACGCACGCGACGCAACCCCAGAGCGCGCTCTTCAGCATCATGGCCAAAACGGTGCGCATCTCGAAAGCTCCACCGTGGGCCACTTGCAGACCAACCGCCGCGTAGATGGCAAGCGACAGGGGCGATGCATATTAACCGCTGGTCAAACTGCTTTGATAACGCAACAGCGCCTTCTTCCTCAAAATAAACTCACTCAAATCCTCGACGAGCTCTTTCACTGTAAGCCCCATGATAAGATCGGGCTCACCGGGCATGGCGCTGTTTGTCGGTGAGCGGGCGTGTGCCGCGTTCATACGCAATGGTGTGTTTCGCCGAATGCGGTGCCTGCGCATCTACGACAGC
>CAYZAD010000022.1:1429-21646 GCA_964476315.1 uncultured Rhodobacterales bacterium
ACAGCAGGAGACCACATACATCACTGGTGATCCCCCCATTTTTTTCGGGGACTTGGTTGTAAGATTCACGGAGCGCACGGTGCCGCAAGACCACGCCGGTGAAGAACGCTTGACGGATGAGATCATCGACCTTGTCGGCCATTGCTGATCCTCGAAAATGCCGGACAAATCCATCCCGGCTGATCGGCTACTTTCAGGGGGCTATTTCAGCCGGGTGTCGTCGCGCCGAGGTCTATCAAAAGGGTTCCTTGATCAGGAATGGAAGTCTTCCCAAAAATAGCCGTCTTCGACCGATGTGACATACCCAACCGACGGGAACGGCATATGGTATCCGATCACCGGGATCGCGTCGGCTGATACCATATCGAGCACGCGCCGGCGGGTGGCGGACGCCATTTCGGGATCGTCATCGAAGGCGACTCTGGCGTCCGGGACCTGAAGGGAAAACACATGGTGATTGACGAGGTCCGCCCAGAGCAGCAGCTGTTTCCCACCATCGTCCAACATGAATATCGTATGTCCGGGCGAATGCCCGTAGGCCGCCATCGCCGTGATACCGCGGGCCAAGGTATCGCCAGGTGACAGGAAGGTCATTCGATCGGCAAGTGGCACGATCAGGTCCAGAAAGAGTTGACGGTTGACCATGCGCGTTTCTGGCAGACGCGCACCCGACGTCCACTCATCGAACTCGACTTGCGAAATCGCATATCGCGCGTTTGGAAAGGTCGGTTCTCCGTCGATGCTGACGCCGAGGATATGGTCGGGATGCACATGCGTAAACACGACGAGATCGACGTCTTCCGGCGCATACCCCGCCTGCGCCATGCGGGCGCGCAGGAGCCCGGTTCCCTCGGTTGGGCCTTTTGCGCCGAACCCCACATCAAAGAGGATGAGCTCATCCCCGGTATTCACAAGCGTCGGTACGAAAGACTGTTCCAACCTGTCCGCGGGGAGATGGTTCGCCGCTGCCAGCGTCTGGATCCTGTCCTCTGGCAGATCAAGACAGAATGGTGGCTTTACGGCGTCACGGACAACGGTGCCGTCGAGGATGGTTGTGACTTCCAATCCTCCGACATGAAAACTGTGCGTTGTGGCGGGCACGCTGCCGCCCATCAATCTGGTCATATCCCTGGCCTTCCATTCCGCACTCACGAAACCTCCAATGCGGCCATCCTTTGGGCAATCTCGCGAGCGTTCGGGTCGGCCGACGATCTGCGCGGTGACCTGCTCTCGCAATCATTGCAGCCAATATGGCCGATGAACCCGGATGTCTTCGGAGTCGTCATTCGGCCAATGCGGCCGCGGTGATCGCCTCGGGCGTCAAGGGCAAACGTCTCAGACGCAGCCCTGTCGCATCGTGAAGCGCATTTGCGATTGCCGCCAGTGTTGGACCCGGGCTCGCTTCGCCCGCCCCAACGGATTTCTCGCCTTGCCGATTCAAGACCACGACCTTGATGTTCGGGACATCGGGGAACCGCAGAACCGGATAGCTGTCCCAATCCCGCGAGGTGATACCGTCTCGATCCCAGGTCACCTGCTCATGGAGTGCCCAGCTTGCTGCCTGAAGAAACCCGCCTTCGAGCTGCGCCACCAAGCCGTCCCTGTCTACCACGCGGCCCGCATCGGCGACGATGACCACATCCTTGAGCTGGATTGCGGCGGCGTCGGTCACTGCAAGATCGACTGCCACGGCGACCCGTGTCATGGCGTTCTTGTACTGCGCATAGGCGATCCCGCGGCCGTACCCCTCGGGCTTTGGTCGGCTTTCCAGGTCGCGTGCAAGAGCGTCGATGACAGCGATGGCGCGTGTGTCAGACAGGTTCGCCTTGCGGTAGGCGACTGCATCGTGACCATTTGCATGCACGATCTCGTCGATGAAACTCTCGATGCCAAACACGTTCAATGCCGCCCCGAGACATCGGAGTGCCGACGTGCGAAGCGGCATTTCCGGCACCAGGTTTTTGACGAGACGCATTTCGGGAATGTCGTAAATCGGCGTGAGGTTGCGGTGCAAGCCACCATGCCGGTTCATGTTCGGCACACCGGGTTGAGGGCGGATAGACGCCTCTCGGAAATGGTTGCCAAGCAGCTTCGCAGGTCCGGCCTGGTTCGGACCGCTTCGCGGTCGGCCACGGAAGGTGCCACCGATGGCCTCGGCTGAAAACGCTTCGAATGCGCCGTCCTTCCCCAAACGTGCCGACACCTCGACCGCGCTGGCCGGACCGAACGGCTCCCACGCGTGCTCATCGTCCCGCGTCCATTTCAGCAGGACAGGCGTTCCGGGGATCGCCATCGCGATCAGGGCGGCCTCGAAAGCGGCATCGTCGGCACCGCTGTGACCATAGCATCCCGACCCGGGCATGTAGGTCAGCACGACGTTCTCGGGCTTCAGGTCAAGGCTTTCGGCAATGGTGTCCCTGAGGACATAGATGCCCTGACTGTGGCTGGTGATATCGAGTGTCTCGCCATCCCATCTGGCCATTGCGGCAGACGGGGCCAGCGCGCCATGCATGGTGAATGGCCTCTCGTAGCGGGCGGTATGGCTTGGAGCATCGAGCGGCGGCGGAATGTCCGCGCCTTTCATGGGACGGCCGTCCTCGACCTTCAGTCTTATCGCGTTATCCTGGCGAAGGGTTGCGAAGATGTCGTCATCCGCCAGTCCGTCGCCCGTGTCCCAATCGCTTGTATTGAAAAGCCGCGTGGCCGCCCGGATCACCGGCCATTCGTCAGAGCCGGCCACGGCGACGAAGCTGCCATCCCGGATCACCGTAAGGCCGCTTTCCTCCATTTTGGCCACGACTTCGGTATCGAGCGCAATCAGCCGCGCCCTGGCATGCGGCGGCCGCACGACACGCGCATGCAGCATATTCGGCACGTCGAGGTCCTGAATGAACCGGTAGGCCCCGGTCACGAGGTCCGTCAGCCCCCGCATTGGAAGCGATGTCGCCTCACCAGGAGTGTTGGTCAACGCATCGATCCAGACAGGGGAATTGAGGTCTATCTCCCGTGCGAGATCGAGCAGCGGCACGGGCCGGTTGGTCCCGGGCCCGGAAAGACCCGTCTCATCGACGTGCCAGTCCTGGGGTTTTCCGCCCATCCGCTCGACGGCGCGGGCGATAACCGAGTGGCGCAGCGTCGCACAGGCCAGCCGGATGGCCCGGCCGGACTGCTCGATCGAATTGCTGCCTGACGTCATGCCCTCGTCGGGGCTCACATCCGTTCGCACAGGCTCCACGTCGACCTGATCGTAGGGCAGGGCCAGCTCTTCCCTCGCGATCCCGATCAGTGCGGTTGATACGCGCTGACCGATATCCACCTTACCTGTCTTCAGCCAAAGCTTGTCTGCGTCAATGGCAAGCCAGTCCGAGAGGTTGGGATACTCCTCGATACTCATGCGCGCGCGCGTGCCAACTCAATGGCCTCCAGAACACGGGGATGCGACCCACACCGGCACAGATGCGGGGCCAGGGCCTCCTTGATGGCGACCGGGTCTTCTGGCGCGCCGTCCGCGACCAGCCCGGTAACGGCTATGACCAATCCGGCGGTGCAGTAGCCGCATTGCGCAGCGTTGGCCTGAACGAAAGCATCCTGGACACGTCGCCCCACCGCGTGATCGGACAATCCCTCGACCGTGACGATCTCCCGCCCCTCGAATGTCGCGGCGGGAGAACTGCATGTCATCTGCGGAGTCCCATCCACGAGGACGGCGCAGGCGCCACATTGCTCCAGCCCGCACCCCAGTTTTGCTCCCATGAGTTTCAATTCGTTTCTGAGCACGAACAGGAGAGGCGTGTCGGGATCCGACTGGATTTCGTGTTCCGCGCCATTGATGCAAAGCGTCAGGCTCACGGGGCTACCTTCTCCCATGTCACTTTCAACTCTACGTCCGCCGAACGGAACAGGTTCATGACCGGGCATCGGTATTCGACATTCCGCGCCAACCGGTCCAACCTGTCCTGCGTTTCTTCCGTGTGCACGCGGATCCGTAACCTGACCCAGTTGAAATAGGGGCGGACCCCTTGCACGCCCCGGCTCCCGCGCTGGTCCACCTCGCCGTCCGCTTCGATATCGACGGCGCTGTATTCGAACTTCATGGCTTCGGCACAGCGGTTGATGATGACGCCTTCGCACCCCAGAAGCGATGACAGGCACATCTCAAGGGGCGTCGGCCCGGTGTTCGTGCCTTTCTCGTCGCTGACCAGCACATGATCGCGGACCATCATGACCGTGCGTGTCGAGGCCTCGTTTCGTGCACTGACGCGGCGGATGCCAAGGGCCGATTTGTTGGGATCGACGCTCGGTGGAAGAAGATCATCGTTCATGTCGTCATCTCGAGTATGTCGAAGCCGCGCACCCGGTCGAGAAGGTAGATCAGGCCGCTATCGTCGACATCGACATCGTTCGACTGAGGCGCGCGTCCCTCGGCGAAGTCGGGCATGTAATGCGCCACCTCCACCGGCAGAAGCGGGTCCGACAGGTCAAGCACGCGCAAACCACCCGCAAACCAGGTGGCGTAGATCAATGTGCCATCCAGCTTTTCGCGGTACTGATGCGCGCCGAACCGCACGCCCGGTTCGCCGACCCACGGACAGGCGCGCTCAGAAAGGTCCCACGCGGCGACCGGCTCGATCTTGTCCATATCGGTTACGTCGACGACCCAGAGGAAGCCGTGAAGGCGTCCGGGTTTGTGATCGTGTTCCTCGTCGATGGCGATGGCATAGCGCCGACCGTTGATCCTCTGGTCCATCGGCATGACCGTGTGCGTGGGTTCGGGGATCGCCTTGGGGAAGACGTAGCTGCCCTTGACCCTGAGATCGGTGAGATCGCTTGCGTCCAGAACCCGGAACCCTGCATGCCAGACTGCGGCCCAGAATTCGTCACCGACCCGCATCGCATGATGCAGACGATTGCCGTATCCCGTCCACGTGGGGGTCTCGCCCCCTGCGAGGTGCTGACCCGGCATGTGCCAGCGGGACACTTCGGTCGGGTTGGACGGGTCCTTCAGATCGTAGACCACAAGGATGTTGCCGACATACCCTTCCATTTCGGTCGAGATATAGGCGTAGTTCTCGTCCATATCGAAGCGGTGAACGCCGAAGCCATGCGTCTTGACGTAGGACAACAGCTTTGGCGCCGCCTTGTCCGAGATATCCCAGACGCGGAAACCGCCTGAATGATAGCCGCGTTCGAGCGCCTTCTCGAGCACCGGAATATCGGACAGATCGACACCAAGAGCCGCGGCGATGGCCGCGTCATCGTGCCCCTCGGCCCGCAGACCCGCGATCTTTTCACCTTTCCGCAGGAAATGGCGACGGTCCTGTTCGACATTGGTGATCATCAGGTTGCCGGCCACCCGCACCTTGTGCGTGTGCGACCACTCATCTGGCGGTTCGACATGCGCAATTACGGTTGGATTGGCGGGGTCACGCACATCGATGATCGACGTCCCCATGGGCGGTTTCATGTGACCGATGAAGGCGTAGCCATCCTGCACAACGACCTGCCCGCCGCCCTCAATGTCGAGACCGCCCAGACGCCGGATGTTCCGCGCCAACTGGTATTCGATTTCACGCTTCATTCCGCAGCTACCTCCCGGTTCAGACGTTTTCTTCGCCAATTGAGTATGATCGGAAGTACGAGCGACGCGACCAGCGCCACCCAGAGGATGTTCCCGATCGTGGACGAAAAGAGAACGGTGATGTCCCCCCCCGATTTTCTGAGCGCCAGCAGGAAATAGCGCTCCAGAAGCGGCCCCAGGATCACGCCGATCAGGATCGCCGCGACGTGATAGCCCGTGCGGCGCGCGATATACCCGATCACACCAAACGCCAGTGCAAGATACAGGTCGAACATGTATTCGCGCGGAACAAAGGCGCCCACCAGAGTGAAGGAAATGATCAGTGGCGCGAGATAGATCGTCGGAACCGTCGTCACGTGGCTCATGTAACGCGACAGGGGCAGGATCGTCAGGAACATGATCAGATAGCTGATCGCCATCGCCATGAACATGCCGTAGCCCACTTCGGGGTTCCGCTCGAACAGGGTGGGGCCGAAGCTGACACCGTGAAACTGCATCACGACCAGCATAATCGCGGCCGTGGCGCCTCCGGGGATTCCGAGCACCAGAAGAGGCACGAGCGTGCCGGAGGTCACGCCGTTATTGGCGCTTTCCGGCGCGATCAAGCCTTCTGGATGTCCCGTGCCGTAGCGCTCGGGTGTCTTGGAAAACGTCCGTGACTGCTGATAGGCCACAAAGCTGGCAATGGACGCTCCGGCCCCTGGCACCACGCCAATGATGAGGCCGATGATCGAGGTCCAGATGATGTGCCACCAGCGCTTCAGCGCTATGAGAGCCCCTTCGACGGTGTCGTGCCAATTCGGATCCTTCGGTTCGGCATCTTCGCTGATGATCATACGTTTTTCGATGATGATGAACGCTTCACTCACCGCGAAAAGACCTACCAGCGCCGGAATGAGCGGCACCCCGTCATAGAGTTCGAGAAAACCCATCGTGCCGCGCGGCGTGGCATACACGACGTCTGTGCCGATGGAGCCGATCATCAGACCGAAGAAACCGGCAATGAGCCCTTTCAGCATGTCCTGGGCCGCGATGGCCGCAATGAGCGAGATCCCGAACAGCATCACGACGATCATTTCGACGGAATGCATATAGAAGCCAACCCGCGCCAGAAGAGGCATGGTCGCCAGCGCGATCAGTGTTGTCAGAAGGCCGCCGATGCAGGAGGCGACAAACGAAATCGACAGCGCCTGCTGCCCCTTGCCGGCCTTCGCCATCGGATAGCCATCCAGCGGGGTCGCCGCAGCGCCCGCCGTTCCCGGGATATTGACAAGGATTGCAGGGATGCCAGCACCCATGCGCGCCGCGCAATAGAGCGAGACCATGAACACGATGCCCGTCTGCAGGTCCATCGCCAAAGTGAGTGGCATCAGAATGATGATCGTGTTCGCAGCCGAGAAGCCCGGGATGCCGCCAACAATCAGGCCAAGGAAAATGGTCGGTATGATGACCCACCAATAGCCGATCGTCTGAAAGAACACGTCAACAAGAAGTGTAGCTGTTTCACCCATTCGACAGCATCGCCTCCATGAAACGTTCGAAGGCGCCTCGCGGGAAGCGGGTGTCGAAGGCAAGAATGAAGACGGCCCAGCCGATGAACGAAATGACAGCCGACAGCAGGACGACGAGCACGGTCCGTTGCGCCTTGCCGAGAATGGTCATGCTGACCAGCAGGAACAGGAAGGTCGTCAATGTAAAGCCAAGCGGTTCGATCAGGAAGCAGAACCCGATTGTCGTCGCAAAAAGCCCGATCCGGCCGGTCCGGATGTCTTCCATGTTTACGAGATTGCCAAAGCCGAGCGTTCCTTCCCCGCGCATCAGCCAGATGATGCAGCGGAACACGAACAAGCCGCATGTCAAAAGAAGGACACCGCCAACCAGAAACGCGCTGACCTGTGCCGTCCAGGGCGAGTTCCATATCGTGGTGAAATAATAGAGCGTGAACGCGATCGCCATCGCGGGGATGACAAGTTCGCCGCCGAGCTGCCGACGGCTTTCGGTTTTTTCGGGTTTCATGGCCAGACTTTTCTTGAAAAGGGATGGCCGGCGGCCGCATGCGCCGCCGGCCCTCAATAGGCTTTCTTATGCCCCGGTCAGCAGCGGCCTGTATTTTTCCCCCAGTTCGAGCATCGCAGCTTTGAATGCCGCGCATTCCTCGATGCCGCCGTAGTTGAGGTACTCGGGTGTGCCGCGGGACTCCACGTAAGCGTCGAGCAATCTTGGATCGTCGAACGCCTCGCGGAAGGTGCGCTGCAACACTTCGAAGCGGTCGGGATGATCGTCCGCTGCTTTCTTGTGGATGCCGAAAGCGCGCGACGACAGCATTTCCGGCAGGTTCATCCCGTATGCGTCGTTGATGTTCGGAGCATTGTCGAGCCGATCCCCGACCCGGTTTTCCCCGAAGACAAGAAGCGTTTTCACCGCGTCCCCGGCGGCAATGACCGAACCGGAGGTCAGGACCGAGAAGTCCACCTCGCCGGTCACGGCACCTGCGACGGTGTTCCGGCCACCGGAAAGCGGGATCAGGTTGAATTGCGCCCCGGTCTCGTCACCAAGCGCCAGAAGCCCGATGGAGGCCGGATGCGCCATGCGGCTGGTGCCGACGTTGAGCGGTCGGTTCTGGCCCTCGGCGATGATGTCTTCCATCGTCTGCAGCGGGCTTTCCGCACCGACGAACAAGCAGCAGGGGTCGGTATCGACCCGGCCGAAATAGAAATAATCGTCAATCGGGAAATTCGGCGGCTGCATGGCCCAGTTCAGCACCTCGGGCCCCATGTTTCCGAAGATCAGGTTATAGGCGTCGGGATCATTTTTGCCCATGTAGACTTCGTAGCCGACCCGCCCCGAGGCGCCGGGGAAGAATCCGGGTTCGAAGTCCGTGCCCAGTTTTTCTTTCCAAATACTTGTAAACGCACGGAAGTTACGATCTGCGCCGCCACCTTCGCGGGTCGGAATGATCACGCTGATATTCCGCTCTGGATAGCTGGCTGCTCTGGCGATGCCGGGTGTGGCGAGTGCAACTGCGCCAGCGGCGGCACTGGTTTTCAGGAAACCTCTGCGGTCAAGTCGTTTCATTTTGTCTTCCTCCTCCTAAAGACAAGATTGATGTCTTGTGCCTGTGTTGTTTCTATCGGTTGTGCGCGTGCCTCTTTTCAGGTGCTTTGAAACTCTGCGGCGCCTGCGTAAATCAATCGCGCCGCGAGCAGGGTCAGGATGATGTTCAGGATGAGCCGAAAGCGGTTTTCATCGACTTTCAACAGGACGTGTCTGCCGACCACGGTTCCGACAAAGCCGGACGCAATCAAAAGACCGACGAGACCCAGCCAGACCGAAAAAGCGAAGCCCAGGAATCCGAAGGCAATGCTTTTCAGTGTGTGCTGAATGGTCATCAGTGTCGCGTGGGTTGCTGTGTGGCCCATCTTGTCCAACTGAAGCGATTTGACGAAGGCCGCGACGAAGGGACCTGTCGCGCCGAAGAACATCGTCAGGAAACTTGAAATCGCGCCCGCGATCCCCGCCGACCGGCGCATCAGGGCCGGTGGCCGAAACAGGATCGACCAAAGAATGAACAGGCCGACGCCGATCTGAATGACGGCCGGGTCCAGTTGCACGAAGAATTGCATTCCGATGGCCACACCAATCAGAGCACCAACGGCAAACATGGCCGCGACACCACCCTGCAGATGCCGAAATGTCAGGGCTGTTCGCCCTACGTTTGACCCAAGCTGAACCAGACCGTGGACAGGGATGATGGCCGCTGCGGGAAGCAGTGTTGCGAACACGGCCAGCATGACCTGCCCACCACCGATGCCGAACGCAACCGTGATGAACGAACCGAGAAAGCTGATCGCAATCAGGGTAAGGGCAATTGGCCAACCAAGACCGGCATGAAACATGTCCGCGGTCATCTCAGGTCTCCAGTACCGATGGGTGGAACAGCTGTTCCGGAGCAACGCGGTTGGCTGCCAGGTACTGCTCGACCGAGTACCGACAGACCGCGTCGAGCTCTGCCCGGTTCGCAGCGAAGCCGTAACTCCAGTAGTCGTCCCCCAGCGCTGCGATGGTCCGCTCCATGCTCGCATTCAGCCACGGCAGACTCAGACGGTTCGCATTGCCGAGCCAGACCTGCTTCAACCGGTCCGTCGCAAGGGTTTTCGCCTCGACAAAAGCGTCGTAAAGCGCACGCGGCAATTCGGGGTACTGTTCAGCCAGGCTTTTCCGGATGCCGATCGCATGCATGATCGGAAAGAACCCGGTCTTTTCATGATAGCTCCGCTCGGCCGCTTCGAAGTCGGGAAACAGCCTGACAAACCTATCGTCTCCCTCAAGGAACGCTTTCGGAGGTTTCGGCGCCAGCAGTCCGTCGATCTCGCCGTTCTGCAAAAGAGCCTGTAAGGTCTCGCCTTCTTCGATGGGTTCAACCACCATTCCGTCAGGCAGAGCCAGTTCAAGACGTTCCTTGCGCACGCCTTGGTCCAGCGCACCTGTCCGCCAGTGAACCTTGGCCGGATCGACACCGTACTCGTCTGCCAATATGCCGCGCATCCAAAGCGCGGCGGTCATCTGATACTCAGGTACGCCAATCCGTCTTCCAACAAAATCCGCAGGGCTTTCGATTCCGGACCCTTTTCGCGCGAAGAAGCCGGAATGGCGGAAGGCCCGGCTTACGAATGCGGGGATCGCGATATAGTCTCCGACGCCACGGGATACCTGCAGAACGAAACTCGAAATCGACATTTCCGTGATGTCATAGGTCGCGGGCCCTACCGCCGCGGGAAATAGTTTTGATGTCGGCTCGATCACGCTTTTGAGGTCGAGGCCCGGCACCGTGACGCGTCCATCATGGAGCGCCATGACACGATCATGATCCCATGTCGCAAGCGTCAGGGTAGGGGCCTCCGTTGCGCGCGCGCCCGCAGTGCCATCGTGAGTGAAAACTTCGCTGGCCATATTCGCTCAGACCGGCTGGTCCCAAAGTCGGGCGATTATTCGGGCCTCGCCCCTGGGTGCCTTTGCGTCAATTGGCCCGCCCTTAACTGCGCATCGCTTAAAGGAACCGTGCATCATCCCCCCTTTCGCCGAGGCCAATTGGTATTGAACCAATTTGACCAATTTGGCGAAACCCTGCAATTGTTGTTGCATTTTGTCGCACTATAAGGGAAGTTTTGACCAATGCAATCAAAATGATCAACCAATGCCACACTCACTCCTCTCGAAACTCGGACCGCCAGGCAGGGGTCAAGAGCGCAGCGTTCTAATGAATTTCATCGAGATGGGTGGGTTTCATGACGGTGATCGACTGCCCCCCGAACGTGAACTGATGGTGAGTCTGGGCATGTCCAGATCGGCGCTTCGCAAAGCGCTCGATGCGCTGGAACATGAAGGGCGCATCTGGCGCCATGTCGGCAAGGGCACCTTTGTGACCGCTCCGTCCAGTGCCACCCAGCCTGGGCATGTCGCGGATCTGGCGGCACGCGTGACACCCTATCAAATGATGCGGGCACGGCTGTCGCTTGAACCGGCTCTCTCGCGAGAGGCTGCCATCAATGCTTCGAATGCAGATGTCGGGAAACTGCTTGCCGCGCGCGACGCAGCCAAGGAAGCGGCGGATTGGGAGACCTACGAGGCCGAAGACGATCGGCTCCATCGCGGCATCGCCGAGTCCACCGGGAACGTCCTTCTTCTCGATCTCTTCGAGCAACTCAACCGGGTGCGGCGTGCGGTGGCATGGAATGCTGTCGTTCGAACCACGCAGAGGCCGCCGCGCGACCATTCGAGTTTTGCCGAGCATGATCGCATCGTGTCAGCGATTTCGGACCGGAACCCCATCGAAGCGCATGCTGCCATGAAAGAACACCTGAACTCTGTGGCTGCGCGTCTCTTTGGGGAAGGGTAGGTCTTTTGTGGGCACCTCGATGATGCCTCGGTGCGCGAAGATGGCCAAAGCATCATCGGTCTTTGATTGTAACGGCAAGCGCCTGCCATGGCCCAGCGCGACCGGGTAATCAGAATTCTGAGCGCGGGCGCCCCGAAAGCGGGTATTCTTGCCTGCACCGAGGCGTATTCAACGCGGTCCGGTTGTCGCTTCGAGATCGTCTTCGCCACATCACCTGAAATCGTGAAAAGGATTCCGACGGACGCGCGTGACTTTCACAGTGTCGTCACACCTTCGGCGGCGTTCGCGGCAGGCCAAGTGGCTGATGCCATCGTCAAATCATCGGTGGTGCCGCTTGGGTCGATCGCAACAGGCGTTGCGATCAGGCAAAACGCAGATGCTCCGGACCTGAGTACGAGGGAGGCACTTCGTACTGCTCTCGTCGCGGCAGACAGGATTATTTACAACCGCGCCTCAAGCGGGACATATATCGAGACCATGATCGAAACGCTTGGCCTGTCTCGGATCCTTGCGGATCGCACGGTCAGAACGGACACCGGTCAAGCCGCGATGGAACGTCTGGTGAATGATCGCACGGCACGTGCCCTTGCCTTCGGTCAGGTCACGGAGATCAAACGCCTGGAGGCTTTGGGCCTTCGCCTTGCAGGCCGTTTGCCGGGTGCGCTCGCAAAGGTCACGGAATACCGCATCGCACTCACCCGGGTCGGAGCGACCCGCGAGCCTGCACGCGGCTTCCTTGACTATCTGCAGTCAGATGAGGCCAGAACGATCCTCGGCAGAGCAGGGTTGGACTGAAATCACGCATCGCAAGGCGGCCCCTCGGCCCCTGTTTGCGGGATCGCTGTGATCTTGGGGCAAGCTGAATAACCAATCAACGCAGCACAAGTACAGGTGTCTTGGCATGAGCAAGCACCTCCGCCGTTTGACTGCCCAGCAAAATGCGTCCGATTCCGCGCCTGCCATGAGAGGCCATGACGATGAGATCACAGGCTTGCTCTTGAGCCGTTTTCAGAATGGCTTCGGCCGGGCGTTGGTCCGGAACATGGAGTGTGTCACACGGAACACCCACGTCTGCGGCTTTGCTTGCTGCCGCTTCCAGTATGCCCGCAGCAGAAGTGGCGGCTGCCGCCGCGTAAGACGGGATGGCGTCATGGTTGCCCAGGTCGGCTTCGCTTGCCATTGCGAGCGATGACCATGGCTCGGTCACTGTGACGATCAGCACATGCGCGCCGACCGCTTTCGCGACACCAAGCCCATGCTCGACGCCAGCGCTTGCCAGGTCCGACCCATCTGTCGCGATAAGGATCTTCTTGTACACGTCTTTACCTCCCACGAGCCATTGCAAATCCGGCCCTTGCAGCGTGACCGCAAGATGTGAACAGTCAAGCCTCACCACAGGATCGCAGTTGGTGGCAGAGAATGCATGGCGCTTTTGGGTCGCAGCGCCATGCACATGTTTCAAAACGGCGTCAGCTGCCCATCGCGCCGGTGCCGCAGCCCATTTCCGCGGCACGCTCGACATAGCTCGTGTCGACGAATTCGCTGGCCGTCAGTTGCGTGTCGATTTCCCCACCTTCGTAAAGCAAATCGGCCAGGCCCTGATAGCCCGACACGTCCAGCAATTCAGCGGGCGTCGTCGGGAACATGTTGATTTGCATTGCGACGTCGTAGAAATTTGAAACGGCTTCTTCGTTTGCACCACGCACGTTGTCCATCGCGTACTCGACAAAGCCTTCCTTGCTGGACCCGATCCAGTGGTTCGCTTCAAGGTTGGCGCAGGCAATCGCGGTGGCGAGTTCCTCGTTCGCTTCGAGATATTCGCGCTCCGCGAACACGGCACGCGACGAAAGCCCCGGCACGATATCCGCCACGTATCCAAGCAACTGGGCATTCGCGCCCTGTGCTTCGAGTGCAAGCCAGTTGTCAATGAACACAACCGTTGCGTTGACCTGCCCAGCCATGATCGCCGCGGCCCGTTCGCTGCTTCCACCGACTGGCACGATGGCGACATCGACCTCGGGTTCGAGGCCGTTCTGCTTGAGAATGTAGCGGAACAGCATGCCGTTGAAACCACCCGGCCCACTGGTGCCGATCGACTTGCCTTTGAGGTCTGCGATGGTGTTGACACCCGGTGTCGACACGATGGCGTAGTGCATGGTCGATATCGGTGCGCCAATCGCCACGACGTCGACACCACGCGCTTGTCCGATCAGGATTTCGTCAGAGCTGCGCGAGGCGACCTCGATCCGATCCGCGATGATGGCTTCCAGCCCAGAGATGCTGGGAAGCTCCACACGGTTGACCTCTGCGCCCCATCCCCGAAGCATTTCGATCATGCGAAGTGTGCCGAGGTTCAGGACCTGTGCCTGGGCCGTGCCGATCGTGACCTCGGTACCGCTCAGATCGAAGCTCTCTGCGCTTGCGGATGTTGCTGCCATTGCTGCAAACGCAACAGTTCCTGCCAATTTCGTTAAACGGTTCATGTTGGTCTCCTCCTTTTGGGTCAGTTCAATTTCAGGACGGATTGCGCGCTCCTCTCGCTAAGACGCCCCGAATGTTGTTCCGGCTTGGTCTTTGGCCCGCAGATGGCCGGATAATACTTGTCTGCGGACTTAAACTGCGCCCTTCCAACTCTGGAAACGGCGTTCGAGCATGTCCAAAGCGGTCACGATCAATGTGCCCATGGATGCAATGACGACGACCGCAACAAGCATCTTGGCTGGAAGAAGATCCGACGAGCCTTGTGTGATGATCCCGCCAAGGCCGACGATCTGCAGGAACATCTCGCCGATGATGACACCGACAATTGCCCGTTCGGCACCGATCCGCAGACCGGCAAGAACAAAGGGAATGGCCCCCGGAATGAGGACATGTCGCGCCAGTTGCAGGCGGGTCACCTTGAAGGACCGCGCGACTTCGACAAGGTCGGGACGCGCATGTCGGACGCCCTGTGCGGTATTCACGCTGATCGCGATAGCGGCCCAGAAAAACACGAGAAACAGACGCGCTTCAAACCCGATCCCGAACCACACCACGATCAGCGGAACGACAACGACCCGTGGTGTCGAAAAGATGGCATAGAGATAGGGCTGCAGGATATCGCCAAACCGTGGCCAGACGCCCATCACGATGCCGAAGGGAATACCGACGATCACCGCCAGAAAGTAGCCCGCGAACAGCGCCTGCATGGTGATCTGTGCCGCGGCCCAAAGCTCACCTGTGCCGATCAACTCTCCGAACTGCCGAATGACCTCGGTCGGGGGTGCGAAGAGAAGCGGATTGATGCTGCGGCCTACGATTTCCCAACCGCCGAGAACGATCACGAGGCTCAGAACCGGCAACCACACACTTGGCTTGCTGAGTTTATCAATCATGCGTCCGTCCTCCCTCAGGCCCACTGCAGACGACGTTCAAGCCGCCCGATCAGGGACACGATGGTAATGCCCAGCAACGACAGCGGCAGAATGGCCGCAAATACGTAATCGGTCTGGAACATCGACCCGTAGGATTTGATCAGACCGCCGATACCGCCCAATCGCAGATAGGTCTCGGCAACGGCCATGCCGACGACGCCACGCCCAGCCGCCAGCCTGAGGCCCGCCAACATCACCGGCAAGGCAGCACGGATCCGCACGCGGAAGAGCAGCGCCAGTTCGCCCTTGACGCCAAAAGACCGCGCCACATCCACAAGGTCTTTCGGATCATCGCGCAATCCCGAGGCAACGCTGAACATGATCGGCACCACGGCGGCAAGCACGACGACGATCACCCGCCCCGGGAAGCCGAAACCGAACCAGACAAGAACAAGCGGCACAAGCGCGATCGTCGGTGTCGCGAAAAGCGCGCTGAAATACGGGTTCAACATCCAGTAGGCGGTCCTCGAGCGGGCCACCAGCGCGCCAAGCACAAACCCGATAACCGTCGACACGAAGAGCCCGACAATCAGAAGCCAGATGCTTTCCGACAGCGCGAGGATCAATTCTCCGCTGATCAGGAGATCCCAGAACGCCAACAGGATTTCGCTCACTGCAGGCAGCGTAAGCTTGTTGTCCACGATCCGGGCACTTGCTTCCCAGACGGCAAGGAAAACAAGCACGCCAAACGTCTGGTCGCGGCGGATTTCCTTTTTACTGCGCGCCCTCACGACTGCTCCTCCGAACGCTGCTCGATCAGGTCGTTGCGCAGCTCGTGCCAGAGGTGCCCGCGCACCTCGGCAAAGGTCTTGTGTGCCCGTACATCGTAGTCGAACCGCGGCCTTGGCAGATCGACATCGATGACCTCGCGCACCTTGCCCGGACCCCGCGACATGAGCAGCACGCGGTCGGCCAGCATCACCGCCTCGTCCAGATCATGCGTGATGAAGATCACGGTTTTCTGTTCCTCCTGGCAGATACGCATCAGCTCTTCCTGCATGAGTTCACGCGTCTGCGCATCGATGGCGCCGAAGGGTTCGTCCATGAGCAGGATGTCTGCGCCGGTCGATAACGCGCGGGCCAGCCCAACCCTTTGCTGCATGCCACCAGAAAGCTGATGCGGATGAGCATCGACGAATTTCTCGAGCCCCACTTGCTTGATGTGACGCATCGCCGTGCGTCGCGCCTCTTCGGCAGGGACGTTTCGGATAGCCAGAGGGAACATCACGTTGTCGATGACCGTTTTCCATGGGAACAATCCGAAATTCTGAAAGACCATTGCGCGACGGATGCCCGGTTCGGTGACGACCGTGCCGTCGACACGCACTTCGCCTTCGTCAGGCAATTCCAGAGACGCGATGATCCGCAACAATGTTGTCTTGCCACAGCCGCTGGGTCCGATGATCGTCATGAACTCACCCTTGCGGAAGGACAGGTCGATCCCATCCAGCGCAAGTACAGTCTTGGCGTTCTTGTCCTCGGACAGCTTGAACGTCTTGCGGATGCCCTGCAGTTCGATGGCAGGGGTGTCGAACATGGTGTCTTTCATTTTGGCCTCCCCAACGGTCATGAACGTCTTCTCTCGAGTTGCTCTGGAAGTCTTTTTGGCCGTATCAGCGCGCGAATGATCCTCCGCGCGCCGCATTGATCGCGCTATCTGAAAGCCGATTGTCAGGTGACCGTGACGGTCATTTCGCCAAGCCCCTCGACGCTCAAGGTCATCACGTCGCCCTTCTGGACGGGGCCTACACCTGCAGGCGTGCCGGACAGGATCACGTCGCCTGGCGCGAGCGTGAAATACTCTGACAAGTAGGAAATCATCTCGGGCACTTTCCAGATCATCTGGTTCAGGTCGCCTTCCTGCTTGACCTCTCCGTTCACCTTCAGCGTCAATGCGCCTTCGCTCAGATGCCCGACCTCTTCGACCGTGTGGATGGGACCAACCGGGGCAGACGCGGCAAAGGCTTTCCCGATCTCCCAGGGTCGGCCCATCTTCTTCGCCACGCCCTGCAGATCGCGGCGTGTCATGTCGAGCGACAATGCATAGCCGTAGACATGATCGAGCGCGTCATCGAGCGAGATGTCCGTGCCGCCGGATTTCAGGAAAACAGCGACCTCTGCCTCGTGGTGCACGTCGCTGCTGCGCGGTGGATAGGGGAATTCCCCTGTGGTGTTCAGATCGTCCGGGTTTTTCTGGAAAAAGAACGGCGGCTCGCGGTCCGGGTCATGCCCCATCTCCACAGCGTGGGCCGCGTAGTTGCGACCGATGCAGTAGACCCGGCGCACCGGAAAAGCACCACCGCCCGATACCGGGACGGTTACCGTGGGCGGACTCGAGATGACGAGGTCGGACATGAACAGCTCCTGCGCAGTGTGATTCCCTTAAAGACGTACACGCGACCAAGCCGTAAATCAATCCAAACCAATCTTGCAAATGACGGAAGGTCAGTATTGATTTAGAGATTGATTTGAGGTTTTCTTGCGATGATGAATACTTTTGACAACCAATTCGAACCAAATGAGGCGTCTGCCCGCGCCTCGGATGACGCCGAACATGTTGCGCGTGTTCGCGCCTATATTGGCGAACAGGGCCTGCAACCCGGCGATCGGCTTCCGGCCGAGCGTCAGTTGATCGGCGAACTCAGGATGCCGCGCGGCGCGTTGCGGCGGGCTTTCGACGCTTTGGAGCGTGAAGGGCTGATTTGGCGCCATGTCGGCAAGGGCACGTTCATGTCGCGGGGCGGACCTGCGACCGAGTTGTCTGTTGATTGGACGATGGATGTCGCCCGTCAGATCACGCCCTTGCGCATGGTGCGTGCTCGTTTGTGTATCGAACCCGCGCTGGCAGGCGAAGCGGCATTGAACGCGTCTGCAGAGTCTCTGACGCGCATGCGGATTGCTCTGGAACGTGCATGCGCCGCCGTAAGCTGGGAGGAATACGAGACCCAGGATGACCTTTTTCACCGCGCCATTGCCGAGGCTTCGGACAACCCTTTGCTTGTCGGCTTGTTCGACCAACTCAACCGCGTGCGCCGGGCCGTCGCGTTCGGCGTCGTCACGCGGGATACGCCCCGACCGTCTGCCGAGCATTCGAGTTTCAAGGAGCATGAAGAAATCGCAGCAGCGATCGAGGCGCGCGACCGCCAAGGCGCGCAGAACGCAATGCGCAAGCATCTCACTTCCGTGTCGAAGAGACTTTTTGAGGAGTGACGCTCAGGATAACCAAGCGCCTCGTTCGAGTTTCTGCCCGAAAAAGCGCGTGACGATGGGAGGAAGAAGAGCATTTGATCCATCTTCGAAATCTCTCCACGTCGATCAGAACCGCTGCTGAGCCTTTCTGGCGTTCGAACCAAAAGGAAAAACAGTGCTAGAAACGGGCGGGGGCTGTTCGAACTGTATCAGGGACTCCTGACAATGACGGAGAAATCCGACCGTTGCAAAGCGACCCTGGAGCCAGCCTGGCGCGAAAATACAAAGCTCTGGCGGCATCGCTGAAACCATGAGTTTCGTCGTGCCGAGCGACCTTACAGATACTGACAAAGCAAAGTGGTCAAAAAAGAGGGACGTGATGCACACACTTGCAGACTTGATCGAACGACAACCCGACGCCGCCAATGCCATCGGCGCTCCGGGCCGGGACTGGATGACTTACGGTGACCTCAAGAACCTCGCCAAGAGTGTGCGTGCCGCGTTGCGCGGCGCGGGTATAGGCGCGAAAGACCGCTTGGCAATCGTGCTCCCAAACGGGCCGGAAATGGCCGCTGCCTTCATCGCAGTGGCGCAGTCGGCCACAACCGCGCCACTCAACCCCGCGTACAAAGAGGAGGAATTCGCCTTCTACCTGGAAGATCTGAAGGCCAAAGCGATCATCGTTGAAGCGGGCTATGATGGTCCCGCCCGCACTGCCGCCGAGCGCCTCGGTCTGACTGTGATTGAGCTTGTGGCGGTGGAGCCTGCGGGCAATTTCACACTCTCCACTGAGGCCAAGGGAGACGTTGCTGATATTGACCCCGCCGCAGATGACGTGGCTCTCATCCTGCACACCTCGGGCACCACCTCGCGCCCAAAAATCGTGCCGCTTCTGCAATCGAATGTCGCGGCCTCCGCGCAGAACATCGCCGCGTCCCTCGCACTCACGCCCGAGGATTGCTGCCTCAACGTGATGCCCCTTTTCCATATTCACGGCCTTGTCGCTGCGGTGAGCGCTTCGCTTGCGGCGGGCGCTTCGATCAGTTGCGCGCCCGGTTTCGACGCACTCAAGTTCTTCGGCTGGCTGGAAGAAGTTGACCCAAGTTGGTACACCGCCGTGCCCACCATGCATCAGGCGATCCTCGCACGCGCGCCACGCAACCGTGAGATCATAGAGAAATCTCGTCTGCGCCTCCTGCGTTCGTCCTCTTCCTCTTTGCCTGGACCCGTGATGACCCAACTCGCCGAAACCTTCGGCGCGCCGGTGGTGGAGGCTTATGGCATGACGGAGGCCGCCCACCAGATGTGCTGTAACCCAATCGAACCCGGCCGCCAGAAACCCGGCGCCGTGGGCTTGCCGGCTGGCCCAGAGGTGCGCATTGCGCATGAGGTGGAAAATCGCCTCGTCGATGGTGTCGGAGAGATCTCCATCTCGGGCCCGAATGTGACGCCGGGCTACGAAGGCAATCCAGAGGCGAACGAGAAGAGCTTCTTTTTGGCTGAGGGAAAGCGCTGGTTCCGCACTGGCGATCAGGGTGCTTTCGACGAGGATGGGTATCTTGCTCTGACTGGCCGCCTCAAAGAGATCATAAATCGCGGTGGAGAGAAGATCAGCCCGCTTGAGGTCGATGGCACGCTGTCGGATCACCCGGCCATTGCACAATGCGTGACCTTCGCGATCCCGCATCCGAAGCTGGGAGAGGATGTCGGTGCGGCCGTGGTGCTAAAAGAAGGCCAGACGGCAACAGAGCGGGACATCCGTGATTTTGCAGGCGAACGGCTTGCGGCATTCAAGGTCCCGCGCAAGGTCGTCATTCTGGATGAAATCCCGAAGGGCGCGACGGGCAAGCTGCAACGCATCGGGCTTGCGGAGAAACTGGGGCTTGTCGGATGAAGATCTGTATTTTTGGCGCGGGCGCCATTGGCGGTTACATGGGCGCGAAACTGGCGCAAGCAGGCGCGGACGTAAGCCTTGTTGCGCGCGGCCCGCACCTTAAGGCCATGCGCGAGAACGGTCTCAGACTGATCGAGGAGGCCAATGAAACCACCGTGCAGGTCACGGCATCGGACGATGCCGCCGATCTTGGACCGCAGGATTACATCATTGTCACGCTCAAGGCGCATTCGGTGCCGCCGGTGGT
>CAYZAD010000022.1:21656-23456 GCA_964476315.1 uncultured Rhodobacterales bacterium
TGGACAAGATGAAACCCCTCATCGGAGAAAACACCACCATCGTCTCCGGCGTGAACGGAGTGCCATGGTGGTATTTCCATAAGATCGGTGGCGATTTGGAAGGCACCCGCCTCGCTACCGTCGACCCGGGAAACGTACAATGGGACGGCTTCGGCCCCGATCGCGTGCTGGGCTGTGTCGTCTATCCGGCGGCGGAGGTGATCGAGCCCGGCGTTGTCAAACATATAGAGGGCAACCGCTTTTCCCTTGGGGAACCTGACGGCTCCCGCTCAGAGCGCGCGCAGGCGCTGTCGAAGGCCCTGAGCGCCGCTGGGCTGAAGGCGCCGGTGCGCCCAAAGCTGCGGGATGAGATCTGGGTGAAGCTTTGGGGGAACCTTTCGTTCAACCCGATCTCTGCGCTGACCCATGCGACACTCGATGTTCTCTGCACCGATCCCGGCACGCGGGAAGTCGCGCGCAATATGATGCTGGAAGCGCAAACCATAGCCGAAAAGCTTGGTGTGAAATTCCCCATCGACGTGGACCGCCGCATCCAGGGTGGGGCCGAAGTGGGTGCGCATCGCACTTCCATGCTGCAGGATCTCGATCAGGGTCGCCCCATGGAGATCGACGCGCTGGTGGGGTCCGTCCAAGAGCTGGGTCGCGTCACCGATACACCCACCCCTACCATCGACGCGGTGTTCGCCCTGGTGGCGCTGCGCGGCAGGGTTGCCGGTCTTTATGGGGCATGAGCCACCACCCAGCACTGTCGGAGCCGCTGTAAAAGGAACTTGTGTTGGTACGGGGGAGGGGGGATGCACAGCGTCTTCCCGTGACGAAACGTGACGCCTTCAAACACCTCCGGTCCAGCCCGGGGATCAACCGACCCCTACGACAGGCCGTCTCCTCAATCTGATCTAGAACCGACCGTTTCGCGGGACGGATTCTTCTGGCTTTTGGAAAACCAGCCAGGGATGGTTGCGATTGCAACGGCAACCTAATTCGCAATGCTGCAGTTCGTCTTTTGCTGGATTTTGCAGTCGCATCAAACGGCAGGTTCAACTGGCGGTACCGCATCATTCAGGTCGTGTGGTGAAGGTCCGCATTGGGCCGACAGAGATCCAGCCGGCACAGATTTGGACATCATGGTGCGCGGCCATCAAATCTTGGCAGACCGTCATCCGAATTGAGCCAAGGGACATGCTCCGCCCAATGCACATGCGCGGTTGGCTTGTAGAGTGTCAGGTCATCTAGGGTTGCAGCAAATAGATGCACTTCTCCGGGCCAGCGTGTGCTCATGTAATGCATTGGTGTGCCGCATTGACCGCAAAACCCGCGTGTGACGCCGGGTGAGGACTTGAAGAAGCTACGCGCACCTTTCCACGTGACTTGGCCCCGACTTACTCCAAAGTAACTCGTCATTGGCGACCCGGTCGCCCTTCGACAGCTTTCACAATGGCAGTGCATCGCCCAAAAGGGTGACCCCTTGACCTCGTATCGGACAGCGCCACACGCGCAGCCACCATCAAATCTCATAAGCAATCGCCTCTGGATACTGGATTTATGGACGTATGTCACAATTGGCGCGTCGTTTCACTTCCCAGGTTATAAGGCGGAGGAAGACCCCGATTGACGATGCCAGGCACGACGAACCTGCCCCACGGTGCTTCCTTCCATTCCAGTGAATGCATCGCACCGTCACGCCGCGGGATCAAACTCCTGGAAACAACTGGCCTGTCCTTGGCCTGCTTAAAAAGACTCATCCGCCTTGTGGCATCCAAACCGTTTGCAGAGTGGACCGGGGTCTCTTGATTTCAGGGC
>CAYZAD010000023.1:0-22865 GCA_964476315.1 uncultured Rhodobacterales bacterium
TCGTGGTGGGCATCCCGATCTATTTCTACGCGGTGCTGTCGGACGGGACCGAGGCAGGCAACCGGACGACGTTTTTCCTGATCGGGACGTTCATGGCGGTGTGGATCATCCTATACGGGATTGTTCAGGCCAACACGCCCCGGCTGCTGCGCGCGCAAGAGCGGGGGGCGGATGCGTTGGTCAGCGATGCGGTCAGATGGGCGCTATACCTTGTGGCGGTGCCTGTGGCCCTGACGGCTGCCGCGGTGATCGCGGGCGAGCCGCGGCTTTGGCTGACTGTCACCCTTGTGGCTGGCCTGCTGGCATTCGGGGCGCTTTTCGCCGTGAATTCGGCGCTGCATTCCTACCTGATCCTTGCCTTCACACAGAACGAGCGTGTGACGATGGATGTCGGGTTCTACTACATGGCCAATGCGGGGGGGCGGCTTTTGGGCACGGTGCTGTCGGGTCTCAGCTACCAGGTGGGTGGATTGCCCCTGGTGCTTGGCACGGCGTCGCTCATGGTGGGGTTGTCAGCGGTGGCGGCAACGCAGCTCAGGCCAGCAGAGCGGGTTCCGTCTGCTGGGTAGCCAGACTTCACGCGTGACCCGTGCCCGGTGTCTGCCGATGGCCTGGCTGATCGACACAAGAACGGGTCTATGGCGTGCGGCGTTACCAGTTGCAAAGTTCGCGCAGGGGTTCCACTGCGTCTTCCAGCCCGGCAATCGAGAAACTCGCCGTGAGCGTGCGGCCGGTGAACGACGTGGAACTCACAAAAAGCTGTTCGTTCCCGAACATCGATACGATGAACGGGATCGCCTGAGCCCCGGTGAACAAACCCAGCGAATAGTTGTCGGCAGACGCCGAGGCGGCCAATGCGACCGGTGGCTCATCGTCCAGTTTGTATATGAGGGTGCCGTAGTCGCCCACGTCCGACATGAAATTCTCTCCGAACCGGACCTCGAACCGGGTCGTGTTTTCGATACAGGTCAAAAGGAGTGTGGCCTCTTCCTCGCGGCCGAAGATTCCCGGGAGGGTTTGATAGGAGGGCGAGGACATCATGAGGGAGTTTTGCGAGCCGACCGGAGGCACGACTTCGAGAATGCTCCATGGACCGACCTGATCAGATCGTTCGATGCACTGAACGCCGACCGTGCTGCTGCTGCACTGTGGTGCCACATCCGCTGCAAACGCGATGTGTGCTGTGGTGACAATGCCTGCGGCAAACACAGCCGCGTGTTGCAAAATACATTTCATTGAACAGCTCTCGTATCCTTGGCTAACGCTTGCCATGCACATTTCACGCGGTTGGGCCGTCGAACCGGCCACGAATCGCACCTTGTGCAAAGTGTAGAGGCGCGCGGCGGTCTCTGCGACATGGTTTATGTGTTTCTCAAATCCTCAAAATTTACCACCGTCCAATATCCAAGACTGCCTTTTTTTTCGCCATTGTTTGCTTTTGGGTCAAGAATCGTGCAACTTCACAGTCCATTGAAGTGAGAGATTGATTAATGCGTTTGTTGGCCAGTTCGGCTCATGTCACAGCAGTGTTTGCTGCAGGTGCATAATATGCGGCATGGATGATTCGTCGGAGCGGGATCGTCCCGCACAAGAGAAGTTATTGAAAATGGTTTACCAGGTGGGGCTGCCATGAAATTTTTTAGCGATTTTGACGCGGGTCGATTTCCCCCGCGTTGGCAAGAAGCGATGAACGAACTGCGCCACGACCGTATTGATTGGCGCGGTGTGAAACATGATCGTGCGCAACTCAGGCCGCACAATGCGGCGCCGGTTGCACAGGATACCCTGACGTACCGGGTTCTGAACACGGTGTTCGACATTTCGGTGGCGGGCATGGCGCTTGTTCTGCTGGCGCCGCTTTTCCTGGTGATCGCGCTTGCGATCAAGCTGTCCAGCCCGGGTCCCGTGATGTTCCGGCAGGACCGCTACGGGCTGGATGGACAGCTTTTCCGGATCTTCAAGTTCCGCACCATGGCGACGGAGGCCTGTGACAGGAGCGGTGTCTGCCAGACCGTGAAAGACGACCCCCGTGTGACCCGGATCGGTCGGCTTCTTCGGAAAACCAGTTTTGATGAGTTGCCGCAGCTCTTGAACATCCTCAAGCGCGAGATGTCGGTGGTGGGGCCGCGCCCGCACGTTCCCGGCATGCTCGCCAATGGCGTGCCCTACGAAGAGTTCGATCCGCGATACATGCTGCGGCATCAGGTGCGTCCGGGCCTGACCGGCTTGGCTCAGGTCAATGGCTTTCGTGGTGAGACAACGACAGAGACGGCGGCGCGTGGCAGGCTGGATTACGATCTTGCCTATATCGAAAAACGGTCGATTGGTCTTGATGTGAAGATCACGCTGAAAACGTTCTTCCAGGAGTTCGTCAAGGGGTCGGGTTACTGATCCGGGGTGATGCAGCAGCGCAGGGCAGGTCATGACATGCCGAAAACCAGCAACGATGCCTTGTACAAAACCCAAATGCTGATGGCGACGGACGGCCAGACCAGGAGGTTCCGGATGAGGATCACGTCAGACGATGCCGAAGCTTTGTCGCATCCTGTGCCCGGCCGTGCGCCATGTGCCGTTTCATCAGGGTGCGTCAAGTCTTGGGATTCATACATCTGCGTACCTGCTGTTGCGTTCGCCGACCTTATTCAGGCGCTTTTCAAACGGACCTGCGTCAGTGGACCTCTTGAGAGTAAACAAATGGTTTACAAAAAGATGCTATACAAACAATTGGGCTGCAATATGGCAGCAATATGCCGGTTCGTGGACACGCGGCTGGTGCAACAAATTCAACATGTTACACTGAGTCGGTGTCGGCTGAATTTCGCCGCCGCAACGACTCGGCCACCGATGACAGGTCAAAACATCGGTGAATTTGGAAAATATTATTATCGAATGGACGATATGCGCCATCATTACGATCATTTCCGCGCAGCATCGAAACCCGGGTTTGTCCGCGTTTCGTCTGGCCGGGGAGAGTGGCGCGAAAGGGGGCGGTTCCAATGAAGATTTGTGTCATCGGCCTGAGGGGCCTGCCGGACATTCCCGGCGGGATCGAGACGCATTGCGAGAACCTCTACGGAGAAATCGCGGAGCTGCGTCCGGATCTGAAGATCGTCGTTTATGGCAGACGGCCCTATATCGGGTCGGACCGGTACGTGACGGACACCGGTGTCGAAGTGGTGCCGGCTGCGGCGCTGAACAACAAATATCTCGAAACGCTGAGCAACACGCTGGTCGCGATCTTGCGCGCGCGGTTTGCTGAGCAGGCGGACTGCGTTCACCTCCACGCCATCGGCCCCGGACTTCTGGCCCCGCTGGCGCGGCTGCTTGGCATGCGCGTGATCCTGACCCATCACGGGGATGATTTTCAGCGCGCGAAATGGAACCGGTTTGCGCGCGCGGTGCTTCGCTTCGGAGAGCGGGTCGGCGTCACAAGCGCCACCCACACCATCGCGGTCTCGCGCAACCTTGCGGCACGGCTGCGCAGTTCCTATCCCCGCAAGGCGGAAACGATCCAGTACATCCCGAACGGGGCGGATCATATCGTCGACCAAACGGTTCTTGATGGCAGCGCGGCGACCTTGCAGGAGTTCGGGCTGGAAAGCGGGAAATATATCCTCGCTGTCGGCAGGCTCGTGCCCGAAAAGGGATTTGCCGACCTGATCAAGGCTCACAAGCAATCGGGGTCGGCATTGCCCTTGGTCATCGCTGGCGGGGCAAGCAATTCGGACCATGATCAGGAACTGGCTGACATGGCGCATGCCGACGTTTGTCTGACCGGTAGCCTGCCCCGGGCGAACGTGGCGCAGCTCTTGGCGCATACAAAGCTTTTTGTCATGCCGTCCCACCATGAAGGTCTGCCGATTGCCGCGCTGGAGGCCTGGGCGATGACGGCCCCGCTTTTGCTGAGCGACATCCAGCCCAACAAGGACCTCGGATTGCCCGAATCACATTATTTCAAGGTCGGCGATATCGACGCTTTGGCGGACAGGTTGAAGCCGGACAGCCCAGACCTTCCGTCCCTGCCTCTGCCTGCGGCGTTCATCTGGTCTACCATCGCGCGGCAGACCGTGAGTGTGTATGACAGCTTTCAGCGGCGGTTTCTCTTGAAATCGGCAACAAGCTAGGTTGCGCATCGGACTGTTGTGCAGGAGTTTTGCGTGATCATCTGAAGGGTAGGGGGCATATGTGGGCCCCTACCTGAGAGGCAGGATGACCGGGACGCATGATCCGTTCAGACGTCCTTCCAACTGTCCCTGTCATATCCAAAGCGTTTAAAGTCTTCCTGGTAGAAGTCGTAAATCCTGTCGGCCTGTGCTTCTGTCAGGCTGTTGGCGGATTTCTTTGAGATATTTTTTCTGGGAATTGTTTCATCGCTTTGAATTCCGGTCAGGTCACCAAGGCGATGGCGCACTGCATCCAAACCGTCTTCAAGACGAAAGACATCTGTTCCTTCGATGGGGAATTCATGCTGAGGACGCAGATGATTGGAAAACAGAAACGGGTTGCTCTGATATTTGCGCAGGCTGCTTTTCAGCCATCGGTCAAAGGACGGGGATGGCAGAGCTTTATTCCGCAGAGTGGGACGTGTGATGCGATAATTGTATTCGCTTAAAATGCGCGAATAAGGATTGCGGGTTATGCAAAAGCTGTAGTCAAAAAAACCAGGCGCGAACAGTGCATCGAGATATTCCCTGTGGAAATGTTGAGGCACGAGGGGCAGCATATCCTTGCGATGTTTCAGATAAAGGCTTTGCTCCCCATGTGCACTAAGCCATGTCTTGAGAGATGTGCCGCCAGACTTGGGAATGTGGATGAAAAGGATCGTTTTGTCTTTGATTTTATAGATCGGCATTTTGACGTTCCACCCGGACCCTGCTGTGATCAGACTGTGGCAATCCCAGCCTCCCTTGACAAGAACTACTGGAAGATGTGGCACGCCTTTGCGGAAAAATGCCTATCAAATCAAGGTGAAAGCTTGGAATTTTTGCTTTTGATCGGCTGCGGGTTGCGTGGCTTACGGTACGTGCAACCCGCGTTTGCGATCTGCGCGTACTGTCGGGTAGACGGACAGCACGCGCACCGCGTTGCCCGCTTTCGGTCCTGACCATCAATTCCGGTCAACTGCGAATAACGATTATTGCTTCAATTACGGGTGGCCGAGCAAGAAGTTTGCGGGTACGGTCTTGAATGCAGAATACAAGTTCACTTGCGTTTTGATCTTGGGCAGTGTGACATTGTGCAGGTATATTCATATATCCACATGCATCCTGCTTGTTTGGTGCTCGAATACTTTGGTCTTCCTTTTCGCGAGATGATCTTGCTTTTGATTTGGATGGATCACGCGCGGCCTTTTCCACTTGAAGGTTGATTTGGACAGTCGTCATCCTGTGAGGTTGAAAATGCCTTATTGGCAAGGTCTGTGAACCGGGGTGTCTCTGGTCCTTGTTTATATGCATTCCGCTCAAAAGCTGTTGGATTTGTCCACCTGAGAGTTTTTGCCGAAAGCTGAGGTTCCCTGAATTGCAGGTCGCGGCAACCAATGGGTGCGGTTTGTCGTATTCATTCTTCGCAAGGCAGCTTTTTTGTTGCAGAGAGTTCGCATGCTGGGCTCATGTTGCGTTGCCGGTTGAGGAATTGTGCCATGTTTCCAAGCGCGTGCCCGCAGGACTGGGGGGTCTTGTCAGATGTGCCGCTTGAGGACGGTTGATCCGACACATGGGCAGTCGTGGATACTCTTGTCACGGCGTCCAGGTCCCAATGGCACATAACAGGCGCATGTTTTTCCGCAGTGGAATTCGCGGTGCTGTGCCTCTACGGGCCGATTTTTCCGTTTCAGGAACACACGTAAAGCGGGCAAAGCAGGGGTGACATTGCTACTTGACCACTTTGTAAAAAGTAACCTACGTTACCTGCCACTAATCTGTCACAAAAACGTCGATGCGTTGCCGCCAAGGCGCCCTCAAGAGCGCTTAGTTTTCTTTCAAGTGTAAAGGTAATGGGCGTGAGTGCGCTGCATGGCGAAGCTTTCGCGGTGTTGCATAGGGCTAATTGCGTCCGGGCTATGACTATTGTGTTTGTCCGTTACGCGAATGAATTGGGGTGTTAAGGTGAAGCCTGAGTTTATATTTGTCGGCCCACATAAAAGTGGCACGACCTGGATCGATAACTACCTGCGAAGCCGTGGCGATGTGCAACTGCCCATTGCCATGAAAGAAACCTTCTTCTTCGACAAGTTGTACGACAACGGGTGGGACTGGTACTCCGGTCTTTACGGAGAGCGCAAGCCGGAGCACAAAATCTGCGTTGAAGTGGCGCCGTCGCTTCTGGACAAGCCGGAAGCGATTGAACGCGTCGCCAAGGACCTGCCGGATGTGACGATCATTGCCACGCTGCGCAATCCGATTGATCGCGGCATCGCGCATTACTTCCATTACCTGAAGGGTGGCGAACCGGATCGCGGCTTCAAATGGATGTGTGACAACCATCATGCCATCGTGAGCAACGGGTTGTACTACCGGAACCTGCAATGGTGGGCCGATGCCATCGGTCCGGACCGGATCAAGCTTTTGGACTATCACGACCTGAACCGTGATCCGCTTGATTACGTGCGCCAGATTTGCGCGGTGCTCGGGATTCCCATGATCGAGCCGAGCGACGATGTGCTGTATGCCCGGATCAACGAAGATGGACATCCGAAGCTGCGCTACCTGGCCAAAGCGGCGCGCACCGGGTCGCGCATGCTGCGTCTTGCCGGTGCACACTGGCTGGTCAATGCGGTGCGCCAACCGGCCGTGCGGCGGGCGGTCTATGGCCCTGTGCCGGACAAGTCGAAGCGTGAGCATATCCGCAAGGAAGCCATGCAGTTCTATCCGGAGTTCTTTGCCGACTTTTCAAAGCTGGACACATCATATGGCTTTGACACGAGTCCCTGGCACATTCCGAATGACGTGGCCGCCTTTGCGGAAAACAAAAGAAAGACCCAAGCCGCAAATACGTCGAAGGCCGTTGACGGGGCGGGCCTGATTGGTGAAGCCGCCACACATCGACAGTCGCGTGCGGACTGACCACGGTCGGCACTTCAACTGACCAAACCGGAAATCGCTTTGCCAAAAAGGGGTGACATCCATGTCACCCCTTTTTGCTGCGGCCTTTCCGGCTCAGTCGTTTCAGGATCTGATTCCGAAACACCTCTCCCTCGTTGCCGAACAGTCTGGGCGTTGCAAGCATCAGGCCCGCATAGGTGGCCACAAATCCGGTACTGAGCAGCATCAGGATGGCCAGATTGCCTAGCCCGAGGCTCTGCAAGCCTGCTCTGGCTGCGACGAGAATTGCGGCCATTGCGATGGCCATGACGAAATAGACAAACAGCCTGATAAGGCTTGACCTCGTCTGCACGCCGACCACGGTGTAGACGAGGACCACGCCCAGGAAATAGCAGACGATCACCGCACCGGACACACCGATGGACACGCCCGACAGGCCGTAATCCTGCCCGAAATAGGCGCCTGCCATGACGCCGACGGCATATGTCCACTGCCAGATTGCCATGATGTAAACGCGACCCGCAGCCCGAAGGATCGAACCGATGAATTTGTAGGCCGTGCGGAAGAACAGCACGGCAATCAGGATTTGGAACGGTGCGATGGCAACGTCCCATTGCGGCCCCATCAGGACCAGAACGATTTCCGGCGCCATGACCACAAGCAAGGCGGTCGCAGGAACCTGCGTCATCGCCACGAGCGACAGTGCCTGGTTCAAGGCGCGTTGCAGTCGCTTGCGATCATCCTGCACTGACGCGAGGGTCGGGAACAGCACCTCATCCCCGACGCGGCCAACCAGCATCGCGGCCTGCTGGAGCAGCAGGTAAGCCCGCGTGTAATACCCCAGCGCTTCGGCCCCGAGGTATCGGCCGACGATAAAGAAGTCGGCGTTTTGCGACACGTAGCTTCCGAACTGGGTCAGCGTGACGCCAAAGCCGAACTGAAACATCGACTTGAAGGTCGACCACTTGAACCCGATGGTCAGCTTGTCCCGGGCGAGGTAGACATAAGAAATGGTCATGATCGACTGGTGCACCAGCTGACCGATGACCAGCGACCAGGCACCGAACCCCTGCCACGCCAACGTGATCGACACCAGAGCCGACCCCAAGCCATAGCCGAAGAGCCGTATTGTGGCGATCTGTCGAAACCGCAGATTGCGCTGCAAAAGGGCTTCACTGACAAGCCCGGCCCCCTTGATGATAAAGAGCGCTGCAAAGACTTCGATAAACGGGACAAGGCCCGCCATCCGGTAGAGGCGTTCAATGCTTTCCGCAGACAGGTAAACAATCGCGGCAATGACGAAGCTGACAAAAATCGTCACGCTGAGGCCCGTCCCAATATGGTCGCGGGTCAGGGTCTTGGTTTGGACGATGGAAGGTGCGACACCAACACGCACGGTGATTTCCGCCAAATTGACAATCGTAAGGGCCGCGCCGACGATTCCGAATTCCGCAGGCGTCAAAAGGCGCGCGAGAACCAGAAGGACAATCACCTTGAGAACGGCTTCCGCACCGCTGCCCGCAAACATCCAAAGAAAGTGACCGATCGTGCTTTTGGTCAGGTCGCGTTGTTTTTTCTCGGGCGTATCCGGTTTTTCGCTGTCATCACCTGAACCGTTCACGCAACTCTCCTGTAAGAATACGCCTTAAAAATAATCGACGTCATAGTTAAACCACAGGTTTGTGCGTCAAGTACCGTGCCACGTCGCGCCAGCCGTGTTAACCGTTGCGCCGTGGTGCAGGCGAAGTCAATATCGATATGGAAAATGTACGCAATGGACCATTCCCGTTTGTTTCCTGACAACTCAGCTGCTGAAACGGCCACACAAATGCCACGAGAAGCGGCATCGCGTGAAGCTATGGGAATGGATATGCCGGTCCATTTTTACATACCGACCTTTGCCGGCGGCGGTGCAGAGCGGTTCTTTGTCCGGCTGGCAAATGAAATGGCCGCAACGGGGCGCCCCACACATCTGATCGTCAATAACGAGAGTGGCCCCTTGCGGGGGCTTCTTTCGGAGCGCGTGACATTGCATGTTCTCGGCGTCAGCAAGGCGGTGTTGGGTCTTCCCAGGCTGGTGTCCTATCTCCGGGCCTGTCAGGCCAAGGTCCTGATTTCTGCATTGACGCGGACAAACCTCATCGCGCTGATCAGCGCCCAACTGGCGCGAACGGGTACGAAGGTCATCGTGTGCGAAAGAAACCAGTACACCGCGCTGGCAAAGGAAATGGACCCGGTCAGGCGAACGATCATCAACCTTCTGGTCCGGGCCTATTACCCGCGGGCGCATGCGGTGATCGGGAACACCCAAGGGGTGACGGACGACATCGCGCAATTCGCGCGTCTTCCGGCAAGCCAGACCGTCGTGATACACAATGCCGCGCCAGATCAGCAGCAATTCGACGAAGCCCGCGCAGCGCCGGTGATCCACCCGTGGTTCGAAGAGGAAGCACCCGTTGCTGTTGCCGTTGGCAGGTTGATGCCGCAGAAGGATTACAGAACCATGCTGCGCGCCGTGGCGCTGGCAAGCGACGACCTGCGCCTCGTCATCCTGGGCGATGGGCCGGAACGCGAAGCCTTGGAAAGCTATGCCAAGGAATGCGGAATTCTGGACCGTGTCGCGTTCATGGGCTTTCGGATGGACCGGTTCCACTATCTTGTTCAGGCGGATCTTTTCCTGTTGAGTTCGATCACCGAAGGCTTTCCGAATGCCTTGATCGAAGCCGTTGCCGCAGGCATTCCGTCGATTTCGACAGACTGCCTGGGCGGCGGGCCACGCGAAATCATCGGCAGAGAGTTTCCAGAGCGTCTTGTTCCGATCCAGGACCCCGAGGCGATGGCCTCTGCTATCAGGGACTTGCTCGCTTCGCGTGACACCGAGACGCTAGCAAGGGAAAAAGCGGATATTGCCGCAATTGCAAAACGCTACGATCTGTCCGAAATTGCCAATGCGTTTTTGGAAAGTGCAAGGTCATGACCTTTTGGGCGAACGGAGCCAAGTATTTGATTGCCCTGTTGGGGCTGTTTTTCATGTCCGGGACGCTGACCTCGTATCTGACACCATCCGGGTCGGAAACAGCGCCGATGGTGCAGGTGTTCGGTGCGGCCATCGGGCTGTTTTCCTGTGTGGCCTTGCTCTTTCACCGCGACGCCATTCCCCGCATCATCGGGTCTTACTGGCTGGCGTTGATCCCGGTGTTGTTTGCCGTCGCGTCGCTGGCATGGACGGCGGATTTCGCCCTGTCGTTGCGCCGGGCGGGCAGTCTGTGCCTGACCACGGCCTTTGCCTTCTGGCTGGTCTTCAACTTCTCGGCCAAAGAGCTGTTCAAGGTCGTCATCTTTGCCTCGATCTCGATCATCATCGTGAATTTCTTGGTCATTCAGGTCGACCCGATCCGGGGCATTCACCAGGTGTTTGACGAGGACAAGTCCTCGCGGCACGCAGGCAGTTGGCGTGGTCTTTTCGGTCACAAGAATGACTTTGGGCGGCTTGTGGCGCTGTCGACATCGTTCCTTGTCTTGGGTTTTGCCTTCTCGGTGGGCGGGCGGCTGGGCCGGTGGCTTCTCGTGCCGGTTCTCGGCATCGCGGTGCTTTTGGTGATGAAGTCGAATTCTTCGCAGGCGGTTCTTCTGATCGGAACAGTGCCTATGGCCGTGATCTTGCTGCTGTTCATGCGAAATTTTTCACCGTCGGCGCGATCCTTGATCATCCTCGTTGCGCTGCCGGTGGCGATCTTTGCCGCACTGTCGGCACAGCTGCTGTTCGAATATGTGCTGCATCTTCTTGGGCGCGACCCTACGCTGACCGGGCGGACGATCATCTGGGAAGGCGTCATCCTGGGCATGGGCAACAACAGCCTGCTCGGCGGCGGCTACGGCGCCGGCTGGGAGGTGGTGGGCCCGCGTGTTACCGCCTTGACCGGGGCGGAATTGGGCCACGCGCATAACGGGTTTCTGGATCTGGCGGTGGATATCGGATGGCTTGGGCTGGGCATGACCGTGTTCTTCATGGTGTGGCTGGGGGTCGTGGCGTTCGGAAACCTCATGCGGGGCATTCATCCCGAAATATCGGCGATGGCCCTCACGGTTGTTCTGTTCGCGCTGATCGGCAATGTGGCCGGATCGTTCTTTTTGAAGCATAACAGTCTGTACTGGATCCTTCCGGTGGTCTGCTTTGCGAAACTTTACGATGCGCGAACATCCCATTCGCGCGGACGTCAGGGGTCGCAGGCCTACGCACCGCTTCGTGTATGAGTAACGCAGTTTGTATGACCAAGTCACATTCAGAACCAACAAGCGACATGGCCGCGCCCAAGCGCACCGCAAGGAAACGGATTTCGTTCCTGATCAATTCCATGGAAGGTGGCGGGGCAGAGCGGGCAATGGCGAACCTGCTTACGCACCTGCTGCCGCATCTGAAGGACTACGAGGTCGAACTGATCCTGTTGGATGACTTGCCGCATGAACAGTCGCTGCCGTCTGATCTGAAGGTCGTGACGCTGAATGGCAAAGGCAGCATGCTGCGCAGTGCCAGGGAATTGCGCCGCTATTGGGCCCGTCCCGAAACGCGCCCGGTTGTCTGCGTCAGCTATCTGGCGCGGTCCAACGTCCTGAATGTCCTGCTGAGCCGCATGTCGGGGCACGGGACGATCATCAGCGAACGTGTGCACACCTCGAGCCATATCGCAGGGTCCCGGGCCAAAGCCTTGTTGGCATGGATCACGCGCAAGACCTATCCCCGGGCGAACCATGTCATCGCGGTTGGCGAAGGGGTGGCGGATGATCTGAACCAGAACTTTTCCGTCCCGCGCGCGCGCATGTCGGTGATCGGCAATCCCATTGACGGGCCGCGTTTGCGAAACCTGGCGCAAGAGCAACCCTGCATCGCCTTGCCTGACGACTATGTGCTTGGGGTAGGGCGGCTGGTGCCGAACAAGAATTTTGACCTGGTGATCCGGGCTTATGCCCAGGCGCAGATCGATCCATCCCTTGTTCTTCTGGGTCAGGGCCCCGAAGAGCAAGCCTTGCGGAACAGGGTGGCGGAGTTTGGTCTTGAGGACCGCGTGATCTTTGCCGGTTTCGTGAAAAACCCGTATCCGTTCATGTCACGGGCGCGCGCTTTGGTGTCGGGGTCTCGGGCAGAGGGGTTCCCCAACACGCTGATCGAGGCCATGGCCGTCGGGTGTCCGGTGATTGCAACGGATTGTCCATCCGGCCCGGCGACCGTTCTTGCCAGTGCGCCTGCATGCGAACCACCGTGGCCGGACACGGCCTATGGTCTGCTGGTCCCGATGGAGGACGCGAATGCCATGTCGGCGGCGTTGCGGGTCATGTGCGATTCAGAGCGCAGGACAGAGTATGCGAGGCTTGCGTCAAAGCGCGCGACAGATTTTGGACACAATGCTGTGGTAAACGCCTATTTGAACCTGATTTCGACGATTCACGCGCCAGAAGACGGGACCGTTTACTAAATGTATTCGTTAAACATATTCGAATCGTGTAATGATTACACAAAGTTATCTAAGGAAGTGGTTGGTATGCTACCCGTTGGGAATACGGTTCGCGCGTTCCTTTTCATGCTTGTCATGGGATTGACTGCAGCATCGGCATCGGACGCACAGGAAAGCTATTTGATCGGGCCGGGGGACACTCTGGGTGTGACCTTTCTGTCAAATCCGGCCTTTGACCGCAGGGTCAAGGTGGGGATAGACGGCTCCATAAACCTGCCGCTTCTTGGAAGCCTGAACGTGCGCGGGCAAACCATCAAGGACTTGCGCGCGCAGATCCCGAACCTGATGACCGGTGCGGTCTATCGCGAACGGGTGGGCGGCGAATACCTTCTTGTCTCGATCGAGCCGGAAGAAGTGATGATCGACGTCGTCGAATACCGGCCGATCTATTTCGACGGCGCGGTGAACCGCCCGGGGCGTCAGCCGTTCGAAGTGGGGATGACGGTGCGCCAGGGCATCGCTGCGGCAGAAGGTCTGCTGGTGCTTGACGAACGTACGTTCAGCGGGTCGGAGCTGCGCAATCACCCACGGGTCCTGATGGCGGACCTGATTGGGATCCTTGCCGAAATCGCCGTTCACGAAGCGGTTCTCGCGGGTACCAACGAACTTGACCTGGCAGAGTTGAAGAACTTGAACGCGCCGCCTGAACTGATTGAAAAGGCGATTGCTTTGGCGCGCAGCCAGGTGGAAACATCAAGCGATATCCTGAGCGAGGAAAACGCCTTTCTCAACACCTCGGTTGAAGAGGCGGAGGCGCGTGTGATCGCGGCCCTGCGCCATGAAGAGGCGATGACCGCCATTGCGGAATCCGAAGAGGCCGAGGTGGAACGCGTGGAATCGCTTGTGGCACGACGCATCGTGTCGAGCGAACAATTGACGACGACCCGTCGGCTGTACCTGCAGGCGATCGAACGGCTTGGCAATGTGCAGGCCGAACGCCTGTCGGCCGAGGCATCCCGTCGCGAACTGGTTCTGCAGCGCAATCAGGCGGCGCGGGAACGGGCGTTGCAGGTTCAGGCGCGTCTTCAGGAACTGTCGCAACAGGCATCGCAGCTTCGCGTTCGCATCGAATTGAATTCCGCATTCCAGTCGTCGCTGACACTGGACGAATCGCCCGATACGGCGCCGACAATAACCATATTCCGCCAAAACGCCGGGCAGTTTCAGGAAATCAAGGCATTGCCCGAAACCCCGCTGTTGCCAGGCGATGTTGTGAATGTACGCCTGTCGAATTGAATTATATCCATGTTTGCAAAGCAGTTATCGAGGCTTGCTTACGTGACCAAGCCAGCAGGTTTCCCAGCGTGACGCAGTTCTTGCAGACGAATTTGCTGATGATGAGCAGTGCAGAGAGCTTCGAAGGACTGACCCATGAATGAGAACAGTCGCAGTTCCAACCCAAACTACGGCCGTCGGATGCCGCCCTTGGTGTTGGGCGGGCAGGAGCCCGAGCCGGCAGGCGGTTCAGCGCCGCCGCCTCTTTTCGACTTCATGTCCGTGTGGCGGCTTCTGCGGCGTCGCAAGCTGCTGATTGCATCCATCACGATCCTGTGCCTGAGTGCGATCATCCTGCTGCACAGCCTGACGCCCCGCGTTTACACGGCCGCGACCCGCATCCTGCTGGATGAACAGTCGATCAACCCGTTCGGACGTGATGAAATCTTTTCCGAGATCAGTCTCGACAACCCGGCGGTTGAAAGCCAGATGCAGGTCATCCGGTCCCCGTTCCTTTTGTCCCGGGTGGTCAACCGTCTTGATCTGGGGGAAAGCGATGCGTTCCTCGGGGAACCGACCACGCCGACCCAGGACTGGATTTCGGCGATACAGGAAGAATTCTTTCCGGTTCTGACGAACGTTCCCGACGAAACAACCGAAGCGCAGCGGTTTCAGATGGCAGTGGAACGCTTGCGGGAAAACCTGCGGGTGACCCGCAATGCGCAGACGCTTGTGATCCGCATTTCCTACACGGCGAATTCGCCAGAGCTGGCGGCACAAATCGTCAACGAAGTCGCCAATGCCTATATCGACAACCGCCTGGGCGTTCGCCAGGAAACGGCGGAACGCGCGGCCCAGTGGTTCGATGACCGTATCGAGGAACTGAACGCACGTGCACGCGAGGTCGAACTGCGCATGGCGCAAATCAGTGGCGGCGGTGCGAATGCCGAAAACATGGCACAGGCGTCGGGCAGTCTTCAATCCGCCCGACAGGCCGTTCAGAACGCGCTTGCCGAAAGAGCCCGCGCAGAGACGGTCGTGCTCAGGTTCCGCACTCTTGTCGAAAGCGGTCGCGGATTGCGCGGCGTGCCTTCGAGCATTCAATCGGAAACGCTGAACAGCCTGATTGAAGAAGCCGAAAAGTCACGTGCGGAACTGGTCACCGCGCTGCAAACCCAGGACGAATCCAGCGAAGAAGTTCAAACCATCAATGAACGGATCGCCTCTTTGGAAGCGGCGGGGGAAACGGTTCTCAACAGCCTGCTGCTGGATGCCGAAGCCAGCTTGCGGGACGCGCAGGACGATGTGGAGGCTGCGCAGGCGCTCTTTGACGCGGCGCGTCAGTCGGGTGGCACCAACCCCAACAGCTCTATCGAGGCTGAACTCCGGTCGCTCGAGGGGGAGGCCCGTATCTACCGCGAGCTTAATGAACGCTACCTCGAAAGCTATCTTCAGGTCGTCCAGCAGCAAAGCTTTCCCTCAACCGAGGCCACCATCATCGAGGTCGGCAACATCCCCGAAGAAGCAGACGGCGCCGGGTTGAAGCGTTTGGGCATGTTGGGGATCATGTTCGGTCTGTCCATCGGCGCTGTCGCGGCGTTCCTGCTTGAGGCGGCGGATGGCAGCGTCCGCACAACCAGACAGCTTTCCAAAAGCACCGGTGCGCCCGTTCTGGGTATCCTGCCGCCGCCGAACACGCTTGAACAGGAGCTTTCGTCGAAGCGGTCCAGAAAGAAGCTGCCGCTGTTCAGTGCGCCACATCGGACACAGGACTTTTCTCAGCAGGTCATCGCGCTGCCCGAGCATCGGATTGAACTGACCAAGGACGCGCGTCTGATCTATGCGTCGATCTCGAACCCGCTTTCCGAGTTTTCCGAAACCATCCGGCGGGTCAATGTCGAAGCGGACAAGCTGCAAAAGCACATGGTGTCGGGCGGCAGCGGCTATCCCCCCAAATGCATTGGCTTTGTGTCGGATCACGCCAGCGAAGGGCGCAGCCTTGCCGCCGTGAACTTTGCCGAAATGCTGGCCGTCGGAGGAGGGCGGACAGTGCTTGTCGATCTGGATTGGAAGGGGCTGTACCTGACCGACCGCATGACACCCGAAGCGCAATACGGGCTGGCAGAGCTTGCGGTGACGCAATCCACGATCACCACAGAGCAGGCCTTGTGGTACGATGAGCGCAGCTCGCTCTACTTCCTGCCCAACCGGTCGACCCGTGAGGACGTGGAGCTTGATCCGGGCGTGTTCGATCAGCAACGTTTGAAGTCATTGATCAATTCGCTTGCTGACAAATTCGACAATGTGGTGGTCGATCTGTCGCCCATGGCCGATTCATCCGACGCGGCGGGTGTCAGCGATGCCCTTCTCGGTTATGTTTCGGTGGCGGATTGGGGTGTGACGAAATCGGCGTCCCTGACCAAGGAACTGGTGCGCGCAGCGATTTACCCGCCCAAGCTGATGGGGGCTTTGCTGAATGGCGTATCGCACAGAGAACTGAACAAATACGAGACCCTCGCCTGAGCAATCGCTCTGGAAAAGCGGACACGACCATGGCCATATCCCCTCCTTTTGCGCTGTTTGTTGGTCCCACCAAGTCGGGAACGACATGGGTGCAGTCCTACCTTGAAGCGCGCGGCGATGTGGCCATGCCACGCGACATGAAAGAGACGTTCTACTTTGACAAGGTGTATGATCGCGGCTTCGGCTGGTACGAGAACCTGTTCCCGCCCGCCGAGGACACGCGGCTGCGGGTCGAGGTTGCGCCGTCGCTGTTTCACAAGCCCTTTGCCTGTGACCGCGTGGCCAAGGACATTCCATATGCCAAGATCATCTGCACGGTGCGCAACCCCTTTGACCGGGCCGTGTCGCACTATTTTCACTATCGCGCGCGCGGGTTGCCCCGGTCATCGCTGAGCGAGGCCAGCAAGGTCTATGCCGATGTCATAGATGCCGGCTCCTACGCAAAACACAGCCCGATGTGGGAAAAAGCCTTTGGCAAGGACAGGGTCTTTCTTCTGTCCTATCAATTGCTTCGGGATGATCCCGATGCGTTTTGCCGCCAGCTTTGCGAGGTTCTGGAAATTGATTATATCCCGCCGGCCAAGGAACTGATCGGCAATCAGGTCAACGCGGCCAAGGTCCCTCGGAACCTGGCGGCAGCCAAGGCCTTTCAGGCGATCACCTCTCAGTTGCGCCGCCGAGGACTGCACCGTGTGACGAAGGCATTGAAATTCATTCCCGTGAAGAAATGGCTTTTCTCGAGCGGAGATCACCTCGAAAGCGAACGGGCGCAGATCAAACAGGAAGCGGCGTCCTTTTCCCCGGAGCTGATGGCGGACTGGGGCCGTTTCATGCAGCGTTCCGATTTTCCAGACGCACAATAGACACGTCTGTTGGCGATGATCACCCGGATGTGCCGCGCGTCGAGCCATCGGCCTGCGCGATTTGTGGGACTGGCACGACCTACGTCAAAGCATCGCGGCCCCATCATGTCATAGGGTGACAGGGAAGGGGCGTCACGTCTTCGCTTGGATCGTGTCCGGACTGGAGGTGAAACAGACCATGCTGTTCCTGCTTCTTGGGATTGCCGTGATGGGTGTGCTGGTGTTGCTGGGTCTGCGGCAACTGGATCACCGCGTCGACCGGGCCGAAATGGACCGTCTGTCCGCGCTTCAGCCTGTTGCCCCGGCCAGGTTCAAGGCAGACATGGTTGCCGGCCTGCCAGAGCCTGCGCGCCGCTTTTTCACGTATTCCATCGCGGAAGGGACCCCGCTTTACACGGTGGCCGAGATCACCATGCAAGGGCGTTTCAGCATGGGCAGCAAGGCGGCCCCGAACTACCGGCCCATGAAGGCGCGCCAGGTCTTGGCGGCCCCGCACGGCTTTGTCTGGAAGATGTCGGCCGGTTCTGGTTTGGCGCGCATGTCCGGGTCCGACAGCGGGGCCTGGACGCGGTTCTGGTGGGATGGGCTGATCCCTGTGGCGCGCTTTGGCGGATCGTCCAATCACATGCGATCTGCGTTTGGCCGCTCCGTGGCCGAGGCCGCGTTCTGGACCCCGGCCGCGCTTTTGCCCGGAACGGGAACCGTGTGGAGCCCGGTCGATGACAACACCGCGCGGTACACGATGACACATTGCGGCGTGACCCAGGCCGTCGATGTGACCGTCGACGCCGAAGGCCGTCCAACCCAGGTCGCGTTCCAGCGCTGGAGCAATGCCAACCCGGAAGGTGTGCACCGGTTCCAGCCGTTCGGGGGGTATCTGTCAGAGGTGGCCGAATTCGAGGGCTTTCGCCTGCCGACGCATATCGAAGCGGGCAACCACTTTGGCACGGATGACTACTTTCCCTTTTTCATCGTGGATGTGCGTTCAATCCGCTTTCCGATCCCGGCACCTTCTGACGATTAAGCTCTGCTCCTCACAAAACCGCTGTCGCAAACAGCAACAGGCTTGTGACGACACCCATGACGGGGACGGCCATCGGTACGGTGAAGTGATCGGTGCCGTGACCGGGCTGACGCTTGAGCCGGATCAGGGATATGTTCACCAACACAAAGACAAACAGCACAATCTGCGACGTGCGTTCGGCCAGCGCCGAGATGGGCAGGGTCGTGGCAAGCAGGATGACCGTTGCCACAACCGCCAGGGTTGCCGCAACCGGTGTCTGGGTCCGGACCGAAACCCGGGCCAGAACAGGCGGCAAATGTCCGCGATCTGCAAGGCCGTACAACACCCGTGAGGCCATGATCATCTGGATCAGGACACCGTTCACCGTGGCCACGATCGCGATCAACGAAAAGCTTTGCTGCACCGTGGCGGGGGCCGAGGCAAAGACAAGCGCCAGCGGGGCAGTGGACGCTGTCAGAGTGTCCAGCGGGACCGCCACCAGAACCGCCGTTGTCGTGGCAATGTAAAGCGCGGTTGCCGCGACAAGGGTGAACAGGATGGCCTTTGGCATGGTGTGCACCGGGTCCTTCACCTCTTCTGCGACATTTGCCATGTCCTCGAACCCGACAAAGGCAAAGAAGGCCAGAAGAGAGGCCGCCCCGATCCCTGCCCAGTGCGGGCCAATCAAAGGGGGCACCATCGCTGTCAAATCCACACCCAACGGCTCTGCCACGGCAAATCCCCAGAAGATCACGAATCCCAGCCCCGAGATCTCGATCACCGTGATCACCGCCGCGACCGTCACCGATTGGGTGATGCCCCAAAGCGCGATGGCGCCCATGACGATCACCACCAGTGCGGTCAGGATGGCGGGCGGCACCCCAGTCACGCCGTGCAGATAGGCTGCCGCACCAATCGCAACGGCTGCGGCAGACACCATGCCCGATGCCGCCACGGCCAGACCGACAACGGTTGCCAGCCAACCGGCATTGAAACCGGCTTCCACATAGGCGGCTTCCCCGGCACTGACCGGATACCGTGTCGAAAGCTCTGCATAGGAGAAAGCGGTGAAGGCCACCACAAGCGCCGCAATGACAAAGGAGACCGGGGCGAATGGTCCGGCATCGGCAGCCGTCGCGCCAACCAGAACGTAGATCCCGGCACCGATGGTCACACCCAGCCCGTACAGCGTCAATAACGGCGTGTTGAGCGCGCGTTTCAACCGTGGTGGTGTGACGCCGGTCACGTCCCTTGTCCCCGCGTCGCTTTCATGCGTCGGGGGTGCGCCGGGATGACCTCGGTCGCGGCCCCCTGCCTGGTGAACATCGTGTCGCGGTTCCACCAGAGAACCACCGCCGTCACGCCAACCAGTATCCACGTGTCATAGGGTTGTGCATCCGGCCAGACCGGGTTGATCAACTGCCAGTGGAACAGCATCGGCCAAAGCAGGCTGCCACCAGTGCGGTTGAAGATGGGTGTCACCAGCACCGCGAGCGTCACGTTGCCGATAAAGAACGGCAGAAAGGTCCAGCCGGCAAATACCGTGCCTGACAGGAAGAATGCAGGTAGATGCCACAGACCCCAAACGGCCCCGATGATCGCACCGGCCCAGATCGGCGCAACGTGGCGTTGCAGGATGGGTTGCGCCATCCCGCGCCACCCGAATTCCTCAACCGGGCCAAGAAACAGCATCATGAAGAGCACGGCGACCATGGCTCTGGCCCCGTCCGGCGGAAGCGGAGCGAGGACGGGACCGCCCTTGAACAGCGATCCCGCCACGTAGACCAGCGGGATGACCACCAGAATGAACAACACCCACCCGGAAGAGCAGCGCCAGAACAAGAGGCGCGACATGAACGCCCCGAGGCCCGCACGCCCTTGAAAATAGGCTACAAGCGCAAAAGCTGACATCGCCGGAGCCCATGTCGCCGCAAAGAAGAACGGATGTGACCCGCTCATTTCGCCAAAGCTCTGCGATGCCCATTGCGGAAACAGGACATAGACACCGATCAGGCCCCAGGTGATCCCGAAGGTCAGCAAGAAGAAGGGCCAGATGGCGGAAGAGGGTATCTGTGCAGCCGGGGCTATGCTGGGCGATGCGGATCGGGTCATGGCCTCACTCTTCAAGACAGCAAGTCTTGGCCCCGTTCTGCGTCTGATCTGCGGTGCATGTCTTGACTTGGGTCAACTGCCACCGTGTTTCATGTGCGTCGCGCCCGGCGGATCACCGGGCGCGTTGCGTGTCACAGGTCAGGCGCGGGCGGCTTGAAGCGGTGGTTCCTCTGTGCCCGGTGCCCGCACAAGCAGCCACAAAGCAAAACCAACCTCTGACAGGGTCACGATGACCAAGAGCCCGGCGCGAAGCATCCCAAGCGCGGCAACCTCGGGGAAGGCAAAGGCATACACGCTGTCCAGAAAATAACCGGACGCGCCCACCATGAGCCCGATGCCAATCAGGCGGGGAAACCGGTCCGAGGCCAGAACGAGGTATCCCAGTAGAACCAGATGCAGGGAAAAGAACACCTGCCAGATCCAGACGCCAGCGCGGTGCATCTCAAGCAGAAGCCCGGCAAGGTCCGCCCGTTGTTCGGCGGAAAAGCTGGTCATGACCAGGTCCGAGTCGGCCAGCAGGCTGGCACCGGCGTGAAAGAACAGCATTGCGGACATGACACTGACCATGCTCAGCCGCGCCATCGCCGCCGCGAATGACACGGTGGGCGATACCGAGCGGAACATGAAGTAAAGCATGGTCATGGCCATGATCTCGAACACCATGACGACAAGATCACCGGCAATGCCAAGCTGGTAGAGCCCGGTCCGGCCCACGATATTCGCAACCGTGGCAGCCGCATCGCCCTGAACCACGATCTGCGATGGCACATAAGCGATGGAGAACCCGCCCGCCACGGCAATGCCCATGTAGAAAGCGCCGGTCAGCCGAGCGTAAATGCGCGAGTCGGGGTTGGAAAAAACATGCATGGGAAGTCCTTTCGAATGGCCAGGCCCTGCCGGTCCGGTGGCTGCATGGCGACCGGTGCAAGAGGGGATCAATTTGTTTGAGTGCCGCGTCCTGCAGCGATGCGCCGGATATACACCAGCGTACGTCTCAACGAAATTGACCTATTTTCTAATTCTGATATGCAAAAACGTATGGATTGGCATGCTGTCACATTCGACTGGAACCGCGTCCGCGCGTTTTTGGTCACCGCAGAGGAAGGGTCGCTGTCCGCGGCGGCCCGTGCGCTTGATCTCGCGCAGCCAACACTCAGCCGTCAGGTCGACGCGCTGCAGAAGGAATTGGGTGTTGTGCTGTTCGAACGGTTTGGACGCGGGCTGGAACTGACCCCGGCGGGTGCCGACCTTGTCCGCCACGCCCGTCAGATGGGAGAGGGGGCCATGGCCCTTGCGCGGGCGGCGCATGGGCAGACCGACCGGATCGCGGGCACCGTCACCCTGTCGGCGTCTGATGCCTATGCCGGGTTGTTGTTGCCGCCGATCCTCAAACGCCTGAAGGCCGAAGAGCCCAGCCTGACCATACGCGTGATCGCGGACAACAGCGCGACAGACCTCATGCGGCGTGAAGCCGATATCGCGATCCGCAATTTTCGCCCCAAGGAACCCGATCTGGTGGCGCGTCGCGTGGCCGAAACCGGAGCGAATTTCTACGCTGCGTCCGAGTTTCTGAACACGCATGGGCACCTGACCACGGATGACGACTGGACCCGCGCGCACCTGATCATGCCGGGTGGCGCACACGACATCCTGCCGGCGCTGCAACAGATGGGTGTGCCGGTGACACCTGCATCGGTTGCGTATGAATGCAGCAGTTACCTTGCGATGTGGGAAATGGTGCGGCAGGGGCTGGGGGTGGGGCTTCTGGATGTGCAGATCGGCGATTCAGAACGCGGCGTCGCGAGGGCAGCACCCGGTCAGCCGGACATCCCGTTTCCAATCTGGCTTGTCGCGCATCGCGATATCCTCAGGAACAAACGCATGCGGTTCGTTTTCGACTACCTCGTCGCAGGGTTAACGGCGTCCCACGCGCCCCCAGTCAGCGCGCGCAAACAGGGCGCCCCTTAGCGAATACGCCGAAGGGCGTTTACCGTGAACGCGTTCTCCTGCAGGCCCTGATCGAATTTGTAGTCCCCCCATGTCAGGCGTGTGCTTGCGCCTGTCAGGTGGTTCACCATGTCCATCTGGGACGCACGCCAGAACCGTCCGTCGTATTGGCGATATCCGGAAATCGACAAGGTCTTGAGATGCGCCCCGCGACGATCAAAGTATTGCACCTGCTGCAGGCGCAGTTCGGCGGTGTCGAGCCAGATCCGCTGGCGGCTGTATCCGGACCGGGTCTTGGGCACCCGGTCGATCACGTGACAGGTGCCGGATTGGTTTCGATCGCGTATTTCAGCGGGGTGTCGCTCAGACCTTTTTCCGATGCGCGAATGGTGCTGATCATGATGTGGATGCAGCTGGTCGACACGAGGACCAGAACAGCCATGGGGCTTATGGCCGTGCCTGCCGTCAGCGCGACATTGGTCCAGCCTGCAAATCCGAATGTGGCCAGCGTCGCGCTTGCCAGAACCACGAGGATCGCCCCGAACGCCACCCATGATCCAAGCGCAAGCACGAACAGGCACAGCGCGGCAACCAGCGCGACGGTCTGATCGACGACATCCGTGTCATAGATCACGCGCACCGTAACACC
>CAYZAD010000024.1:0-21653 GCA_964476315.1 uncultured Rhodobacterales bacterium
ATTCAGGATGCTGGCGTTTGATTGTGAAAGCGCTGCCATCGCCACCGAAAGGCAATGGTGAACATCACTCTGAGCGAATTTGTTTTTGCAATCCCAAGGAAAGGGATGGCCACCAGCCTTCAGAAACGATTGCGCTTGTGTCGCGACCGGGTGGCAAAATCGGTTTGCTCACCTCAAAAGAAAAACCCCGCCGAGGCGGGGCTTTTTGTGGGTCATCCGTAAACCAACCTTGGTAACCAAGTGATGATCTGCGGGAACATCATACAAAGCACCAGTCCCACGATCTGCAGGAACAGGAACGGCAGTGCCGACTTGAAGATGTCAGTCATCGGAATCTCTGCCGGGGCCACGCCACGCAGGTAGAACAAAGCGTAGCCGAACGGTGGCGAGAGAAAGCTCATCTGCATGTTGACCAGATACAGCACCCCAAACCACAGAACGAGGTCTTCCGGGCTGTCGAGGCCAAAGGCCGCCGCACCCAGCGCCTTGATGATCGGCACGAAAATCGGCACGCACAGCAGCAGGATACCCACCCAATCCAGGAACATGCCCAGGATCACGAGAAGCACCTGCATCAGGATCAGGATGCCCCACGGACCCAGACCTGTCGCAGCAAGTGCATCCTGCACGAACTGCTGACCGCCTTCGAGCACGTAGAGGCCCACAAAGATCGTTGCACCGAACATGATCCAGATGACCATCGCACTCGCCTTGAGCGTGGTTGTGCAGGCCTCTCGCACCGTGGGCCAATCCAGCTTGCGATGAATCGCGGCGACGATGAACGCGCCGAAAGTGCCGATGCCGGCAGCTTCCACAGGCGTTGCAACACCCGAGAAGATGATGCCCAAGACCACGACCACAAGCGTGATCGGGGCCGCCATCTTGCCGATCAGCTGCACTTTCTCGGCATTGCTGACCCGTTCCTCGACCGGAATCGCCGGTCCGAGCGCCGGATTGATGTAGGACCGGACCACCACGTAGAGGATATACATACCCGAGAGCAGAAGCCCCGGAATGACCGCGCCGATAAACAGCTCGCCCACAGATTGTTCCGCGACGACCGCGTAGATGATCGCAAGGATCGACGGCGGGATCAGAATACCGAGCGTGCCGCCCGCCATGATGGACCCCATGGCGATCTTGGGATCATAATGGCGCTTGAGCATGGCGGGCAGGGCGATGATGCCCATGGTCACAACGGCCGCACCGATCACGCCGACCATCGCCGCCAGGATCGTGGAAGCGATGATCGTCGCGGCAGCCAGACCACCCTTAAGCCCGCCCATGACCTTGTAGATCACGTCGAACATATCGTTGATGATCCCCGCCCTCTCGAGCATCGCCGCCATGAAGATAAAGAGCGGGATGGCCGAAAGCTGATAGTTCGTCATCAGCGGGAAGATGCGGCTTGGCACGATGTTCAGCGCGTTTGCGTCACCCAGGATGAACAGGAACACACAGGCCAGACCGCCCGTCACAAAGGCCAGCGGCAACCCGGCCATCAGCAGGGCCAGAAGGCTGCCGAACATGATCAGCGTGAGCCAGCCGATTTCAATCTCGATACCCATGCCTTAGTTCCCCCGTGCGATTTCGCGGATGTCTTTCGACACCTTCGAAACCCCTTGCAAGACAAGCAGCAAGCCGCCCATCACCATCACCCATTTCATTGGCCAAAGTGGCACTTCCCATTCATTGAAGCTGATTTCGCCCCAGCGGATATTCGGATCGGTCCACTGGTTCAGCCCGAAGCCCGCGATCATTTCGCCAAAGCCAATCTGGCCGCGCGCCCAATCCGACAGGACCGAGTTGCCCGACGGCACCGCGATGGCGTCCATCGCGAAGATCCAAGAGGTCACCAGAAGCGTACCTGCGAAGATGAAGAAAAAGATCGAGGTCAAAAGGTCGACCCACGCCTTTTTCGGTTTGGAGAGCGGTGCATAGAAAATATCGACCCGCACGTGGCTTTCGGTCAGCATCGCGTAGGCACCGGCAATCAGGTATTGCATCCCGAACATGAGATACATCGCTTCATGCGCCCAGTTTGTCGGAGAACCGAAGACGTAGCGCGCCAGCACTTCGTAATAGTAGACAAACACCGCGATCACGGCCCAGTAGGCCACGTATTCCCCGCAGAAGAGCGACAACCGGTCGATCCAGTTCTCCGCATAATCCCGGTCGTGTTTCGGGCCTTCCTCGGCTTCGGCGGCCAGCAGCGCCTTTTCCGCCTCTGTCAACTCTTCATGCGGCGGCAGAGCAGCGTTTGCGCGGCGCACCATGCCAGGCAAAAGCACAAAGTCGACCGCAAGGAAGGCAAGGATCAGGTAAAATGCATAGCCTGCGGCGTTATCCCAAAAACTGCGTGTTGCCGCGGCTTCGTCGCGGAGCGGTGTCGTGTTTTCAAGGGTTTCGCGCGCCTCGGCCAGACGTTCCTCGCCTTTCGTGATGGTGTCTTCTGCCCGTGACAGCCGACGTTCCGCGCTGCGTTGCGCGAAAGAGCCTTCTTCCTCGGCGGCCACTGCTGCCTGCAACTCTTGAAGGTCGGCTTTGGCTTCTTCAACGCGCCCGACCTCCCGGTCCAGCGTGCGTTCCGCAACCCTGATCTGGTTTTCGTAATCAGACAGAACGGACCGCGCGTCCTGTGTCTGACCGTTGGCATAGAGGATGAACAGAAAGATCGGGATATAGAGCAATCCCAGCATGTTCTTGAGGTAGAAACGGTGCAGCCCAAGGATGCCACCTGTGACGGCGATCATGTAGGCCAGTGGCAGGGTGTAGCGTTTTTCGGCTGGCTGGGGACGGCGAGAAAGCACCATCGCAATGATGGGGAATACAATCAGACCCACCCAGTACAGCCAATGCGGCAGCGTAAAGCTGAGACCCGGCATTGTGCGGTCCTCGTTTGATTGGCATTTGAAGGAAATCGCCCGGCACTGGCAGCGCCGGGCGATAGGATGTCGACCTGTCGAAAGATCAGAGCTTGAGCTCGAGGCCTTCGGTCAGCGCCGGATCCACGTAACCCAGCGAGCCGGACATCATGTAGTCAAGCTGGATCTTGAAGACACGCGCCGCGTTCGGGTCGCGGTTTGCGTAGTCGAACCAGATCGGAACGGCGACTTCTGTCATCAGTTCCACGTCGTCCTGCGTCAGGCGTGTGACTTCGGTGCCATCGGCCTCGAACTTGGCCCAGGCGTCCTGGTCGGCCTTCTGGATCGCGGCGTGGTGCATGTCGGAGTAGACATGGGTTTCCATCTCGACGAACTGCTTCATCTGCGGCGACAGCGCATCCCAGGCGGCCTGACCCACGGTGATGTCCATGATGTCCACCGGCTGGTAGAGCGACATGAAGCCCGGAGGGCCCATCACGATGTAGTCGGTGACCTGGCTGAAGCCGAGCGCGTAGTTCACCGCCGGACCCACGTAGTCGGCCACGTCGATGGTGCCCTTCTCCAGCGCCGGGAAAATTTCCGAGCCCGGCAGAACGGTGGTTTCCGCGCCGATCTGGGTAAAGACTTCGGCCACCATGCCGCCCGGCAGGCGCATCTTGCGACCGGCGAAATCATCGATCGAGCGGATCGGAACCTTCGAGTGGATGATGTTCGGACCGTGGTGGACCGGGCCAACAAAGTGCAGACCCTGCGCCGCGTACAGCTCACGGGCGATGTCGATGCCACCCAGGCCGTAGTAGAACACGTCGTATTCATGCGGATTGCGCAAACCCAACGGAATGGACGTCAGGAATGTCGCCGCCGGAATGATGCCCTGCGCATAGATGGTGAAGGGGTTTACCGCTTCGAGAACACCGTTCTTCACCGCGTCATACAGCTGGAAATCGCCGACAACGTCGTTCGCGCCGAAGGCCTGGAACGCCAGTTCGCCGCCGGTTTTTTCCTCAATGGTCGCGCACCAGTCCTTGAAGATCTGAAGGCCCGCACCGCCTGGCCAGCTTGTCTGAATTTTCCAGGTGGTGCCGTTGGCTTGCGCGCCCGCGATGTGCGGGGCTGCAAGAGTTGCGGCGCCGGCAGCGGCAATGGTCCGCAGCGCGCCACGCCGCGAGGTAAGTTTATTGGTCATGTAGTCCTCCCTAAACTTCTAGGCATCCGTGCCAGAAGCACAGTCACCTGAGGTCAACTTAATACGAACGTTCGAAATTGGTAAGACTTTCTTTCCGATTTCGCGCGTTTGAAGGTGACTGGAGGCTGTTGGATGGCCCGATATCGCGGGACGACTCTGCTTAGTGTGGCAAAGCAGGGCGTGCCAACACGCAGAAGGATGAGTGCAGATCACGAACTCCAAAATTTCTCGATCTGGCAGCGCATGGTGGTGGGTCGTTTCGGTGCGACCTGATTCCTCGCTCGCGTCAGAACCCATCCTCCTGACCACCTGCGACACCCGTCTTGCGCCCCGGAACCGTCTTCATATGGCATGATGCAGCGCCGCCTCTTCAGTCGGCAATGCGCGCATTTTTGCGCAGAGCCTCAAGGCTATCCGCCCATGTCTGCGAAGCTGTGCCTAGTCCAAGACAATTCGCGGAAAATAGAACGACACCACCCAGTTTGGTTGGTCGACGATCTCGGAGATCCGCAGATCGCCGCAGGTTGAGACGAGCATGTAAGCATCCACCGCCGACATGCCGTGCCGCGCCGTCAGAAGATCGATCATGGCTGCAACTGCGTCACGCGCACCGCTCATGAGATCCGGGCCAATCCCCGTTGTGACCTCGTAGCCTTTGGCGTCGAGGTGGTTTGTCACCGGTCCCGGCGTGGTGAAACGTGGCATGCTCAGGTTTGCGTCCTTCACCAGGTCAAGCGTGAGCGTCACATCCATCGGGCTTTCAATCGCGGTCCCACACACTTCGCCATCGCCTTGGGCCGCATGTGTGTCCCCGACCGAGAAAAGCGCGCCGGGTACTTCAACCGGGAGGTAAATCTCGGTCCCGTTTGACAAGTCGCGGATATCGAGATTGCCGCCGGTTCGGCGGGGCGGCACGATGGAATGCTGACCGGGTTCTGCGAGCGCAACGCCGATCGTGCCGGTAAAGGGTTTGAGCGGGACGCGGCCCATGTCCCCCCAAAGCGCTGGTGCCAGTGTTGCGGCATCATAGGTCCAGATTGTCAGCGCAGGGTCTTTAAACTGATCAGCCAATAAGCCGAAACCGGGGATGTTGGCAGTCCATCCCCAGGCGGTTCCATCCGTCTCGCGCGGTGCGAACCCCTCGATGGTGATCTTGAGCGCATCCCCCGGTTCCGCGCCGTCGATGTAGACAGGCCCGGAGACAGGATTGATCTTGCCGAAATCAAGGGCGCTGACATCGGCCACGGTGCTTTTCGGACCAAGCTGGCCCGCCGAGGAATCCATGCAGTTGAACAGAACGGTCGATCCCGGTGCCAACGTTTCGACAGGGGGGATGGAATTGTCCCAGCCAAAATGGTGTTGCGCGCCGTGTATCGTGTAGTCACAAGCTTTGCACATGGGGTGTCTCCATTGTTACGCGAGGCCGCTCGGAGTTCCGTGCAACCCTCTTTGAAAGCGCAGTTAAGAACGTGCGCCACTGCGGGCTGGCAGCAAACCATCCGGCCGCACCAACAGCACTGCGATGACGGCGCTGAGGACGATGGCATCCCGATAAGGGGCGAGGGAGTCAGGCAGAAACGCCTGTGTCAGCACTTCCAGCGTGCCCACGACAAACCCGCCCAGAACCGCGCCCCCCAGACTTCCCAACCCGCCCAGTACGGTCGCGATGAAGGCCTTGAGTACCGGAAAGAACCCCATCATCGGATCGACCGATCCGCGTTGCGCTGTCCAGATCACCGCAGCGACTCCTGCCAGAAGCCCCGAGATTGCAAAGGCGGCCGCCACGACACGATTGGCCCGGACCCCCAGCATGCGCAGCATGTCGAAATCCTCGGCAGCGGCGCGCATCGCCATCCCGATCGCCATACGGCGAAGGACGAATGTCAGACAGCCCAGCGAGAGAATGGTGACAAGGATCGAGGCCGTCGGTGCCACACCGATGGTCAAACCGCCGATCTGGTACGAACCAGACCATGCTGCCGGGAAAGAGATTGGCACAGGACGCGCCGAAATACCGTTCTGAAACAGTACCTTCAGGATCTCCGAAACCGCAAAACTGGTGATCAGGAGCGATATCACATCCGCCCCGCGCATGACGCGAAACGCCGTCCGCTCCATCGCAAGCGCCATGATGACGGCGGCACCGAGTCCGATACACAACGCCCCTAATGGTGGAAAGCCGAACGCCATCGACAAGAAAATGCCGTAGCCCCCAAAGGTCATGATCTCGCCATGAGCGAAATTGATGAGCCGAACGATGGAAAAGACAATCGCCAGACCAAGCGCAAGCATCGCGTAGATGCCCCCGAGGCTCAGGGCATTGATGAGTTGTTGTACAAGTTGATCCATCGCTCAGGCAGCCAGATATGCTGATTTCAATAGTCTGTCGCTGGCCAGGTCTGCAGGCGCGCCTTGACCTGCAATCGCTCCATTGGCCATCACAACGGCATGGTTCGCGACTTCCAGCGCAAGCGCGGCGTTCTGCTCGACAAGCAGGATTGAGATGCCTTCGCTCTGCAATTCTTCGATGATGGAAAAGATCGTGTCCACCATCTGCGGCGCAAGCCCAAGCGACGGCTCATCCATCAAGAGCAGCCGTGGCGCCCCCATCAGGGCACGGGCGACCGCCAGCATCTGCTGTTCGCCGCCCGACAACAGGCCCGCAAGCTGGTTTCGCCGTTCGCCAAGGATGGGAAAACGTTCCATCATCGCGTCGCGGCGCTGGGCGGCGACGTGGGGCGTGGCGACTGCTGTGCCTGCCACGATCAGGTTTTCCTCGACGGACAGAGAGGCAAAGATGCGTCGGCCTTCCGGGCAGATGCCCACGCCCGACCGCACGATGGTGTCGGGCGTGGATTTGGTTGTGACTTGGCCGAAAAGGGATACGCGTCCGGATGTGACTGGAACAACGCCGGCAATCGCCATCAGTGTGCTGGATTTGCCGGCGCCGTTGGCGCCCAACAGTGCGGTGATCCCACCCTTGGTGACGCCAAAACTGATCCCGCGTACGGCCCGGACCGGACCGTAGCGGACATCAAGTGCCTCGACCTCGAGGATCGTATCCATTTGATCGGCCATCGGTTCAGGGCTTCGGCAAGGTCTCGGGATCGGCCATCTCGCGCAGGACGAATTCCTTTTCGCCATCTGCTGTGATCCGGGCCACGACAACCTCGCGCAGGGGCATGCGATCCGTGCCCTTGAAGGTGAAGTTCGACATGGTGGCCTCACCGTTCTCGATCTCGGCCATGGCTGCGCTGACCGCCGCCGGATCGGTGGTGCCTGCCGCCGCCAAGGCCTGTTCGATCATGTCGACGATGTCACATCCGTTCACGTAGTAATTGTTGTCCGGTGTGGTGCCTGTGGCCGCTTCGAAGCGTTTGATGAAATCGGCATAGGCCGAGCCTTCATCCGGGAAACCACCCGACGTATGAACGACGCCGCTGACCACTTCGCCCAATCCGCGCACGGTGGGTGTGTCAAGCACATCGCCGCCCATGACCTGCGTCTCGACACCGGCTCCGCGCAGGGCACGGATGAACGCCGGGAAGTCAGGTTCCCACGCCCATGTGACGATGACATCCGGCGCAGTCTCTGCGTTCTGGATATTGGTGACGATGGCGGAAAAATCAGGCTGATTGAGGCTGTAGGTGCTCTCGCCCACGACCTCGCCACCCAGTGACTTGAAGACCTCGCCAAAATAACGCGGTCCGCCAAGTGTGTAGGCACTGTCAGGCGACGTCAGCAGCCAGGCTTTCTCGAAGCCCTGATCGCGGGCGTAACCAGCCAAGACCGCGCCTTGCTGGTTGTCTGCCGGATAGCTGCCGAACACATGAGGGCCGACCTGTGTCAAAACAGGTGCCGTACCAGCAAAGGTCATCGTCGGCACCATGTCGGGTGCTGTGATCTGGGCTGCGGCGATCGTCGGGTCCGCGTCGGCAGAAGACACGATGAACTGCGCGCCGTCATCCAGCATCTCCTGCACGACCTGCACGCCAAATGCGATGTCAGAACGCGTGTCTTTCACGATCAGTCTGACAGGTGTTGTTCCGTTCAGACCGCCATTGGCCATTTTCTCGTCCATGCAGAACTTGAACCCGGCATAGGCAGGACCATCATAGGGCGCAAGATAGCCGGACTGCGCGGACATCACGCCGATAACGTACTCTTCGGCAAAGCTGGCCGTTCCGAGCGCCGCAATGGCGGTGCCAAGCAAAAGTGACTTCATCTTCATGTGGTTTCCTTTCTGATGTTCAGTTGGCGAGGGCTTCTTTGGGTGGATGCGTATCGGCGGCACGGGCCACCCGACCGCGACCGATATAGGCTTCGATGACCTGAGGATCGGCGCGCACCTCTTCCGGGGTGCCTTCCGCGATCTTCTGGCCTCGGTTCATCACGACGATATGGCTGCACAGGCGATTGACGAAGCGCAGGTCGTGGTCGATCAGCAAGATGCCGATATTGCGATCTTCGCAGATGCGGATCAGCCGGTCCGCAAGATCGTCCGTTTCCGCCGGGTTCATCCCTGCCGCGGGTTCGTCCAGCAGAAGAATGGCCGGGTCCTGCGCCAAGGCACGGGCAATCTCCAGTCGTTTGCGCGCGCCGTAGGGCAGGTTTTCGGCGCGCATGGCAGCGATGTCGCTTAAATCAAACGACTCCAGTTCACGCAGCGCAATCGCATTGGCGTCTTTTCGGCTGTATCCTGCGGCCAGTGCGGCTACCAACACGTTTTCAAACGCGGTCAGACCAGAGAACAGACGCAGGTTCTGAAAACTGCGTGCAACCCGGTTCTTGATGATGCTGTGACGTGGCAGGCCCGTCAGAAGTGTTCCGTCGATTTCGGCGGTGCCTGTATCAGCCGTGTATTGTCCGGTGATCAGATTGACCAAGGTCGATTTGCCGGCACCATTCGGGCCGATCAATCCCGTGATCCGCCCTGCAGGGACGTCGAAGCTGACATCGGCAACCGCTTGCACCCCGGCAAATGCTCTGGAGAGATGGCGCGCCTGAAGCGTTTCTGTCGTCACCGGACGCGGTGCTGGCGCGACGGCCGCGCTGCCCTTGATGCGCTGCAAGAACCGCGCATCGGCACCGGGGCCCAGCTCAAAACCGCCGACCAAACCTTGGGGGCGCAGCCAGATGACCAACAGGATGGCAATCCCCAACGAGACGGTTGTCAGCCCAAAAACTTCTGGCAAGGTAATGCCGCCAACCGTAATGCCACCTTCGAGGTTGCGCACCGTGTTCTGCAAAAGGGTGACAGCGACAACACCCACAACCGCACCACCGACGGAGCTTATGCCGCCGACGATCATCATCACGACATGGGCGAAGACGAGGCCCAGATAGAACGAAGCCGGTGAGAACGCGCCCAAAATATGCCCGTACAGCGCTCCGGCAACAGTAGCCAGGGTGCCGGACAGGGTCCAAGCCACCAATCGCGCGCGACGCGGTGAGATACCCAGTGCGGTTGCCGCATCTTCGTCATCTCGGACGGCACGGGCAAAAAAGCCCCATCGGCTTTCGCGATAAAGCCGCGCGATCACGACAAACAGCATGGCCGCAACAAGAACAAATGCCAGATCGGTGACCCGGGGGACGCCGTAAAACGTCTGACTTCCGCGGGTGAACTCGCGCGCACTGATAGCGACACTGTGCACGATGATCAAAAGCCCAAGCGTTGCGATTGCGGCTGATGCCCCAAGCAGCCTTGAAATCGCGCTTCCCGTCAGCAGCGCAAAGGCGAGACCCGCCAATAGAACAACGGGCAAGGCACCCAAAACGCTCAATTCATACCCGGCAAGCCAGGTTGGCAACTCTGGCAAGGCGCTGCGCTGCAAGCCTGCGGGCATGGTCAGGATACCCGACAGATACGCCCCCAGGGCCATGAATGCGCCATTCCCAAACGAGACGATGCCGGTGTTCCCGCAATAAATGGCCAGCGCGACCACGGCTGAAACGTTCACGCACATCAGAACGGCAATCCGCTCTCCGGTTCGCCCGAACACCAGTGTCAGGAAGGCAACCGTGCCGATCAACACCCCAAGCGCCGCAAGCGTGCGCACCAGGTTGGCCGCACGAAGTTGGGCCGGATGGGCGTGAAGTCGCGCGCTGTCCATCAGCCGCACGCCTCCAACTCGGCGATCAGCTCGGCGCTGGTCACTTGTCGGCAATAGCCCTTGATTGCACGCAGTGAATTGTCGTGGCGCTCTTGCGAATAGGTCAAACAGGCATCAGTGACCTGCGTCACGAGGTATCCCAGATCACAGGCATCCCGGATCGCGCTTTCAACGCACTGGTCCGTGATCAACCCCGAAAGCACCACCTGCCGGACACCCAGGTTGCGCAAGATGTAGTCGATATGGGTCGAGATAAAGACCGAGGACGATGACTTGGGTAAAACGATCTCGTCGCCCACCGGTGCGATCCGGTCGATGACCTTCCCGTCCCAACTGCCCTTCGGCACGTTGAAGCCCGTGATCTTGTAGTCAAGGGAACGGTCGCGGCCATCCAGTGTCAGGCTCTCGATCGTGGTATACATGACTTCGACGGATGCGGCCCGTGCAGCCTTTTGAATCGCTTGCATATTCGGGATGACGCGGCTGTCCAGCTGGTCAAAGTACCAGCCATACTTCTCCTCGAAAACATCCGGGGACAGCCCTTTGAATTCGGCCCCTTCGCGCTCGGCCGAGAAATTCTGCACGTCGATGAACAGAAGCGCGGATTGCTCTGGCACGAGCGCAACATCGCGGGTCAATGTCATGTGTCTGTCTCCTTCATGACAGTCGATATCGCGTGGGCAATCAGCCGCGCCCATTCGGCGGCGCCCTCCGCATGGGCGATCAGATCATTTCGAATTTCGATAAGAGTGTGCGCAGCGCCGCTCGGTTCCGCGTGGCGCGGGATGAACCAATCGGTCTCGTCATCAATCTGATAGGGTTCATTCACCGCCATGGTCAGTCCGGGCTGTTGAGCTGTAATGGCCTCCATCAACGCCTGCGCCGTTGCCGTGTCGCGGCGGCTGAGAAACCCGGCATGCCAGGGCCGCGCGTGGCCGCCCATGACCGGGGTGAAAGAATGGATCGAAAAGCAGCCGCGTGGTTGCAGTTCGCGCATCAGGTCAGAAAGGGTCTCATCCAGAGGGGCAAAAATCTCTTCCGCCCGCTGACGCTGTTGATCCGGAGTGATCCCGACATTGCCGTATATGGTGACGCCATCCACCTCTGCCGGGACGGCGTGCGGGCTGTCTGGCGGGCGGTTCGCATCGATCACAAGACGACTGTATGCCTGGATCACAAGCGGAGCGTTCAGGTGTGCGGCGACATCCTGCGCCACGGCGAGGGCACCGATATCCCATCCGCGATGACTGTTGATGACGTTCTGTGACACGCCCAGTGTTGCCAGGGATTTCGGGATCGCTTGACCGGCATGCTCGCACAGCAACAAGACAGGAGCGCGCGAGTCAGAATTCACGACCGTCACCGGGGACGGGTCAGAATCACTGAGAATCGAAGAGACTGCGGCAAGCGTCATGGTTTCAAGCGTTGGAAAAAAGGTTTTCTCTGTCAAGAAATTTCAATTGACTGAAAATCCATTTTCACCATGCTGATGAAATGACAGTCAGAATGACCATCAGCGCCGCTTCTGAGAACCTGACGCAGTCAGAACGCAAATTGGCGGCGACGCTCTTGTCGAACTATCCGTTCAAGGGGCTTCTCAACATTCAGGAACTTGCGGAAGAAGCTGGGGTCTCAGCAGCCTCCATCTCCCGCTTCACAACCAAGTTGGGATTGGATGGCTATGCCGACATGCAGCGCAGACTGCTTGAGGAATTGCGCAGCGGCGATGTCTCTCCGGTCGATCTGCATGATCGCAGCACACGAATCGAAGGCAGCTTTCTTGCAGGCTTTCTCGCACGGGCGGCGGCGCAAATTGAATCTGCCGGAGATGCCATCACGGATGGTCAATTCGACCGCATCACTGCGCTTCTGTCTGACCCGCGCCGACAGGCCTTCGCGATGGGCGGACGGATCAGCGACACCATTGCCCGACACATGACCTTTCACCTCGCGCAGTCGCGGGAAAACGTGCACCACATCGGGCGCGACCCCGAGTCCTGGCCGGTCCACCTGTTGCGAATGAAACCCGGAGACGTGGTCTTCCTGGTGGATTTTCGGCGCTACGAACATGCGTTGGAGCGTCTTGCCCATGCGATGGCCCAGAAACGGGTGAAGATCGTTTTGCTGACCGATAGCTGGATTTCCCCGATCAAGAACCACGCGGCAGAGGTGCTGGCCGTCCCGATCGAAACAGGCACGATCTGGGATAGCTACGCCGCCGCGCTTGCCATCGTGGAGGCCATCGTCGCGCGTATTGCAGAGCTGACATGGGATCAGACGCGCGAGCGTATCGAAATGTGGGACGCAACCCGCGCCCTGACAACGGAGACCAAGACATGACCGACCTGATCTTTGCCGCAACCTGTGATCTGGCTGGCAAGGTCCGAGGCAAGGCCTTTCCTGCTGCCCAACTGGACAAAAGGCTCAAGCGCGGGGTCGGTTGGACACCGACCAACGTGCAGATCACCTGTTTTGACAGCATTGCCGAAACCCCGTTCGGAGCATTGGGTGACCTGTTGTTGATCCCCGATAAAGATGCAGGCGTCACGGCACAGTTTGACGACGGCACAGAGCGCTTCATGCTGGGCGATATCGTGACCCTCGAAGGGGACCCGTGGGATCTCTGCACCCGTGCCCTTTTGCGCAGCGCACTCGAGCGTTTGCAGCGCGTTGGCGGCGTGACCCTTCTGGCGGCATTCGAGCATGAATTCCAACTCACCAAAGGCCCAACACTGCCAAACGAAGCCTACAGCCGGGCCGGGTTCGAAGCGCAGCGCCGGATGTGTGAGGATTTGATGGCCCACCTGGCCGCGGCGGGCCTGAGCCCTGACAGCATCATGAAGGAATACGGCCCCAACCAGTACGAGGTGGTGATCGGTCCCGAACACGGTGTGCGTGCGGCGGATGCGGCGGTCATTGTCCGCGAACTGACCCGATCCACGGCGCGCCACGCAGGGGAGCATGCATCCTACGCGCCCATCCTCGATACCGCGAGCGTGGGCAATGGCGTGCATATCCATATGAGCTTTCTCGATGCGAAAGGGGAACCTGCGACCTACGATCCGGACGGCCCTTGCGGCATGTCGCATCTGACGGCGGCATTTTCTGCCGGTGTCCTGAAGTATCTCGACAGCATCCTCGCGCTGACGGCGCCTTCCGTCATTTCCTACCTGCGATTGACACCGCATCGCTGGTCTGCGGCCTATAACAACCTCGGCTTTCGGGATCGCGAAGCGTCGCTGCGTGTCTGTCCTGTCACCGCCAAGGACCCCGCCAGCATTGCCCGCCAATTCAACATCGAATATCGCGCGGCAGACGCAGCCGCCTGTCCGCATCTTGCGCTCGCCGCTATTGTCCACGCTGGATGCCAGGGGATTGAAGACGGTTTGACCGCGCCGGAACCGACCGAAGAAGACCTGTCATTGCTGACGGCGGACGAACTTGAAGCGCGGGGCTTCATTCGCCTTCCCGAAACGCTCGAAACTGCGCTGGAACGGTTTGAGGAAAACGACACGGTGCGCGGTTGGTTTCCCAAGGTGTTTGCGCCAGTCTACCTTGCCCACAAGCGTGCCGAGATTGCACATGTGGCCGAGATGGACACCGCTGCACGATGTCTGGCCTACAGCGAGACGTACTGACCATGCAGCACTGGACAGACATCCTGCGCACGCATTGGGGCGTGACGGCCGAGTTGACGCGGCTCGACGGTGAATATGATCTGAACTTCCTTGCCGAGACGCGAGAGGGCGCCGGATATGTGCTTAAGGTCATGCGCCCGGACTGCCCGCACTGGTTGGTCGAGATGCAGGTGCAGGCCATGACCCATATCGCTCAGCATGACGCGCAGGTGCCGGTCCCTCGTGTCTTGCCGTCCGTGTCAGGGGCGAAGGTTCTGTCGCTTCCCGATGAAGATGGACAGGACCGATTGGTCTGGCTCATCGCCCGGCTGCCGGGGGTCTGCTACGCGCACGCGCAGCCAAAGACACTGCGCCTGATCCGGGATCTTGGCACGGTTCTGGGTCGCACCGCCCGCGCGTTGCAAGACTTTTCGCATCCGCGGCTTGCACGGGATTTCAAATGGGATCTGATGCGCGCGGGCTGGATCGCAGAGCATCTGCACGAGATACAAGACCCGCAGCGGCACGCGCTCCTGACCTCTGCAATGACACAATTCGATGAGATTGGCCCCGTGCTACGTGCTCTGCCGCAGCAGGCGATCCACAACGATGCCAATGACTATAACATCCTTGTCGACAAGGCGCCGGGTGATCCGGCGATTTCCGGCCTGATCGATTTCGGCGATATGTGTCTTGGGCCACGCGTGTGCGATCTGGCTATCGCAGCCGCGTATGTTGTGCTCAACATGCCAAGGCCCGATCTCGCCTTGGCGGCACTGGTTGCCGGGTATCACGAGGTTTACCCACTGACCGGTGAAGAGCTTGATCTCTTGTGGCCCCTCATTCGCATGCGATTGGCGGTGAGCGTGGTGAACTCTCACCTCATGGCCATCGAAACCCCGGATGACCCGTATGTGACGATTTCCCAAGCCCCCGCATGGCGGTTCCTTGAAGGGGTCCCGCAACCACCGGATCTGTTGAATGCCCGGTTGCGCGCGGCCTGTGGTCTGCCGGTAAGTGACAGTGCGGGCCGTGTTCTGGCGTGGCTCAACGGGGCGCGGGGCAGTTTCGCGCAGATCATCGGCGCGGACCTGACGCATGCGCCCATGCGATCACTGTCGGTCGAGGCCTGCGCCTGTCCGCAAGATCCGTTCGCCATGACGCAGGGTGAAGCGGCGTCTTTGGGCGAAGACGACGGACCAGCCGAGGATATCTGGCTCGGCTATTATCTGGAGCCGAGGTTGATCTACACCGCACCCGCGTTCCGGCTGGGACCGTGGAAGGCCAGCAATCGACGCACCGTGCACCTCGCGGTCGATGTCTTTGCGCCTGCGGGCACAGCGATCCATGCGCCCTGTGACGGTGTGGTGGCCGCCATCGAAAACCGAACCGACGCGCTGGATTACGGCGGCGTTATCGTTCTGCGTCATGCCTCACCGGAAGGGGACCCGTTCTATACCCTATACGGCCATCTTGATCCGGCTTGTCTGAACACGCTCAAACCCGGTGATCCTGTCACCCAAGGAGAGGTTTTCTGTCATCTCGGAGACGTCCATCAAAACGGCGGCTGGGCGCCCCATCTGCACATCCAACTCGCGCTCACTATCGACGGTATGGGCAATGACTGGCCCGGTGTGTGCGATCCGGATGAGATCGCCCTGTGGGAAGCTGTATGCCCCAATCCGGCCGCGCTTTTGAACCTGCCCGACGAAAAGGTTCGCCACCGACCGACGGATCGCAAAGCCATCCTCGCCGACCGGAAGGCCCATTTCGGCGGAAATCTCAGCCTGACCTACGCAGAGCCCGTGATGCTGGTGCGCGGCTGGCGTCATCACCTGTTTGATGAATGGGGCCGCCCCTATCTGGATGCCTACAACAACGTACCGCATGTCGGGCACGCGCATCCGCGCATTCAGGCTGTCGCTGCGGATCAACTGAAACGCATAAACTCCAACACGCGCTACCTGCACCCTGCACAGACCGAGTTTGCCCATACTCTGCTGTCGAAACTGCCGGACCATTTGCAGGTCTGTTTCTTTGTCAATTCAGGGTCTGAAGCCAACGAATTGGCGCTCCGCCTTGCGCACACGCACACAGGGGCCAAGGGGATCGTCACACCCGACCACGGTTATCATGGCAATACGACGGGTGCCGTCGCAATTTCGGCCTACAAGTTCAACAAACCTGGCGGAGTGGGCAAAGCCGATTGGGTCGAACTGGTCGAAGTTGCGGACGACTATCGCGGCACGTTCAAGCGCGATGACCCCGATCGCGCCCGAAAGTTCGCAGGCCTTGTCGATCCGGCCATCGCGGCGCTTGCCGCGCGTGGCCAAGGGCTTGCGGGTTTCATCGCCGAAACCTTTCCGTCAGTGGGTGGTCAGATCATTCCACCACCGGGATACCTTTCGGCGGTGTACGACAAGGTTCGCGCGGCAGGCGGCGTCTGCATTGCGGATGAAGTCCAAACCGGGCTGGGTCGGCTGGGTGAGCATTACTTCGGATTTGAACAGCAAGGCGCCCGACCTGACATGGTTGTTCTTGGCAAACCCATCGGTAACGGCCATCCGATTGGCGTTGTTGTCACAACGCGCGAGATCGCCGACAGCTTTGACAACGGGATCGAATTCTTCTCAACCTTTGGCGGTTCCACGCTGTCCTGCCGGATTGGGAGCGAAGTGCTCAAAATCGTCGATGACGAAGGTCTGCAGGAAAACGCCCGGCTGATGGGCGCAAATCTGCTCGAAGGGTTACGTGCACTTCAGCAGAGATATGCATGTGTCGGCGACGTTCGTGGCATGGGTCTTTTCATCGGACTGGAACTCGTGCGGCCGGATGGAACGCAGGCGACCGAGATATGCTCCTTTATCAAGAACCGCATGCGTGATCACCGCATCCTGATCGGGAGCGAAGGGCCATACGACAATATCCTCAAGATCCGTCCGCCCCTGACAATCGGTGAAGATGACGTCAATATGCTGGTGACGGTACTCGACGCTGTGCTGGCCGAGGTCGAGGGATAGGCAAAGCCCCACTATGGCCCCAGCAAGCGAGTGTGAACAAAGAAGCGGTCACGGCGGCGTTCCCCTTCTTTTGACTTCGTTTTTTGCGACAAAGAAAAGGCATCACGCTTCGGTATGTGCGTTGCATTGTCGGTCTTCGTTGCGCACTCCAGTGCACGCTGAACTCGCGACTTTAGCGATCATCGGCCTTGCCAGAGAGCACGGGCGGCAATTCCTGTTTCAAGAAGTCGATAAACGCTTGAAAAGCCGGTAGCAGCCCCCGCCTTGACGGCATCAACAAGCTGATCTGCGGACAACCCGCTGTCCAATTCGGCAACACGCGAACGAGGGTTCCGGCCTCCAATTCCGGTCGGCACACATATGAGGGCAATGCGACGATGCCCAAGCCAAACCGCGCCGCAGTTTTGAGGGTCGTCATGTCGTCGCTTGCGAGGCGAACCTCACAGGGCACAGAGGCACTTTGGCCATCAAGATCGGTAAGCAACCATTGATGCGCGTCTCGTGGACGCCCAAGAACCAAGGCGGGGTGATGCGCCAGACAAGCGGGATCGTCGGAGGCAGAGAGGTTTTCCAGATACGTGGGTGAGCAGAAAAGATGCCACTCCAGTCTTGCAAGCTTCATCTGGATCAGGCTCGAGTCTGGCAGCGTGTCCACATGCCCCCGGATCGCAACGTCGATCCCGTCCTTCACCAAGTCGTCGATCTGGTTGGACGCTCTCTGAACCACGGTCACTTTGGGGTTCTCTTGCAGGAACCGGGGCAGAACCTGATTGAGGGCAAACTGTGCCATTCCCACGGAACACGAGACAGTGACCGAACCTTCGATGTTGTTTGCCTTGCGACGTATGGCGGTTTCGGCGATTTCGAAACGCTCCAACGCCTCCTTGGCAAAACGAAAATACTCCTCGCCCATATCCGTCGTGCTGACGACGCGCGATGTTCGCTGAAGAAGGCGTACGCCAAGATCGTCTTCAAGTTGGCGCACCCGTCGGCTTAACCGCGACTTGGGGATGTTCAACGCGCGTGAGGCAGCAGAAAATCCGCCCTTTTCAACCACCTGAACGAAATAGAATGCGTCGTTCAAATCCATGCTGCCCCCTGACATCGTTTCATAAATAGAACGATAGGTTCCAATTTTGCCAGATTTTCAGACGATTGTCTCGTTCATATTGTTGATGGTGAAAGCAACGGATGATGAAAATGAATACGAAACATATCGACACACTCGCAGGCGTCCCGTGTGAGAGCCATTCCAAAAGCGACGGCCGCAGGATCGCAAAAGGCGCTGGTTTCTCGGCGAAAAGCTATCAACACTCTGATTTTCAGGGGCTGATGGATCCGCTTATCATGGTGGATCACTTTGTCATGACTGAGCCCACGTTCGGCACGCACCCCCATGCCGGGCTGTCCGCGGTGACAGTCATGTTCGAGGATAGCGAGGGCACCTTCCGCAACCGTGACTCTCTGGGCAACGATATAGACCTGGCCCCCGGCGATCTTTATTGGTTCAAGGCCGCTCGTGGTGCCATCCACAACGAACAACCGCGTGCCGGTTCCAGAACCCATGCCTTGCAGGTTTTCGTCGGACTTCCCGAAGACAAAAGACATGACGCCCCGGCATCATTTCACATCCCAGCTGCAGACATTCCGCTGATCCAGGGTGATCGGGCGAGGGCGCGTTTGGTGCTTGGTCAAAGCAACGGTGTCACGGGCATGCCTGCGCCGGATGTCTCTTTGAGCCTTCTTGACATTTCCCTGCAACCGGGAGGGCGTTTCCTGCATCAAGGCGACGCTGACCAGAATGCATGGCTCCTTGGCATTGCAGGTTCCACAACCATCGCGTGGAACGGCACTTCCACTGTTTTGAAGGCAGGCTCCGCCATCGCTCTGGACCGCACCGCAGATATCGAGATGTCCTCGGACGATACCGCACAGGTCGTGCTGTTTCGGGGGCGTCCCCTTCGTCAGGCTTTTGTTCAAAGAGGCCCATTCGTCATGGGCAACACGGCCGAGCTTGACGCCGTCGAAGCCGACTACCGCACCGGTCGGCTTGGATCAATCGCCTGAAAATCAACCCAGAAAAGGAGACTTCAATGACCAATTCCTACAATCCAGATCCGCTGACACGGGACAACGCAGCCTTGGTGCTGGTCGACAACCAGGTCGGCCTGATGACCGGTGTTCGCGATTATCCCATCGCCGAACTCAAGCACAACATTGTCGGTTTGGCCAAGGCGGCCAAGGCGCTCGGGCTGCCCATCGTCACGACGACAACCTCGTCCGAAACGCTCTGGGGACCTGCCATTCCCGAATTGACAGACGCCTTGCCCGACCAGGTTTTCATCGACCGGACAACTGTGAATGCCTGGGATGATCCAAGAGTGGAAGACGCCATTCGGGCGACTGGACGCACAAAATTGATCTTTGCGGGCCTGTCGCTGGAGGTTTGTGCGGCATTCCCCGCAATGCGCGCCGTGCGCGAGGGCTTCGAAGCCTATGTCGCCGTTGATGCCAGCGGAACGTTCAACATGACCAAGCGCGAGACCGCTCTTGTTCGCCTGACACAGGCCGGTGTTGTCGTGGCTGATGGTGCAAGCCTCATGATCGAAATCCTCGCCGATAATGCCAGTGCAGAGGCCGGTGATGTCTACACGGCGCTTGGCATGGATTGGTCGATCCTTGTTGGACAAGTCCGCAGCAGCGCAGCGTGATTTCAAACAGAGGCCAAGCATGGGCGAACACTGCGACGTCACCGGCCCGCGTCTCATGACCTTAGCCGGGATAGCCAGGGAGTTGTCCGACATGCTTGGCCGCCCTGTCTGGCAGATCCCGGTCACGTTCGAGGATTTTCGCGCGGATGTCGCAACTTCGGGCGTTTGGAACAAAGCTGGCTGACCATCCAAAACGGCGGCAGCCCAATCGATTTTCAAACTGATGCAATCCAAGGAATTGAACAATGAACACTATTAGGATCACCACTCTGACACTGCTCATCCCTTTCGGCTGGAGCATGTCCGAGGCCGCAGGGGCGTATCCCGAACCCCTGGAACGGATCGAAATGGCGGCTGAGTTCAGCCCTGTGCTCAGTTGCTTTGTGGCAAGGGTCGGGCACCCAATCCCGAAAGCGCCCACAAGCGGAAGCACCAACCGCCCAGAGACGACGGAGAGCCATGTCGTACCGTCCCGGTTAGCACGGAGTCCCGAGGATCGAGGACACCAAATCGACACCTGCCGGTTGAACCTCGACCCCGACGAAATCGACTAGGTCAGCTCAACCAAGGAATTGCAAAGTGTCTTCTGTCACCTGTGTTCATGCTGTTCGGATGGTTCTGGGCGAAACAGAGTCAGGGGCCTTTTGCCTAAATGCAAGGCGTCTGTGTTCGCCCTGCCACCTGTCCGGATTTGGTGGCGGCGATCAATTAGTGCGGATGAAAAGAAACGATGTCCTACAGGCCCGACACGACTACGCGACGATGGGTCCTGTCACGAGGAATAGGCATTCGCGCAAAGCTGCGCGAATGCCCGGCATTTCAACGATGCGCCCTGTGATGGGCGCATGTCAGATGGCATGAACGCGGGGCGTTACCAGGAGTTGTAGGCCAGGTACTTGCCCGACATCTCCAGCTTCACCCGGTCGCCCTTTTCATGCGGCACGCGGGTCAGCTGCATGTCGAAGTCGATGGCCGACATGATGCCGGTGCCGAACTTCTCTTCGATCAGCGCCTTGATGGTCGGGCCGTAGACGCCGACGATCTCATAGAGACGGTAGATACAGGGATCGGTCGGGATCGACTGTTCCCAGACCTTGGTGGGCGGCTCTTCCAGCACGCTGGCCGCTTCCTGCGGCAGGCCCATGACCGACACCAGCGCCTCGGCCTTGTCCTTGGGAAACGCGTTCATGCCCATGCAGGCCGAATGCGTCCAGACCGGAGACATGTCGATCTTCTCGGCGATGCCCTCCCATGTCATGCCGGCCTGTTTCTTGGCCGACAGGATCATCATCGTCACGTCTTCCTTGGTCATCATCACTGGCACCTCGTAATTGTCTTTCATTGTTTGTCCTCCTGGGTCGTAGTGTAAAAGTCGTCAGTCACAGCCCGAGTTCGGTCAGGCCGGGATGGTCGTCAGGGCGTCGGCCCTGCGGCCAGTGAAACAGTCGGTCGGTCTCTGCGATGGGCACGTCGTTGATCGAGGCGTGACGCACGGCCATGTAGCCAAGTGCGTCGAATTCCCAGTTCTCGTTGCCATAAGCGCGGAACCACTGGCCGCCCTCGTCGTGCCATTCGTAGCAAAAGCGCACGGCGATCCGGTTGCCGTCATGCGCCCAGATTTCCTTGATCAGGCGATAGCCGTTTTCCTTGGCCCATTTGGCGGTCAGGAAGGCTTCCACTTCGGCGCGCCCGTTCAAGAACGTATCCCGGTTGCGCCACGCCGTGTCCCGCGTATAGGCCAGCGCGACCTTTGCGGGATCACGGCTGTTCCACGCATCCTCTGCCATTCGCACCTTCTGCACCGCGTCCTCATAAGAGAACGGGGGCAGGGGCGCGCGTGGGGTGTCCTGATGTGTCATTGCGCTGGCTCGATTACGTGTTCACCGCCCGCAAGGGCGGCGGTGCGCTGGGTTCGTCTTCGGCGGCGGTCTTGTCGATCCGCACCGTTTCGGGGCGCTGATCGGCATCGTCGCTTTGCTTGCCCGCCAGTTCCTTGGACCGTTGGCCAAGGAACTGCACCAGGTGATTGCGGATCGCGTAATAGTTCGGATGCTCGACAATCTCGGTCCGGCTGCGCGGGCGCGGGATGGTGATCTCGACCGACTCTGCCACGCGGGC
>CAYZAD010000025.1:0-21092 GCA_964476315.1 uncultured Rhodobacterales bacterium
TGTCGTTCCTTCTGGCCGAACAGAACACCAATGTCGCGCTGCGCTATGCGCATCAGGGCTACATTCTGGAATCGGGTCGCGTTGTGATGGACGGCCCGGCCGCCGAACTGCGCGAGAATCCGGATGTGAAGGAATTCTATCTTGGCATGTCGGACGAGGGGCGCAAATCGTTCCGCGATGTGCGGTCGTATCGGCGCCGCAAGAGATGGCTGGCGTAAGCAACCCCTTCACTTCAGTTTCAAACAGGGCAAGACAGCCATGACGACGTATTTCGACGATCTGGAAACCCGCAGTGCGGATGAACGCCGCGCCGGACAGGAGGCGCTGTTCCTTGCGCAGGTGAAACGCGCGATGCAGGCCGAAGGGTCCTGCCTCGTGGACGGGGGCGAGGTGGCGTCGCTCGATGACATCACGAAATTGCCGGTTCTGCGCAAGTCGCAGCTGGTGTCCTGGCAAAAGGAAAAACCGCCCTTTGGTGGCATGGCGGTCAGCAACATGGCGCATGTGTTCCAATCGCCCGGGCCGATTTACGAACCGGGCGGGGTGAGCCACGATTGGTGGCGCATGGGGCGTTTCCTGCATGCGCTGGGCATCGGGCCGGGGGACATCGTTCAGAACTGCTTTGGCTACCATCTGACGCCTGCGGGCATGATTTTTGAAAACGGCGCGCGGACCGTGGGCGCGGCCGTGCTGCCTGCGGGGACCGGTCAGACCGAATTGCAGGCGCAGGCGGCGCATGATGTGGGGGTCACGGCCTATGCCGGGACACCGGATTACCTGAAGGTGATCCTTGAAAAAGCCGACGAGATGGGCCTGCCGCTGGGGATCACGCGGGCGGCGGTGTCGGGCGGGGCGCTGTTTCCGTCCCTGCGCGACTATTACCAGCAGCGCGGCATCGCGTGTCTGCAGTGCTATGCCACCGCCGATGTTGGGCATATCGCTTATGAAAGCCCCGCGATGGAGGGCATGATCCTGGATGAAGGCGTGATCGTCGAGATCGTCACACCCGGCACCGGCGATCCTGTGCCCTTGGGTGAGGTCGGGGAGGTCGTGGTGACATCCTTGAACCCGGATTATCCGTTGATCCGCTTTGCAACGGGGGATCTGAGCGCGATGATGCCGGGGCAATCGCCCTGCGGACGCACCAACGCGCGCATCAAGGGATGGATGGGGCGCGCCGATCAGACCACCAAGATCAAGGGCATGTTCGTGCGTCCCGAACAGGTGGCCGCGCTTGTGGCGAAACACGCCGAGATCGACCGCGCCCGTGTCGTGGCCAGCCGCGATGGCGAGATGGACGTGATGACCGTGCGGATCGAAACCGCAGCAGATGATGCCGCGCGCTTTGAATCGAGCATCGTGGAGACGCTCAAGCTCAAGGGGCGGGTGGAACTGGTGCCGCCGGGGGCTTTGCCGCGTGACGGATTGGTGATCGAGGACGCGCGCAGCTACGACTGACGTTGCCGCAGGCGCGGGGGCTTGCGAAAAAGCGCGCTGCTATTGGATAACTTTCGCGTTTCATGCGTTACTCTGACGAAATGACGGAGGACCACCGCATGACCCGACTGGCGTTTTCAGTTGCCGCTGCCCTATCGATTGCCGTTCCGATCGGGGCGGAGGCCAGCGATCTGTTGATCATCGGCAACAGCGATCCGGGCGTGCTGGAGCGGCTGACGGGAACCGGCGATATGGCGGATATCCGGTCCGCATTCGAAAGCCGGGGCGCGCAGGTCAGCCTGTCGACCGACGCTGATGCAGCGGCGATGCGCACGGCGTTCACCGAATTTGCCGATGGGCTGGATGCCGGGACAGAGGATATCGGGATCGTGCTGACCGGGCGCTTTGTTTCGACCGTCGCGGGAAGCTATCTGTTGCCCGCTGGCATCGGAGATGCCCCGACCGTTGCCCAAGTCGTCACACAGGGGTTTGCGCTGGATGCCGTCTATGCTGTTGCTTCGCAGTATCCGGGGCGCGCGCTGATCGTTCTGGGCGAGGTGGAAACCGATGCCAGCCTGGAAGACGGGCTGTCCGTTTCCCTGCCGCTGCGGGACATACCGCAGGGTGTGACTGTTGCGATCGGTGCGGCGGGGGATGCGGCCCGTTTTGCCGACCGGCTTTCTGCCGCCACCGGAACGGATGTTCTGCCCATGGCCCGCGCCGAAGGGCTGAGCCTTCAGGGATTCGTGCCGCGACGTCTTCCGCTGTTTGCCGGAGAGGATATTTCGCTGCCACAGATTGCCCCTGACACCGATGCTGGCGAACGGGAGGCCGCGGATGATGCCGCGTGGCAGGCGGCGGTCGCGGCTGACAGCGAGGCGGGCTATGACACCTATCTTGCCGCCTTCCCGGAAGGCCGCCATGCGGGTGAGGCGCGTCAACGTCTGACCGCGATCCGGTCGGAGCCGTTCTACCGCGAAAAACAGGCCGAGGCTGACCTGGCCCTGTCCCGCGATGCGCGGCGCGAGATTCAGCGGGACCTGTCCCTGCTGGGGTACAACACGCGCGGCATCGATGGCATTTTCGGCCGTGGCACGCGCGGTGCGGTGACGGCATGGCAAAACGAGAACGGATTGACGGCGTCCGGTTACCTGAATTCCGATCAGATTGCGCGGCTTGACGCGCAGGCCGAACGGCGCGCGGCGGAACTTGAGGAAGAGGCCCGCCAGAGGCAGGCCGAACTTGAACGGCAGGATCGCACCTTCTGGTCAGAAACCGGCGCACAGGGGGACGAGGCCGGCTATCGCGCCTACCTCAAACGGTTCCCGGACGGGCTTTATGCCGAGGTGGCACAAGACCGGTTGGACGACATCGAGGCGCAGCGCCGTGCACAGGCCGAAGACGAGGACCGTCGCCGCTGGCAGGCCGCCCGCGAACAGGACACCGAGGCGGGGTATCGCGCCTATCTGGCCGAACGTCCCAACGGTGCCTTTGTCGAGGAAGCGCGCGCGCGGATCGAGTATTTCAACCGGAACTCCGACCAGATTGCCGTTCAGAAACGTGCGCAGGCCGAAGAGGCGGCGCTGGGTTTGAACGCACCGGCGCGCAGGCTGGCAGAGGCACGCCTGGCGGAGCTTGGCCTCGGACCCGGTGTTGTCGATGGCACGTTTGACCAAGACACCCGCCGCGCGATCCGTCGGTATCAGGATGCCCGCAAACTGCGCGTGTCAGGCTATCTCGATCAGGCCACCGTGGTGCGGCTCATGGCGGATTCGATCCTGCGCTAGCCTCAGTCAAGATCGGTCCAGGGCCAGGGCTTCACGTTGCTGGCCGCCGTCTGGTAGCGGGCGGCCTTGGCGATCCAGATGCCAAGGTCGGTGCCGAATTCGGCCAACCGTTCGTTGGGTTGCTTGTTGTTCACGAGCATCACGACAAACTGGATGATCGTCATCACGCCCAGCACGGTCTGCGCGAGCGAAATCATGATTGCGATCAGGATCATGTAGATCAGCCGTTCCAGCAGGGAATCGGTCTTCTCGGGTTCGAACTGCTCACCATGAAGACGGCCTTTGACCTTGTCATCGTCAGAGGGTGTCATCGCGGCGGTCCTTCCCTGTCATGTCCATTGCTCCGACCCTATGCCGTTTCGACCGGAATCGCCAACCCGGTTTGGCAAAGCGGTCAAGACGCGATTGTTCGGAATGCTGCTGTCGGGATGTCTGCTGTCAGGCAAACGCCCGTTTGCACGAATAAAGCCGCATGCTGCGGATTGGCTTGTAAATCGCTGACCGATGCCATTTGTTGATCCGGAGCAGTGAAGTGAGTCCCTCCATGGCCAGCAAGACCCGCACCTTTGTGGTCATCGGTTTAGGCACCTTTGGCAGCACGGTCGCACGCGATCTTCAACGTTTCGGTAACGAGGTCATCGGAGTAGATATCGATGAACGTCACGTGTCGAACTGCGTGGATGACCTGGGTCAGGCGCTGATCCTCGATGCCCGGGACGATGGCGCTTTGCGTCAGGCCGGCGTGGACGCCGCTGATGTTGGCGTTGTCGCCATCGGCACGGATATCGAAGCCAGCGTTCTGGCGACGATCAACCTGAGAACCCTTGGCGTCGAAACCATTTGGGCGAAGGCGACATCGAAGAACCATCACCGCATCCTGTCCAAGCTTGGTGCGGATCGCGTCATCCATCCAGAGCGCGAAATCGGCCAGCATGTGGCGCAGGTTTTGAATAACCCGATGGTGCGCGATTACGTCAGTCTTGGGAATGGCCAACATGTCGTGAATTTCCGTGTGCCGGAAAGTCTGCAGGGAAAAGCCCTGTCGGATCTTTCGCATCACGACGATCATAACCTGCGTTGCATCGGTATCTTGCGCGGGACCAGGTACATGGGCCACGACGACGCCAGTTGTGAATTGCAAAAAGGCGATCTTCTTCTGCTTCTGGGAAGCCGCCAGGACCTCCGCGATTTTGCGCGGACGCTCTAAGCGGCGGCGATGTCAGGATTTCAACTCTCGATCCGCAGGAAAAGGCTCAGCCCGCCTGCCGCACTTGCCGCCATCTATGCGAGCTTCATTCTTTTGGGTGCCATTGCCCTGCGTCTTCCGCTGAGCAATTCCGGCACTGTGTCCTTCAGTGACGCCCTTTTCACGGCTGCGTCGGCGGTGACCGTTACGGGTTTGGCAGTCGTGGATACGGGGTCGGACTATACGCTGTTCGGTCAGATCGTCATCGCGCTTCTGATACAGGTCGGCGGGCTGGGTCTGATGACCTTTGCGGCCCTGCTCCTGTCCATGCTGGGGCTGACAATCGGCATGCCGCAGCGCCTTGTCTTGCGCGATGAGCTGGGACAGACCGGGATGAGCGAACTGATGGCACTGGTGCGGGTCGTCATATTGGTGGCCTTTGCTGCCGAAGCGGTCGCCACGGCAATCCTGATGCTTGTCTTTGTTCCGGAATTCGGCTGGAGCCACGGATTTTGGCAGGCGCTGTTTCACGCGATTTCCGCTTTCAACAATGCGGGGTTCTCGCTCTTTTCCGACAGCCTGTCACGGTACGTGGATGATCCGATCGTCAATATCACGATCAGCCTGCTTTTCATCATCAGCGGCCTGGGATTTGTCGTTCTGGCAGATGTGAACCGTCATCGGCGATGGTCCAAGCTGACGCTGCACAGCAAGCTGATGTTGTCGGGATCACTGGTGCTGATCGTCTGCTCGTTTGTCCTGTTTGCACTTCTCGAATGGAATAACCCGTCAACGCTGGCCGGTCTGGACAGCAACGGCGCCCGGATCCTGGCAAGCTGGTTTCAGGCTGTGACCCCGCGTACGGCTGGGTTCAACACGCTGGACTATGCCGCGATGGAAAACAGTACCACTGTGATGACACTTGCCCTGATGCTCGTGGGCGGTGGGCCGTCTTCCACGGCTGGTGGTATCAAGGTAACGACCTTGATCGTTCTGGCCCTTGCGACACTCGCGTTTTTCCGGCGGCAGGAGCGGCTCAACATTTTCGGTCGAAGTCTCGGAATATCCGAAATCATGAAGGTGCTCGCGCTGACCGCGCTTTCGATCTTTCTGATTCTGATCGGTCTGTTCTTGACGTCGATCACCTATGAGGGCGATTTCCTCGATCTCTTGTTCGAGGTGTGTTCCGCCTTTGGCACTGTCGGGCTGTCACGCGGAGCTACCGGAGAGCTGGACGAATTCGGACGCATGATGATCATTCTGATCATGTTCGTCGGTCGCCTTGGCCCTCTTACACTGGCGTTCTTCCTTGCGACACGAACGAAACCCAAGGTCGCTTATCCCGAAGGCAAGGTATTCATTGGCTGACGTACCGCGCTTTCCATTGGGGTGTGGCCCCCCAAGGATGCAGGGTGGAGGCTCAGTGAAAGTGACCCGTGGGACCAAAGCCGCCACCGGTCCATTCTGGATGACAGCGGCACAGCAGCATCAATCGGGAACGATGGCGCCGGCGTCTTTTGATTTGTGTTCCGGTTCGACGTGAATGGAGATCTTGGCGTCCAGCAATTCTTCTTTCAGGGCCGCCTCGATCCGGTCGCATATTGCATGGGCCTCGAACACCGTTGTGTCACCGGGCACAACGAGGTGGAAATCGATGAATGTGACCACCCCGGCGTGGCGTGTCCGAAGATCATGCGCCTGCATCGCGCCGCCCGATTCCGAGGCGATGACCTTGCGGATGATGTCGAGCGTTTCATCCGGCACAGCCTCGTCCATCAGACCGCTGAGCGATTCCTTGACGATCTTGGATCCCGACCAGAGGATATTCACCGCCACAAGGGTGGCCAGCAGCGGGTCCAGGATCCACCACCCCGTCGCAACAGCCAGAAGAACACCGATGGCGACCCCGACAGAGGTCACGACATCCGTGACCAGGTGTTTCCCGTCGGCCACAAGAGCCGGTGATCTCTGTATCCGCCCCCGCGTGATCAGCACCCACGCCCAAAGACCGTTCACAACGGTTGCTGCCATGTTCACAAGCAGCCCCTCAATCGGGGCATCAAGGGCCCTGGGTTCCATGAAGCCGTGAAAGGCCTCCTGAAAGATGAGCAGGGCCGCGACGATGATCATCACGCCCTCGAGGACCGCGCTGAAGAATTCCGCCTTGTGGTGACCGTAGGGGTGGTTGTCGTCAGCAGGTTTGGCCGCGACCCGGATCGCGATGAGTGCGGCGAAGGCCGTCGCGACATTGACCGTGCTCTCAAGCGCGTCCGACAAAAGGGCGACAGAACCGGTGATCCAGTAGGCCAGACCTTTCAGCCCAAGCACAGCAAAGCCCACGAAAATGCTTCCGATGGCAAGCTTGCTTGTGGTCATCCTGGCGGTCCCCGTTCTTTGGATCCTCTCAGCTACGCGACGGACCAAGGGCGGGCAAGTCGCTTGCCTGCGCCATGACGTCATATCCGCCGGGTGTCTGGCCGGCGTCATGCGATGTGGGTCTGACGCCTGCGTGCGTGGATCCTGAAACGAAAAAAGCCACCCGGAACGCGGGTGGCCTTTTCAACTGTACTGCGGTTTCCGCTTAGCCCTGGCGGGCTTTGAACCGGCGCTGCGTCTTGTTGATGACGTAAACGCGGCCCTTGCGGCGCACAACGCGGCAGTCGCGATGGCGGTTCTTCAGCGAACGAAGCGAGTTCTTGACCTTCATCGGGTCTCTCCTCTTATCGCGGCGCGCGAGCGCCTTGGTGGTTGCGGGTGCCCCGAGCCGAAGCCCGAGACGGCGAATTCAATGGTGGGCGATACAAGGTTCGAACTTGTGACCCCTTCGATGTCAACGAAGTGCTCTACCACTGAGCTAATCGCCCTTTGACCCGACCCGATTCACGCACCCCAAATAAAAGGGGCGCGTGAAGTCGCGCCGGTGGAGCGGTCTATAAAAGGAGTCGTCAGGGGGATCAAGGGCTTTTGGAAACAGAAAAAATCAGTCTATGTTATCGCGTAACGGAGGGCTTATGCCGAAAGTCGCTTACCACCTCGTACAGCCGGAAGCCCATACCTCGCGGGTGGTGTTCGCGTCGCCGCATTCCGGGCGGGATTATTCCTGGTCATTCCTGCGTCATACGGCCCTGGACGAGCTGACGATTCGGTCTTCCGAGGATGCATTCGTCGACCGGCTGTTCGATTGTGCGCCGCAATTCGGCGCGCCCTTCATCAAGGCCGGGGCACCGCGCGCCTATATCGATCTGAACCGCAGCGCCGAAGAACTGGACCCCGCGCTGATCGAGGGCGTCCGGCGACAGACCCACAATCCGCGTGTGTCATCGGGCCTTGGCGTCGTGCCGCGCGTGGTGGCCAATGGGCGTCCGATCTATCACGGCAAACTGCCCCTGGCCGAGGCGGAACGCCGGATCGCGCAATTCTGGCACCCGTATCACCAGCAACTGCGCAAGCTCATGCAGCAAGCACATACGCGGTTCGGCGAGGCGATCCTGGTCGATTGCCATTCGATGCCGCACGAAGCGTTGGACGGGGTCGCCAAATCCACCGCGCGGCGGCCGCAGATCGTTTTGGGGGACAGGTTCGGTGCCTCTGCCAGCCAGACGGTCGTGGACCAGATCGAAGCGGCGTTTACCGATGCCGGACTGGTCGTGGCGCGCAACACGCCCTTTGCAGGGGCCTATATCACCCAGGCCTATGGGCGTCCGTCCCGCAACCAGCACGCCGTCCAGATCGAGATCGACCGGTCGATCTACATGGATGAACGCGAGGTGCGCCCGAACGCGAATTTCCACAGTTTCCGCAAGCTTTTGCGCAGTGTCATCGCCGAAATCGCGGCGACCGGTCAGGCCGATGACATGCCGCTGGTCGCGGAATAGGGATCAAAACAGCCGTGTCAGCGCTGTTTTCAGGGGCGTGGCGTCTTCGAGGACAAGGCGGACAGGCACCGTCAGCACCTTCATCCGAAAGTTTTGCGGCAGTCGCACGGCGTCCTTTTCCGTGGTGACCAACTGTGCGCGTGCCGCCCGCGCGTCTTTTTCCAGACGTGCCATCAAGGCCGGTGTCAGTGGCTGGTGATCGTCCAACGCCTCTGCATGGACAAGCTCTGCGCCAAGCCCGCGCAGCGTGGCAAAGAATTTCTCAGGATGGCCGATGCCGGCAAAGGCAAGGCAGCGCAGGCCCTGCCAGTCCATCCCGGTCTGCAGCGGGCTCAGATGCCCCTTGATCCGGGGCCGTGTCACATGGCCTGCCCATCTTTGTTGAAACCTGTCTTGCGCCTCGGGCGTTCCAATCGACAGGACAAGATCGGACCGGGCCATGGCGCGTGACACGGGCTCGCGCAGCGGACCAGCGGGAATGCAGCGCCCGTTGCCAAACCCCTTTGCCGCGTCCACGACGACCAGCGACAGGTCTTTCACAAGGCTGGGGTTTTGCAGCCCGTCATCCAGAAGGATCGCCTCTGCCCCCGCAGCACAGGCCGCGCGCGCGCCTTCTGCGCGGTTCCGGGCAATCCAGACCGGGCCGAAGGCCGACAACAGCAGCGGTTCGTCCCCGACGTCGGCCGCGCTGTGGGTTTTCGGATCGACCTGCACCGGACCGGTGAGCGCGCCGCCATAGCCCCGCGACACCACATGCGGCGTCACGCCGAGGTCCATCAGCATTTGCTGCACCGCAATCACCGTCGGTGTCTTGCCCGTGCCGCCCGCGTTGACATTGCCGATACAGATCACCGGCACGGGGGCCTTGTACCCGTCGCGTTTCGCCAACCGCCGCGCCGTCAGAAAGCCGTAAAGCGCGCCCAGTGGTGACAGAAGCCTTGGCCAGAGGCCCGGACGGTCGGGTGGGGCGTCCCAGAAGGCAGGCGGTCTCATGGCCGGATCTCGATGGCGTCGAGCCATTCATCGATCTGCGTCAGCACGAGATCGGCTGTTTCCGCCCCCGAGGACACGACGCTCCATCCGGCATGGGCCATTGCGGCTGCACGATCCGGTGCGATCAGATGGGTGACGGCGCTGCTGAGCGATTCCATGTCCTTGACGATCCGCGCGCCCCCGGCCGAGACAAGGCGCGAATAGGCGTCCAGATGCTGACCCACATGCGGACCATAAAGGATGGCCGACCCAAGTGCCGCCGCCATCATCGGGGATTGCCCCCCCGTCGACCCGGCGAGCGACCCGCCCAGAAAGCTGAGCGGGGCCAGGCGGTACCACAGGCCAAGTTCACTGTCATCGCCCGCCAGAAGCACCTGTGTGTTCTCGTCGGGCATCTCTCCGTGGTCCCAGCGGGCAAGGCGCAGGCCCGTTTCCTGCGTCGCCAAAGCGATGGCGGGTTCATCGGCGGGGTTCTGTGGCACGATCACCAAAAGCAACCGATGGGCCAATCGCGCGGCACGGCGATGCGCGCGCAGAACGGCATCTGCTTCTTCAAGGTGGATGCAGGCGGCAAGCCAGACCGGGCGCCCGGCAAGCGAAGAGGTCATTTCCTCGTGCAGGCCATCATGGCTGATCAGGGGAAACACCTCTTCTTCCAGCGGGCCTGCCACCTCTATGCGGTTGTCGGGGATGCCCAGTTTGCGCATGCGCTGCGCTGCATCCGGGGTTTGCGCAACGATCCGGTGAAACGTGTCCAAAGCCGCGCTGGACACATCCGGCAGCCACCCCTTGGAGGGTTGTCGCCACGGTGCGTCTGCGGCGTCTACCAGCATCATATGCGTGCCCATCGCGGCGGTTTCGTGCAGCAATGCCGGGCGCAGGCCGTTCCCGGCCCAGATCAGCATGTCGGGACGCCAGTGCTGCAGGAATATCCGGATATCGCCCAGGTTTTCCGGTGGGGGCGGATCGACGCGCCGGTCATCGATGTCGAAGGGATCGGTCTCGGCTGCATCGGCTGTCAAGAGCATCGCAAAGTCGTCGCGCTGCATGCGCAGGCGCGTGATCAGCGTGGCAAGGGTGGCAAGTCGCGCCCGTGTGTCGCTGTGCAGCCAAAGCAAGGCCTGGTCCGGGCGGTCCGGCCAGTTTTGCGCCGCGCCCGCCAGTCGGTTACGACCGCGCACCAGCGCCAGATACGCGGTAAGACTGAACGGCCGGCGCGCCAAGCGGTCAGTCCTACGCTTCGGGCTCGTGCGTACTGGCGTCCATCAGTTGCTGAAGATCGCCAAGAAAATAGCGCATATGCGCATTATCCACGGTGCGTTGGGCTTCGTTCTTCCAGGCATCGTACGCGCTGTCGCGGTCCGGGAAGATCCCGACGATATGGATGTTCTCGGGGTCCTTGAACACGTTTTCGGAGGGGGTCACCAGCTCTCCTCCAAAGACGATATGCAGGTGCTGGGGCATGACGTTTTCCTTTATCGCGGCGCTGCGGCCAACCTAAGTGGCCAGACGGCCGGGTCAAGCATCATCACGGCAGGGTCTGGGCGATCAGACCCTTGATGGCGCGGGCGTGTTCGGGGGTGGCCGCGCAAATGTCTTGGGTCAGGTCCTGGGCCGCGGATAAAAGCGCGTCCGGCGCAACCACCCTGTCGATCAGCCCCCACGCCAATGCGTCTTCGGTCGTGATTTTCTGACCTGCCAGCAGGATCATCTTGGCACGCGACGGCCCGACAAGGGCTGAAAGGCGTGCCGGGTCGGACGGCTGCGGCAGAAAGCCAAGCTTCATCACCGGATAAAAGAACCTGGTGCCGGGCACGGCAAGGCGCAGATCGCATGCCAGAACCATACCCAGCGCCCCCCCTGCCGCCGTCCCGTTCAGCGCGGCGATGGTCAGGCCCGGATGCCGGGCAATGGCGCCCGACAGGCGTTCCCACAGCGGGCTGAGCGCAAGACCCGCCCGTGCCGCATCCAGATCGGCCCCGGCGGAAAACACCTTGCCGACCCCGGTCAGAACCAGCGCCCGGGCGCCTTGGGCGGCTTCGACACCGGTGCACAGCGCCTCCAGCATGTCGCCAGTCAGCGAATTGGCCTTGTCTGGCCGGTTGATGGTGAGCGTGCAGAGAGTGCCGTCGTTCGAAACGTCGATCACGTAAGGCCCACCTTCTTGCGGATGTCTTCGTCGCGCAGCGAGATTTCTTCGCCAAGATGCGCATCGGCCTCGGCCGAGCACATCCACAAAAGCGCCTTGGCGGGCCAGTCCGCCGGGATGTGCACCGACCAGTCAAGCTGACTGACGGGGTTGATGCCGCTGGCCTTGATTTCCTTCTGCATCTGTGTGGCGACGGTGCCCGGTGACAGGCCCATGGCGCGGATGCCTTTTTCGGCCATTTCCTTGTGCAGGCACATGGTCAGCATGGCGGCACCTGCCTTGGAGGCGCAGTAATGCGACCACGCTTCGACCGGGCCATGTGCGGCCCCTGAACTGACGGTCAGAACGGTTCCCCCTCCGGCGCGTTCCATCACGGGCAACGCCGCGCGCATGCCGTGAAACACTCCCTTCAGGTTGATGTCGATCACCTGTCCCCAGCTTTCGGGATCGGCGTCTTCCATCCGTGCGATGGGTTCGATCACGCCGGCATTGTTGATCAGTATGTCCAGCCCGCCAAAGGCGGTAACGCAGTTCTCGACAGCTTTCTCGACCTCCCAGTAGCGGCTGATATCGCAGGGGATCGCAACTGCCCGTTGGCCGATCTCGCCCGCGATATCGGCAATGGCATCCGCGCCGCGCGCCACCAGCGCCACATTCGCGCCTGCATCGGCAAAAACCCGCGCAGCCTCTGCGCCGATACCGCGGCTTGCTCCGGTGATCAGGACGGTCTTTCCGGTCAAATCGGTCATCCGGTGTACTCCTTTTGCTGGGTTCAGTGCTACTGTGCCAAAAGCCGGGGGTCCACCCACTTGACCCCGTGTGGGTGGCGTCCGAAGTTGCGCCCGGGAATTTGATCACAAGGATAGCACCATGCCGCGCTTTAGCCGACTATCGACGGGTTCCATTCTGGCTTTGACGATTGCGTCCGGGCCAGCCTGGGCCGATCTTCGTGCAGAGGAGGTCTGGACCGGAATCCAGAGCCTGATGCAGGATTTCGGATACACGGTGAGCGCAACCGAAACGCCGACCGGCAACGGACTGGACGTGAGCGGCATCACGATGGCCATCGCCATGCCAGAGGAGAACGGCAGTGTCACGGTGACCATCGACGACCTGTCCTTTGCCGAGAACGACGACGGTTCGGTCAGTGTGACGTTCCCTGAGGTGATGCCCATTGCCATCACCGCTGCGCCAGAGGGCGAGGACGACGTGTCGATGCAGATCGATTACGCCAATTCCGGGCTTGAACTGGTGGTGTCCGGCGACGTGGATACGATGCTGTACGCCTATTCGGCAGACAGCCTGTCGCTGTCGCTGGCCGAGCTTGTCATCAATGGCGCCCCGATCGGACGGGATGCGGCGCGTTTTGACGTTGTAATGCAGGATGTGAATGGCACTGCGTCCACGACGGAGGGGGGCAGCAAGCAGATAACGCAAGACCTCGCCATGGCAGGGGTGTCCTATGACCTGGTCTTCAATGACCCGGACAGCGATGACACGGCGCTTGTCACAGGCTCTGTCGCGACAGCGCAACTGAACAGCTCTGCAACCCTGCCCGAAGGGTTCGACCCGTCCGATCCGGCCAGCCTGACATCCGGTTTTGCCACCGACGGCACCCTGTCCTTTACGAATGGCCAGATGGAGTTCGCCGTGACCGATCCTTCGGGAACCACGTCGGGGACAACGCAGACCGGGGCGGTCAGCCTGGGCTTTGCGATGGACGATGCGGCCTTGCGCTATGAATTCGCGGCGACGGATCAGGCGCTGTCCATGTCAGGGTCGGAAATGATGGTCCCCATCAGCGTCAGCATGGCGCGCACCGGGTTCACCGTCGAAGCGCCCATCGCGGTGTCCGAGACCCCGGAAGACATCGCGCTTGGCGTGACGCTTGGTGGTTTCGAGATGTCCGAACTGTTGTGGAACATGCTCGACCCGGGCGCGGCGTTGCCGCGAGACCCGGCGACGGTTGCCCTGCGCATGACGGGCAAGGTCACGCCGTTTGTGAACCTGCTTGATCCGGTCGCCATGGCCCAGCTTGAGGCCACCGGCGGCGTCCCCGGAGAATTGAACGCCCTGACGCTCGAGGACCTGACGGTCGAGGTGGCAGGTGCCAAGCTGGGCGGATCGGGGGCCTTTACCTTCGACAATTCAGACCTTCAGACTTTTGGCGGCTTCCCACGTCCCAACGGCGAGGTCACGCTGTCGCTGGATGGCGCGAACGGCTTGATCGACAAGCTGATCGCGATGGGCGTGCTGACCGCGCAGGATGCCATGGGGGCCCGGATGATGATGGGCATGTTTGCCGTACCGGGTGACGGGCCCGACAGCCTGACATCGTCGATCCGGATCAACGAACAGGGGCATGTTCTGGCGAACGGAATGCGCATCCAGTGATGTGACGATCTGGCCCGGCGACGCCGCCGCCGTCGGGCTTTCTTTGGTGCCAGGGGCTATTGCGCCGGGCTTGCGCAGGGATACCGGCGTCCGTCCGGCAACCGGCACAGGCTTTTGTAATAGTCTTCAGACAGGCTGTTATATTGCGGAACCCGGTGTTCGCGGTCGATCTGGTCAAGGTAGTTGGAGCACGCCGCAAAATAGTAGCTTTCTGTGCGTTCATCACTGGCGTACCATTGCGTGAAGGCTGCTGAGGCGGCGTCCGCGATGCTGGATGTGTGCGATAGCGTTGCTTCGAACCGCGCGGCAAGGTCAGCCTGCATGGGCCAGTTGGCAAGCGCGTTCCACATCGCTGCATTGCCGGTGTCCCGCAGATAGGCCGCCACCACGAGGCTGGTGACACTGGCGTCCGCCTCCATGGCAAAAACGGCCTCGGCATAGTCCTGCATCGCCAGATCAAGGCTTGGGCAGCTTCCGATGTCGAACTGCTGGACATGACGCAGCTCGTGCACGGCAACGGCAAGCGTCAGTCCCGGCGACATGCCCCGCGACAGCACCACCTTACGGCCTTCGGGCTCATAATAGCCGCGCTCGGTCACCATGCTGTCGGACAGGCACAGGTGAAGACCGCTGTTCAATGTTGTCGCAAGGTGGGGAAAAGGCGCGATGGTATCGGACAGCATGGCATGGAGCCTGTGCAGTTCGGCGTGGTTTTCGAAAGGCGGCGCGGCGCAGGTCGTGTCCGCCCAGGACAGCGACGCGCTTATGGCACTCAGGACCGCGCCTGCCATCCACCCTTGCCAGTTGATCATCGTGTCGGTCTCATGCTTGGGGTCTGTCCGCCTGCCATGCGAAAACCCTATCGCAGCCATCGCCAGCGGCCAAGGCACCCGGGCGGCACCACGGTTAAGGCGGCGTCAATACCAGAGTTGGCCGTGACACCAACAGCGCTGGCTCAGACCCGAAGCGCGGGCAGCCCGACCCCGGTGCTTTCGAACCCGCCATCCGCCGCGATCACCTGCCCGGTGACATACGACGCGCGGTCCGAGCACAGGAAGGCGATCACCTCTGCGATCTCTTGTTCCGATCCGTAGCGGTTCAGCGGGATGGCGTCGTGATAGGCGTCGATGATTTCCTGGCTGTGCACGGCCATGGCCAGTTTTGTGCGCACCGGGCCGGGGCAGACGCAATTCACACGAATCCCGTATTCCCCCAGTTCGGCGGCGTGCTGTTTGGTCAGCTGGATCACGGCGGCCTTGGAGGTGCCGTAGGCCACACGCAAGGTCGAGGCGCGCAGACCGCTGATGGACGCGATGTTCACCACGCAGCCCTTAGTCTGCCTGAGCGCGGGAGTTGCCGCCTGTGTGCACAGGAATGTTCCATCCAGATTGGTGTCCATCACTCGCCGCCACATGGCGAAATCGGTGTCTTCGACGGGGCCGAATTCGGCAACGCCTGCATTATTGACCAGCGCGTCGACACGTCCGGCCCAATCGGTCGTTTGTTGCATGATGGCGGCCACATCGTCGGGTTTGGAAATATCCAGGGGCACAAGCAGCGTATCGGCCAGCCCCTCATGCAGGGCCAGTTCCGGCGCATCGCGGTCGACCATGGCGACCCGCCACCCCTGTTCAAGAAACAGCTTGGTTGTTGCCAGCCCGATTCCGCGTGCCGCCCCTGTCACGATTGCGCATTTCTGGTCCATGTCACCCTCACGTTTTCAGCGCTTGTGGCATGGACTGCGTGCCATGTCATCTGTCTTGGGCGGGGGTCAGCCTGCCATCAGGTCGGGCAGGTCGCCATTCAGACCGGCGGCTTCGCGGATAAAGCTGCGCCGCGCCGCGGGAATGGCGTTCAGAACGGACATGCCGATGTCGCGCCCAATGCGCAGGACCGAACTGTCGTTCGAAAACAGGCGGTTGAACACGTCCGTCGCCGTCGCCAGCGTGGCCGTGTCGAACCGCCGCCATTGTTCGTACCGCGACAGCACTTGCGGGCTGGCCATGTCTTCGCCGCGCCGGGTGGCGTGACTGATCACATGGGCAAGGGCCGCGACGTCGCGCAAGCCGGCATTCAGACCCTGCCCTGCAATCGGATGCATCCCGTGGGCGGCATCCCCGACCAGCGCAAGGCGGTCGGCCACGAAGTGGTTGGCGACCGTCAAGCCCAGCGGGTAGGTAAAGCGTTCACCGGCCAGCGAAATCTTCCCCAGAAAATCGCCAAACCGTGGGCGCAGCACGGTCAGGTAGTCTTCTTCCGGCAGCGCGTTGATCTCTTGTGCAATGTCGCGCCGTTCGCTCCAGACAATGCTGGACCGATTGCCCGAAAGCGGCAGGATCGCCAAAGGCCCGGCTGGCATGAAAAGCTGGTGCGCAACGCCGCCATGCGGTTTTTCATGCGCGATGGCGCAGACCAGCGCGGTTTGCGGATAGTCCCACCCCGTGCGGCGGATCCCGGCGCGGGTGGCGGACCCGCTCTGGCGGCCATCGGCACCGACAATCAACCGCCCGGTCAGCACCGCGCCCGAGGCCAGCGTGATCGACGCATTCCTTGCATTCGTGTCCTGCGCAATCACCGTTTCCCCCGGCATATGAGTGATGCGTGGTTCATCCCGCATCGCGGTCAGCAGCGCCCGGCGCAGGTAGCGATCCTCGAGCATGTGGCCCATCGGGCCTTCCTCGATCTCGGCGCTGTTGAAATGCAGGCCAAGGAACACCTCGGCATCGCCTGCGCGCCCATCGCTGACCTTGATCTCGTTCATGGGCTGGGCGTCCGCCTTGAGATCGGACCAGAGGCCCAATGCATCCAGCATGCGCACCGACGTCAGCGCCAAGGCATAGGACCGCCCGTCGAAATTGTCGGCGCGGCGCGCACCTTCGGCCTGGGCGTCGATGACGGTGCTGGTCAGGCCTGCCCGCGCCGCCGCGATGGCAAGGGCGGGACCATTCAGACCACCGCCGACAATCAGGAGATCGGAAGATTTGCTCATGGCTCTGGATATGGAGGGCGCGTCGGGATTGTCCATGCGCCCCTCTGCCGCTACCGTCGCGGAAACGCAGGGTAGGGGAGTTATCGGATGAGTGAGTGGCACAGCATGACGGCCGCCGATCTGGGGCGCGGCATCGCGGCAGGCGACATCGATCCGGTGGAACTGACGCAGTCATTCCTGGATGCGATCGAAGGGCATGAACACGGGCGCCGCATTTACGCACGTCTGACGCCGGACCGGGCCCTGGCCGAGGCAAAAGCCGCACAGGAACGGGCACGGCTCAAGCTGCGACGTTCGCCGCTCGACGGGGTGCCGATCAGCTGGAAAGACCTGTTCGACACCGCGGGCGTGGCGACCGAGGCAGGCACCCAACTGCTGAAAGGGCGCGTGCCGGACGCCGATGCAGAGGTGCTTGTCAACGCGACCCATCAGGGGTTGGTCTGTCTTGGCAAGACCCATCTGACGGAACTGGCGTTTTCCGGGCTTGGCGTGAACCCGAAAACGGACACACCGCCCAATATCCACGATCCTGAACTGGCGCCGGGCGGATCGTCCTCGGGCGCGGCAACCTCGGTTGCGTTCGGCCTTGCGGCGGCGGGCATCGGGTCGGATACCGGCGGGTCGGTGCGCATTCCGGCGGCATGGAACGATCTGGTCGGGCTGAAAACCACCTCTGGTGTGCTCAGCCTCAAGGGGGCGGTGCCCCTTGCCGCGCGGTTCGATACGGTTGGGCCGCTCTGCCGCACGGTCGAGGATGCGGCGCTGCTTTTTGCGGCCATGAAGAACGACAGCCCGGTTGACCTTGCGTCTGTTTCGCTGAAGGGGAAACGCCTTGCGGTGCTGACCACCACGGCCTTTGACGACATTCGCGATGCGCCGCGCGCCGGGCTGGAACACGCCGTGACCCGCTTCCGCGAAGCCGGAGCCGAGATCACCGAGGTGGCTGTGCCGGAAGTGGCATCGTCCATGGACCTCGCCCTGATCCTGTATGGCTGCGAAACCTACGGGACATGGAAAGACGTGATCGAGGCCAATCCGGACCTCATGTTCGACCCTGTTCGCGAACGGTTCCGCTCTGGCAAGACATTTACCGGTGCCGATTACGTTGCCGCCTGGCAAAAACTGGAAGCCTATCGTGCGGCCTATCTGGAGGCCACGGCCGCCTTTGATGCGGTCCTGTGCGCCACCAGTCCGATCGCGCCGCCAAACGTGGAACGCTTGCTGACGGATCAAGACTATTTCGCCACCGAGAACCTGCTGACGCTGCGCAATACCCGGATTGGCAATTTGATGGGGTTGTGTGCGCTGACACTGCCGACCGGCACAGCATCTTGTGGTGTGTCCCTGATGGCGGCCCCACGACAAGAGCGCCGTCTGCTGCGGTTGGGCAAGGCGGCGGAACAGGCATTGGCCTGAAAGCCACAACCCCCTGATCCTCGCGCTCTTTTTCTGGACGCGTTCCCACCACTTGGCTAATTTGGTGTCAAACGGGACACCAATGATCCCGACCTTGAGGCAGTATTGGCTATGTTTCCCGAGCGGTTTTCGAACCTACCGGCTTATGCGTTCCCGCGTCTGCGCGCCCTTCTGGACGTGCATGAACCGGGTGGCCCCGTCATTCACATGACCATCGGGGAGCCCAAGCACGCGTTTCCTGCCTGGATTTCCGATATTCTTGCCGCAAACGTGGATGGGTTTAACAGGTATCCGCCCAACGAAGGCACGCCCGAGTTGCGACAGGCCATCGCGGACTGGGTGCAGCGCCGCTATGGCGTGCCGCTTGATCCGGCCACCCAGATCATGCCGCTGAACGGCACACGCGAAGGTCTTTATAACGCGGGCATGGCGCTTTGCCCCGAGACGAAGAACGGCCAAAAGCCGGTCGTCCTGATGCCGAACCCGTTTTACCAGGTCTACCTGATCTCGGCGATTTCCGTGGCGGCAGAACCGGTCTTCGTGAATGCGACCGAAGACACCGGCCATTTGCCGGATTTCGAAAGCCTGTCCGAAGATGTGCTGAACCGCACGGCGCTGGCCTACATCTGTTCCCCGGCCAACCCGCAGGGTGCGGTGGCGGACCGGGCGTATTGGCAAAAGCTGATCGCCCTGTCGGAAAAGCATGATTTCCAGATCCTGGCTGACGAATGCTATTGCGAAGTCTACCGGGACACACCGCCTGTCGGCGCTCTGCAGGTCGCACACGAGATGGGCGCCGATCCGGAACGGGTTGTGATCTTTCACTCCCTGTCAAAGCGGTCGAACCTGCCGGGGTTGCGGTCGGGGTTCGTTGCGGGCGGTCCTGAAACGCTCAGGCACATCCAGCAATTGCGCAATTACGCAGGCACGCCGCTGCCCCTGCCGTTGCAGAAAGTGGCCGAAGCCGTCTGGCAGGACGAAGCCCATGTCGTGGAAAGCCGCGCGCTTTATACCGAGAAGTTCGACATGGCCGACCGCATTTTCGGCAATGTGCCGGGCTATCGTTCCCCGGAAGCGGGGTTCTTTCTGTGGCTGCCTGTCGAAGATGGCGAGGCGGCGGCGCTCAAGCTGTGGAAAGAGACCGGTGTCCGTGTGCTGCCCGGCGCATATCTGTCGCGCGACACCGAAATGGGCAATCCGGGCAAGACCTATATCCGGGTCGCCCTCGTGGCCCCGAAAGACGAAACCGAACGCGGCCTGACGCAGATCAGGGACTGCCTTTACGGCGGTGAAGACCAATAAAGAGGCGAGACATGGCATATCAGGCGCGGGGGCGTGACCCTCTTTTCGACAGCAACATGCAGGCTGCGATTGAAAAACGCGGCAAGGAGCTTGCGGGCCTTGTCCTGATGGCACTGGGGGCCATGGCGGCTGCCATGATCTATTCCTACTCGCCGGCCGATCCAAGCTGGCTCTCGGCCACGGATGCGCCGGTGCAGAACTGGCTGGGCCGTCCGGGCGCGTCCATCGCAGCACCGCTGTTCATGATTGTCGGCTGGGCAAGCTGGGGTCTGGCGCTGGTTCTTCTGGTCTGGGGCGCACGGTTCGCGTTGCACAAGGGCGAAGAGCGCGCGCTGACCTGCCTGATATTCGCGCCGATCTGGGTGGCGCTTGCCGCTGTCTATGCGGCGGGCGTGCCTGAAAGCGCGGTCTGGACGCATAGTTTCGGTCTGGGTGGGCTATTCGGCGACATGATGATGGGCTCGATCCTGACAGTGCTGCCCTTGGGCACAACACTCGCGCTCAAACTGATGATGGTGCTGCTTGGCGGGATCGTTCTGGTGATGGGGGCCTTCGTGCTGGGCTTCACCCGGACCGAGCTGTCGCGCCTTGCCCGGTTCCTGATTGTTGGCGTGATCATGGTCTACGCAACGCTTTTGTCAGTCTTGGGCAAAGGAACAAGCCAGGCGCTGTCGGCGGCCCGCCAGTTGCAAGAAAAGAACGCCGAACGGCGTGCCCTGCGCGCGCAGGAAGAGGCCGAGGCCGCAGAATGGGCCGCAGCCCAGGCCGCCATTCCTGCCGAACCGCGTGTGACCCGCGTGGCACCGCCGCCGATGCACAGCCCCGAGATGCCCGACGATGTCATCGAAGAGCCCGCACCGGCACCGCAAAAGACGGGTTTTCTTGCGAAGATGCCATCGCTGATCCGCCGGGCCGATCCCGAACCCGAACTGGTGGAAACCCACGGGCCCGAAGGGTTTGTCGACGAAGTGCCCGAGGACGACCGTGTGCGCGCCAAGATCGCGAATGCCATCAAGACCCGCGTGCGCCAGAACCCGTCGGTGACCTCGGCGTCCCATGCGCCGCTGACCAAGGGGCGTGGCCGTGGCCCGGACCCGTTGATCTTTTCGCCCAAGCCGCTGCCCCCGGAACCGCCGCTGACAGCGCGTGACGCCGCAGCCCTGCGGGCCGAACCGCCGGTCACTGCAAAGGCCCCGGCCCATCCTCCCCAGAGCGCTCCTTCCCAAGGCTATCAGCCCGAGGCCTATCGGCCCGATGACATCGACGCGCCGGACGAGAACGTATTTGACGACATGTCCGACTGGGATGACTACGGCGACACGGCACCGGCCTTTGCGCCCGTGCCTCCGATCCCTGCTCCGCAGCCAGAGACCAAACGCGTCGTGCAGCAGCCGCAGCGCAAACCCCTGCAGCCGTCCAAACGGGCGCAGCAAGAGGCGCAGCCGCAATTGCAGTTCGAGGACCGTGAGGCGGATTACGAATTGCCGCCGCTTGGGCTTCTCATGGACCCGGCACAAATCGAACGGCACCACCTGAGCGACGAAGCGCTCGAGGAAAACGCCCG
>CAYZAD010000026.1:0-20930 GCA_964476315.1 uncultured Rhodobacterales bacterium
GGGTGAACTGCACGCCGTTCAGCTGTGCGCCCGCCCATTCCATGCCGGTATTGGCCGCGCATTCGCAGAAATACACGTGGTTTTCGCGCGGGAAGCGTTCCAGATCCCCATAGGTGAAGACAAGCGGTTCATCGACCAGCCCGTTGATCATCAGCCGGTAGTCTTCCTTGCGCAGCTCGATGGCACCCGAATGGTGACGCTCGAACGCACAGCCCTGGGGCGTGATCGTGCCTTCCAGCGCATGGATCGGGGTAAAGTTGATCGACGAGATCGGAGAGGCCGTCAGCCATTCCACATTGCGGCGCACCACATGCGACTCGTAGCTGATCGGCATGCCATAAGGCGTTTCGTCGACACCGGCACCGGTGTACGAAGCCCAATCCTGCAATTCGGTGATCAGCGGGTCAGGCCCATTGGCCGACGCCGCGCCTGCGACGGTTCCCGCAGCGACGGCTGCACTTCCGCGAAGGAAGGCCCGTCGGGATGGTTTGAACATGTCATCCATTTCTGAGGTTTCCCTTGGTTAAACGCCGGTGACGACGACGCTGTTGTTGTCGGGCTTCACGGTGACGGTGCCCATCTTGCGGATGTGGCTTTCCACTACGTCCCAGATTTGCGGACCTTCCGTGCCTTCGTTGACCGAGGCCCAGCCCGCCACGACATAATTGCGCGCGGGGTCGATGGCTTCGCCCGTGGACAGCAGTGTCATGTTGCTGATCCGGCTGCCCTGCGGCTGGCTCACGTCGACGTGGTAGCCAAGCCCCCCTGTGCGCACCATGTCACCGCCCTGCTGGTAGTACGGGTCCGGGTTGAAGATGTTGTCTGCCACGTCTTCCAGAACGACCTTCAGGAAGTCGCCGGTCATCTCGGTCCGGTAGGCCTTGCCATAGGTCATCGAGGTGACGTTGAAGATATCCTCACGCGTGATGTCCTGGCCGGGGATCAGCGACGGGCCCCAGCGCACGCCCGGGCTCAACGCGATCTCGGCATCGCGTTCGGACAGAAGTGCGTCACAGATCAAATCGTCCCACGTGCCGTTAAAGTTGCCGCGACGGTACAAAAGACTGTCCGTCTGGCCGATCACCTCGGCCATTTCGGCCTCGAACGGCGCGCGCTGCTCGTTGATGACAGACGCCATTTCGGCATCGGGTGCGATCACGTCGGAAAAGATCGGGATCAGTTTCGACCGATAGCCCATCATTCGCCCGTCGCGGATGTCCAGATCGATGCGGGTGACGAACTTGCCGTTCGAACCGGACGGGAAGATCAGGGTCTCGCCCGACAGCACCGGCTCTGGCAGCGCATCATGGGTATGGCCTGACAGGATCACGTCGATGCCGGACACGACGGTCGCCATCTTCTTGTCCACGTCAAAGCCGTTATGGCTCAGGACAACGACGCATTCCGCCCCTGCGGCACGCACCTCGTCGACCATGGCCTGCATGTTTTCGTCGCGAATGCCAAAGGCGTATTCCGGGAACATCCAGCCGGGGTTGGCAATCGGCATGTACGGGAAGGCCTGACCGATCACCGCGATCTTGGTGCCGCCGCGTTCGAACATGGTGTAGGGCGGGAACAGGTCGGTGGGTTCATCCCATTCCGCGTCAAAGATGTTCTGGCCCAGCGCCGCGAACGGCAGGCTTTCGACCAGTTCGTTCACCCGGTCCGACCCCAGCGTGAATTCCCAGTGGAAGGTCATCGCGTCAGGCTTCAGCGCGTTCATGACGTTGACCATGTCCTGCCCTTGCGTCTTGAGACAGGTATACGACCCGTGCCATGTATCGCCGCCATCCAGCAGAATGGCGTCGGGGCGGTCTGCGCGGATGGCCTTCACAACTGTCGCGACACGATCAAGCCCACCGACGCGACCATAGGCCTGTGCCAGCGATGCAAAATCCCCGGAACTCAGCGCGTAGTGGCTTGGGCTGCCGTCATCGATCCCGTAAAGCTTGCGGAAATCCGCCCCCGTGACATGCGGCACGGCGCCCTTGTTGCCGCCAACGCCGATATTCACCGACGGTTCGCGGAAATAGATCGGCTTGAGCTGCGCATGGATGTCGGTGACGTGGATCAGGGATACGTTGCCGAACGTGTCGAATTGCAGAAGCTGGTCCTGGGTCAGCGTTTGCTGTGCCGCCAGCCGCGCCCAATTGCCAAAGCCAGAGGCCCCGACCAGCGCCGAAGCCGCCATGCCCACCTGTAAGAAGTCGCGCCGCGAGATCATGTCTTTTCAGCCCTTTATACATATGCGTATGTTTGAATTTATACGCGAAGAAAAAAGGGGCCATGCACTCGGCACGGCCCCATCGTCGTTTGATTACTGTCGAACGGCCGGTGTTTCGATGTCCAACCCGTTGCCACGGCTGGCCACGTAAAGCTCCAGCGCGCGGAACTCGTCGGAACCCTCGGCAAAGGTTTCGCCCATCGTGTCGCGGATGCACCCACGGAACCGGTTGTGGCGCGAAATCAGCTTGGCCTGCTTCAGACGGTAGGTCGGAAAGCCGTTGATCTGACCCTGGCTCAGATGGTCCGCACGGATCATGTTGCCATAATTGTCTTCATGGCAATTGGCGCAGGACAGCTCAAGCTGACCGTAACGCGTGTAGTACATGTCCTTGCCCTGCTCCCAGAACGGAGCCGCATCGCCGTCGATCTTGACGTTCATCGGCATGCCGCGCGACTGAAGCCCGATCAGGGCCACCATCGCCTGCATATCCGCACCCGACCATTTCCACGGCTCTGCGCCCATCACCTCTTGGCGATGCGAATTGATCAGGTCTTCCATCACGACCAGCTTGCCATTGACGACCTTCGGCATCTCGGCATGAAGCCCTGCAAACTCCTCGGGTCCGCCCGTGTGACAGGATGAACAGGAATGCCCTTCCGTGCCATCGACAGTTTCCCACAGGTCCAGCGCCTGATCGACAAAGATCATGGCCGGGTTGTCGAAATCGTCGAGTTGCAGTGCCTGGGTTTCGGGCGTGCGGAACCGCCAGCCCGAATAGATCGTGCTGATGTTCTCCAGATGCGCGGGCGCTTCGGTTTCGGTGACAAAGACTTCGCCGTCGATCGACAGCGTATTGTCATCCTGTGCAACCGCAACGCCGGCCACGCTCACGAGCGCCGCTGCAATCCATGGTTTCAAGTTCATTCTCGTCCCTCCCTGGCGAGATCCCTGTCCTCTTAGGAGACTTCAATCTTATTGCTTGTTTCGTAGACAGACCCGTCGTCGTCATACCAGGTGAACTTGAACTCACCGGACTCGGGTACGATCGCTTCGAACTGGAAATACGGGTTTGTCGAAATCGCGGGTTCCAGCGTCACGTCGATGACGTTCTGACCGTTAAAGTCCGTCGTGAACCGATTGATGATCGAACGCGGAATGATGTTGCCATCACTGTCTTTGCGCTGACCGCTTTCCATCGTGTGGCTGATCAGGGTCTTGATCGTGACCACATCGCCAGCAGATGCCGATTTCGGGACTTTGACGCGGGGTTTTACACCAGATGCCATAACTTTTCTCCTCGTCTCTCAGATCAGCCGCCGCAGCCGCCGATGGTCACTTTCACATTGGCCGACGCCTTCTGGAACGAACCGTCTTCCATCTCAGCGACGGCAACGACGTTCTGGGTGGTGGCCAGACGAATACGTGTGGATGCGCTGCGCGACCCCGCGAGCGGACCAAACTTGATGGTCGCAACCGCCGGAACCGGGTTGCCATCCGCATAAAGCGTAATCGCAACGGCGCCGGGCGCGCTGACCTCGATCGGAACGGTGTTGCCGTTCTCGGCAATCTCGGGGGCCGTGATGGTGATCGCACCTTCGCCCAGATCAGCGCCGCCTGTCAGTTTCTGAATGGCTTCGTCGGTCAGGCTTGCATAAGCCGGCAGGCCAGCAAAGCTCGACGCGACGAGCGCGCCGGACCCAATTGCGAGAATTTTTCTCCGTGTCAGTTCCATGGAACTCTCCAAATGTTTCGCGTTACTCTTCTTTCAGGGTCACAAGGAACGCGACGACGTCCTCGATCTCCTGCGCTGATAGAAGGGGCTGCACCTCGCCGTCGCCATGCGCCTTGCCTGTGTAGGCATCGCCAAGGCGGGTGAACCCTTCGGTCTTGTAGAATGCCGGCATCACTGTGCCTTCGAACATCATCTTGGCATTCGCAACGATCCCGCGCAGCTCGGCTTCGGACCACCGATCAGCGGCGCCGTCCAGCGACGGGCCAACCTCGCCGTGGAAAGGAAGGTCAGATAGCGCGCTGACCGCATGGCACGCGATACAGTTACCCGATCCCTTGTTCATCAGAACGGCGCCGTTGGCGGGATCGCCCGGCATGCCGCTCAATGATGTCGAAACGGCACCATCGGCATACACGACCTCTTGTGGTTTGACCCCTTCCGCAAACGCCAGTGTCGCACTGAATGTCGCGACCAGCCCAAGTCCAATTACATTTTTCATGCGCCCTCCCATGGACGATTCTTATCGGTCCTTCGGGTACACTAATGTACACATTCACGATAACGCAACAACAAATTCAACTACATGAATTTCTAAATTTGTTCGCAGCTGCAGCATTTCGTGCAACTTATGAAAATGCCTGCGAAAAACTTACTGGCTGTTCCGCTCTTCCAGCATGCGGGCATGGTATTTCTGGAACGGCTCGTCACCGTCGTAGCCCTTTTCGACAACCCAGGTGAACATGTTCAGCGTCATGTTCGCGCTGAAGGCCCCCGGCATGTTGGCCACGGCCGCACGGTGCGCGGGTACGTCTTCCGCAACCTCCTCGGGAAAGAAATAGATGCTGGGCGTGAACAGCGCGCCCCACCGCTTCACCATGTCTTTCTCGGGCAGGGCCGTTCCGTCGAAATCGGTCACTTCGACATCGCCGAACATGTTGATCTGCACGACAAAGAAATGGTCCTCGATGTACTGCGCGATCTCGGGGCGCACGAACACCTCTTCGTGCATCTTCAAACAGTAAATGCAGCCGCGCTGCTCGATGATGACCATCAGCCGCTTGCCTTCGGCATTCGCCTCGGCCAGGTCCTCGGACAGGTCCTTGAACGTGTCGCGCATCCAGGGCGTCTTGTGGAGGCCGTCATCCCCCAGCACGGTCGCCATTGCCGGCACAGCGAGAAACAGAGACGTCAGAACGGCAAAAAAACGAGTCATGGTGTCCTCCCGGGATTAACCAATGGTGCTGAACCAAGGAACATGCTCAAGCATCCACTGGGCGATGTAGTTGATGGAATTGGTGGCAATCAGAACGCCAAACAGGATCAGGAGCGCGCCCATCATCTTTTCGATCAGCCCGAGGTGGCGGCGAAAGCGCGCCATCCACCCCATGAACGGACCGATGAACAAGGCGGCTGCGATAAACGGCAGCGTCATGCCCAAACCGTATGTGAACAGCAGGCTGGCCCCCTGCACCGCCGTGTCCTGACCGGCGGCCGTGAACAGGATGGCCGCCAGCACCGGCCCGACGCAGGGCGTCCAGCCAAAGGCAAAGGCAAGCCCGATCACGAACGCCCCGACAAAGCCGACATTCGACGTCGCCCCTGCATCCGCCCGAAACTGGCGGTACAGGAAACCGATCCGAACGACCCCCAGAAAGTGAAGCCCCATCGCGATGATGATCGCCGCCGCCACCCAGCGCAGGATATCGAAATATTCGCGCACCATCTGGCCAAATGCCGTCGCGGTGGCACCAAGACCCATGAACACCGTGATCACCCCAAGCGAGAAACAACAGGCGGCCACAAAGGCCCGCACCCGGACATCGCGCGAGATTTCGGCCTGCGCCGAGATCTGATTCATGCTGACGCCAGCGAGGTAGCTGAGGTAGAACGGCACAATCGGAAGTATGCATGGTGACAAAAAAGACAGCAAACCCGCCAGCATTGCGCCAAAATATGTGACGTCAAACATGTCGGCACGCTTCCTTGCCTTGAGATATTCAAACATTAGATTATGATTAAAAGTACGAACCCGTCAATCGGAGCTTTGCCTGTGAGTCGCTTGCGCACGTTTCTTGTCATCGTCCTGACATGGCTGCCCTTTGCAGCCGCGTCCGAGACATATCTGCTGATGGCAGAGGAATCGGGCTGCATCTGGTGCGCGCGGTGGCATGAAGACATCGCGCATATCTATCCCAAGACGGCAGAGGGCCAGACCGCCCCTTTGCGCCGCTATGACCTTCACAAAGACATGCCCGAGATTACATTCACCCAGCGGGTGCGCTTTACCCCGACCTTTATCCTGGTCGAAAACGGATCAGAGGTGGGCCGGATCGAAGGATACCCGGGTGAAGACTTTTTTTGGGGACTGCTGAACAAGATGTTCGAACGTGCAGGAATTTCCTTGGAGCAAGCGAGTTAACAGAATATGACCCTCCATATGACCACTCAAGTTGACACCGCCACAGAGCCTGTGTCGCGTCTGCCTGTATTCGACAAGAATATGTGCGCCGAAGACATGGACAAAATGATGCAGAACGCTCAGGCGGCATCGAACTTTCTCAAGGCGATCAGCCACGAAGGCCGTTTGATGATCCTCTGTCATCTCGCGTCCGGCGAAAAATCGGTGACAGAGCTCGAGGAGCTTCTGTCGTCACGGCAGGCCGCCGTGTCGCAGCAACTGTCCCGTCTGCGACTGGAAGGGCTGGTCAAACCCCGACGTGACGGCAAGGCGATTTACTACAGCTTGACAGACGACCGGCCAAAGCAAATCATGGAAGTGGTCTACGACCTGTTCTGCAGGGAAGACTGACCGATCGCATCGCCAGCCATCGGTCTTTGGGAGGAACCGATATGCTGGATGTGCTTGGAGAAGCCAACACCGTGGCCTTGATAGGCCTTGTTGGCGGTATCGCCCTTGGGCTGGCTGCGCGCATCGGCCGGTTTTGCACGCTGGGCGCCATCGAAGACGTTCTCTACGGTGCCGATGACCGGCGCCTGCGCATGTGGGGCATCGCCATTGGCATAGCCATCATCGGCACCCATGTCGCCATGGCGACGGGCATGTTCGACACCACGCAAACCGCCTATCTCGACCGTACTTGGAACCCGCTTGCCACCATCATCGGCGGATTGATGTTCGGCTACGGCATGGCCCTGAGCGGCAATTGCGGCTACGGGGCGCTCGCGCGTCTGGGCGGCGGTGACCTGCGATCTTTCGTGATCGTCATCGTGATGGGCCTCTCTGCCTACTTCGTCATGTCCGGCCCGCTTGCACATCTGCGCGTGTGGCTGTTCCCGGTGGAAATGGGCACTGCACCGCCGCAGGGGCTGGGCCATCTCGTCGAACGGTTCTTGGGGATCGCCCCGTTGGTGACGGCCTGCGCTGTCGGGATTTGCATCATGGGCTGGGCACTCGCCAAACCAGAAATGCGCCAGTCCCCCAAACACGTCATCTGGGGGGCTGTCGTCGGTCTGGCCGTCGTGTCCGGATGGATCGGCACCTATTGGGTGGCCACAACCGGCTTTGAACCTGAACCCATTGAAACCCACAGTTTTGTCGCCCCGATTGGCGACACGATGTATTATTTCATGACAGCCTCCGGAAACACGCTGTCCTTCAGCGTGGGATCGGTGCTCGGTGTCATGATCGGCGCGGCACTGGGATCGTATTCCAAGGGCCACTTCCGCTGGGAAGCCTGCGATGACCCCCGCGAACTGCGCCGCCAGATCGGCGGAGCCGCCTTGATGGGTCCGGGCGCGATCCTCGCCGTCGGCTGCAGCGTCGGACAGGGCATCGCGGCGTTTTCAACCCTCGCCTACAGCGCCCCGATTGCGTTCATCGCGATCTTCGCAGGCGCCACCCTCGGCCTCAAGCAACTCATCGCGGGCTTCTCGCCAGCCGAATAAGCGGGCGCGCCCAAGCACATACCGGCATGCAGGTTGGACTGGTCAGAAGCGACCGGGCGGGTATGGTATGCATCACGAAGCGCGTGCTTCCGTGACACGAACCCCGATCCCGACCACGCCAGAAGGTGCACCACATGACCGATCCGAACGCGATGATGACCCCCCTCGACATGCATAACGGGGCGTTGCGCACGCCGATTGACCCGTCGCATCTGGGCACGGCCGTTCTCGACAAGACCGGTGCATTCGAAGCAGGCAGCTACCAAAGCTTCACCCTGACCTATACCGCCGGTCGTTTCGGCGTGGACGACAGCGGCAGCATTCGGATCGTCTGGCGCTTTGCGACCGACCAGACAAACCCGCAATTCGATGATCCAAAGGCCCCCGGCTATACCGAGGTCGTGGCCTCCAACAACGCGGTGCTGCAGGCGCGCTTTGATCCCAAGGGCAACATCCGGCCATGGGACCGCACCCTGCAGATCAAGGTGGTCAAGGGGTTCATGAAAGAAGGCGACACCATCACCGTGCGGTTTGGCGTGACCGATCACGGATCACCGGGCATGCGGCTGCAAACCTTCTGCGAATACCGGTACGAATTCCGCGTGCTGGTCGACCCGATTGCCACCTACAACTTCCAGACATTGCCAGAACAGCCCGCCATCTCCATTGTGCCCGGTGCGCCTGAAACATGGGTCGCGGTCATTCCGTCAACCATCTCGAGCGGCGAGCCGTTCAAGCTCAAGATCAAGGCAGAGGACACCTGGGGCAACCCCACGAACAAGGCCTCCAGGGTTCTCGTCCCCAAATCCAGCCAGCCGATCAAGAACCTGCCCGACCGGATCAAGGTCACCGAAGGCGACTTTGCCACCGTCATTCCCGATCTGATCGCGCAGCATGACGGCCCGCTCGAAATCACGCTGCACGACACCGACGGGACCCTTGTGACGGCGTGCAATCCTGCCGCGGTCGAAACCGCCCCTGCCCTCAAAAGCTATTGGGGGGATCTGCACGGCCAATCCGATGAAACCCTCGGAACCAACAGCGCTGCGGATTATTTCACCTTCGGTCGGGACAAGGCTTTCCTCGACGCCTGCGCGCATCAGGGCAACGATTTCCAGATGACGGACACGTTCTGGAAAGATCTCAACAAGGTCACGGCCCATTTCAACAAGGACGGAGAGTTCGTCACGCTGCCGGGCTACGAATGGTCCGGCAACACCGCACTGGGCGGGGATCGCAACGTCTTTTTCCCCGTCGAAGGCCGCACGATGCGGCGGTCCTCGCATGCCCTGATCGAAGACCAGTTCGACATCGACACCGATTGTCATACCGCAGGCGAACTGTTCGAAGCTTTTGCAAAGAATGAAGAATGGGATGTCATCTGCTTTGCGCATTGCGGCGGCCGCTATGCCGACATCACCATGGCGCATGATGGCCGCTTTGAAAAATCGGTCGAAGTGCATTCGGCCTGGGGCACCTTCGAATGGATCGTCCAGGACGCGTTCAAAAGCGGCTATCGCGTCGGGATCATCGGCAACTCGGACGGTCACAAGGGCCGCCCCGGCGCCAGCTATCCCGGCGCGGGGTGGTTCGGGGCCGTTGGCGGGCTGACCTGTTTCCTGATGCCGGACCTGACACGGCAAAGCCTGATCGACTGCATCAATGCCCGCCATCACTACGCCACCAATGGCGGACCAAGCGGACGGATGCGCCTTGACGTATCCATGTCCTTCGATGCACCGGCCACGCAATATCTTGATGATCCGCTGTTGGCAGAAGACTGCGAAACCCGCCCGTGTTCGCATGCCATGATGGGCGACATCGTCCATCTGCCTTCGGGCGATGCCCATCTGCGGATGACGGTCGAAGCGGCGTCTCCGGTTAGGTGCATCGACATATTCAACGGGCTCGACCACGTGGAATGCCACCGCCCCTACGCAGAAAGCGATCTGGGTGACCGGATTGGCGTTCTCTGGGAAGGGGCCGAATACCGCGGACGCTTCCGCGCGGTGCCCTGGGACGGCTCCGCACATTTCGACGGCGCGACCGTCACATCCGCAATCCCGGTCAATTTCTTCAACCGCGACAAGACGCTCAGGTTGGACTCGGGCACCGATGTCACATGGCAATCGGTGACCACCGGAAACTTCGCCGGTTTCACCGCAACACTCGAAAACAGCCGGTCGGGCAGCGTCACGTTGAAGACCGCGCTCATCAACGAAACGGTCGACCTCGCAAGCATCGGCTACGAGGATACGATCCTCGACGCCTCCGACATCCTGCCGCGTGGCATCCGGCTGTTCCGGCTTCCCGATGAAAACCCGCACAAATCGGTCACAATCGAACGCACGCTGTCGCCGCAGGACGGGCGCGACAATCCCTATTACGTGCGCGTCACGCTCGAAGATGGCACCCAGGCGTGGTCAAGCCCGGTCTACGTTCTGCGGTCGGTCACGGGCTAGCGCCCTGACTTGCCGCATGCGCTGCGCGCCTTACGACGGCGCCACCGGCGTATCGAGAATGCGCGCCTCGAAAACATCGACAAGCCCGACATCGCTCAGGCGCGGCCCCGCATTGCAGACAAGGGACGCCCCGAAAAGCGCCTTGAACACAAGGTAGGGCGGCGCCCAGTCCACAAGGGCATCAAGCGACCGGCGCAGATCGGCAAAGCCCTTGGCGACCTCGGACAGGGGCGCATCACTCACCAAACCCGCCAGCGGCAGGGCGAGGTGGGCAAGCACCCGCCCACCCGACACAACGCACAATCCCCCTTGCGACGAACGGACGGTATTGGCCGCAAGGGCCATATCCACCGGATCGCGCCCGAACACCGTCAGGTTATGGCTGTCATGCGACACCGTCGTTGCAAAAGCCCCCCTCCATGTCCCCCAGTTCTCAAGCAATGCCACGCGAACCGGGGTGTTGCGGCCATACCGGTTGGCCACGGCCATGCGGATCATGTCGTCCGGCAAAACCACCTTGCCCGCCATAACCTCGACCTCCCGCGCGCCCCATTCCGGAAACCGCGGCTTTGACAGGGTGGCAATCCGCGCTGTCGTACCGTCGGCCCGGATCTCAAAGTCGTCGGGTCGCAATTCACCGACCGCAACAGAGGCCAAGAGCGATGCCGGCGGTGCCGATGCCGGGCAGCGACGGCTCAGCGCGCCGCGCTCGGACACGATCACGCCATCCGCCACGACAAAACTGGCGCGCACATCCTCAACATCGTCGTAAAGCGCAAAATCGGCGCGTTTGCCGGGGGCGACAAGGCCAAGATCGGGGCGACCGATCCGCGATGCCGCATTCAGCGTCGCCGCACGATACGCCCACTCTTTCGGAAGCCCATGACGGATCATGCTGCGCACCATGTGGTCCAGCCCGCCCTGCATCGCAAGGTCATCCGGAAACACGTCATCGGTGCAAAACGTGACCGTTTGCGGCAAATGCCCCAATGCGATCAGCGCCTGCGCAAACTCTGGCAGCAGATGCGCATGTGATCCACGCAGTTCCACGGTCAGGCCCGCTTCGAGACGGGCCATAAGATCATCGGCCGAGGACAGTTCGTGATCCGTCTCAACGCCTGCAGCCGCGTAGGCCGCCAACGCGCCATCCTTCAACCCGCGCGCATGCCCGCAGACCCGTTTGCCGCTGGCCAGTCCGGCATTGACGATACCTGCGACCCGCGGATCGCCGCTCAGCAAGGGCTGCATGGTCATCATCTCGGCAGCGCCGTGAATGTCCTCGCGCGCCAGAAGGTCCGACAAGACATCCGGGCCGAAATCCCCGCCACTGGTCTCAAATCCGGGGGCAGAGGGCACACAGGTCGGCGCAAGCGTCAGAAAGCGCAGCGGCACCTCCCGCGCCGCATCGATGGCATAGTCGACACCGGTCAGCCCACAGGCATTCGCGAATTCATGCGGGTCCCAAAGAACCGTTGTCACCCCGCGCGGCACCACGGCAGCAGCGTATTCCGCCGGGGTCACCATGGAGCTTTCCACATGCATATGCGTGTCGATCAGCCCGGGAAGCACAAAACGCCCCTCCGCATGCAAACGGGTTGCCGCGTCGCGCGCAGGATCGGGCGCATGCACACTCGCGATCAGCCCGCCGACAACGCCGATATCCGCGGCACGTTCGCGGCCGGTCACCATGTCCAGCAGGCGCGCGTTGGTGACAAGCAAATCGAACGGAGCCAGACCCTGCGCCGCCCTGACCGCCCGCGCCCGCAGGTCCGGTGCGTTAAGGTCGCTGTCCACGGCCATCCAAAGCCTCCTTTTCCAGCGCACTCAAACACATGAGCGCAAGGTCCCCGCGCGCCTCCACGGCCCGTCTTGTCTGCGCCCGGCGGGCCTCGGACACGCGTGTCTCACCATAGGTGTCATTGGCCTCGGTCGAAACGGATATGGTGCAGTCCGAAAAACCGATGCTGTCCGGCGCGGCCAGTGCCAGTGCGGCGAGGGGATCGTAGATCGCCATGCCCGCCCGTCCCCGCTCCAGCGCGATATCCAGGTACCCACCCAAAAGATCGCCGGTCAGCAGATCGGTATCGGGCATATCGCCATCACCAAAGGTCACGCCACGGCAAAACTGCAAATCAACGACATCAAGGCGCAGACCGGCGGCCAGAACACAGTCAAGCGCCTCCGCATCCGCAAATGCGTTGAACTCGGCCTTGGGCGTATGATTTCCCGCACCGCTGCTGCCCCCCATCCAGACCAGCCGCGCGATCCGGTCCGCCAGATCGGGCCAGCGCTGCAAGAGCAGGGCAATATTGGTCAACGGCCCCAGGGCCAGCACCTCGCACGGATCGGAACCGTTCCCGGCAAGCCAGTCTGCCAGCGCACCGACCGCATCGTCACCGGGCCTTTCAGATCGCGCGTCCGGCAGATGCCGCCCCCTGCTCCGCATACCCGTCGACCCGAGAATGCGCTGCGCCGTCTCCGGGTCGCGCGCCAGGGGTTGCCCTGCCCCCTGCCAGACCGGCCAGTCGAACCCATAGGCTTGCCTGGCCCCCATGGCATTGGCGATCACCTGCGGCAAAGGCGCATTGCCCGCGACAAGCGAAACACCGGCCACCGCGCACCCCAGGTGCCGCAGCACAAGCAACGCCCAAAGGTCGTCGAACCCGAAATCGGTATCGACCCAGATCCCCGTCACCCGACCAGACACCGCGCCGTGGCCTGCGGCAGATCAAAGGCAATATCCTGACCGATGCCGACCTCTGGCGTCTCGATCGGCGCGTCGGCCTTGATCTGCCCCAACGGGCTGTCCAGGACATATTCCCGATGGCCCCCTGCGAAGCTGCTGGCCAGAACACGCCCCACATGTGGCCCGGCCCCGACTGACACACCACCCGGACGCCAGGCCAGCAGGTTGGCCTGCGCCTCGAACGCCACCGGCAACCGGCCCTGATCGGACACCAGGTGCGCCCCCTCGACGCGAAAGATGTTCTCGAACCCCATGAACTCCGCCGCAAAGGCCGTGGCGGGCCGCGCATAAAGATCGGCAGGCGTGCCCAGTTGCTCGATCCTGCCGTCCTTCATCAGGACAATCCGATCCGCCAGCGCCAACGCTTCGGACTGGTCATGTGTGACAAACACCATCGTGATCCCGGTGTCCTTCTGCACGCGCTGCAATTCGTTGCGCATTTCAAGGCGCAGCCGCGCATCAAGGTTCGACAGGGGTTCATCCAACAACAGCACCTTGGGCTGCATCACAAGCGACCGCGCAAGGGCAAGGCGCTGTTGCTGCCCGCCCGACATCTCGGCGGGTTTGCGGTCCTCGAACCCGGTCAGGCCCACCGTCGCCATGCCTGCTTCGGTCTTGGCGCGGATCTGGGCATCGGGGAGCTTTTGCAACCTCAGCCCAAACGCCACGTTCTCGAAGGCACTCAGATGCGGAAACAGCGCGTAAGACTGAAAGACGAGGCCAATCCCCCGCTTGTTCGCAGGCGTCCGGGTGACATCCACACCGTCAATCACGATCCGCCCGCTTGCGGGTGTCAAAAGCCCGGCAATCGCACGCATTGTCGTGGTCTTGCCACATCCCGAAGGACCAAGCAGCGCGATCAACTCCCCTTCCACAATATCAAGGTTCAGCCCCGGCACGGCAACCGTCGCCCCATATGCCAGGGTAAGATCGGACAGCGATACAAAAGCATCAGACATAACGAGAGAACCCCAAAAGCCGTTCGGCAATAAACACGATGGCCACCGACATGAAGGCCAGCAGCGCCGACAGTGCGGCCACCGACGGATCAAAGGTGATTTCCATGTAGGACAGCATATCGATGGGCAACGTCCGCACCCCCGGGCCGGACAGGAAAAGCGACGCCGGCACCTCGTTGAAACTGGTGACAAAGCCAAGGATGAACGCCGCAAGGATACCGCCGCGAATGTTTGGCAGAACCACCTTGTTGAACGCTTGCAGGCGCGTGCAGCCCAGGATGACCGCAGCCTCCTCCATATCCGCGCGCAGGTTGTTCAGGCTCGAAGACACCACCCGCACGGCATAGGGCAGCACCAGCGCCGTATGCGTCACGAAAAGCGCCATCGTGATCGTGACATCCAGCGGCACCACGAAATAGCGCAACAGGGCAAGCCCCACGATGATGCCCGGCACGATGATCGGCGCGGCCACGATGGTGCGGATGGTTTCGGCCCCCGGCAGGTCATAGCGGTTCAGCGCATAGGCAGCCGGTATCCCGATCAGCAGCGCAGCCAGCGTTCCAAAGATCGCCAGGAACAGCGACAGCGCAAAACTGGCGCGAAAACTCTCGACCGTGAAAACCTTGGCATACCACTTGAGCGACAGGCCCTGCGGCGGAAAGGCAAGGGCCTCGCCTGCGGACATTCCCGCCAGGATCACGATCAGAAACGGACCGATAAGAAAGGTCAGCGTCACCCCAAGGATCAGCCAGATCGTCAGTCGGGACATGGCCTAGCTCCTCACCGACGCGATACGCTTCAACACCAGATTGGCCGAAAAACACATCACGATCAGGATCATGGCAATCACGCTTGCCGATACGAAGTCATTGGACACATTGACCTTCTGGTAAAGCAACGTCTCCAGCATCAACACTTTCGACCCGCCAAGGATCGCCGGGGTGATGTAAGCGGTCAGCGCACCGGTGAAGACAAGCGTACCGCCGATCACAAGACCTTCCTTGGTCAGGGGCAGGATCACCCGAAAGAAAACCTGCAACCAGCTGGCCCCCAGAACACGGGCCGCCGGCACGACATCCTTGGGGATGTTTTCCATCGCTGACACCAGCGAGATGATCATCAAAGGCAGGAACAGCTGCAAAAGACCGATAAAGACCGCCGTTTCGGTAAACAAAAGCCGGATCGGCGTATCCGACAGCCCCAGTCCGACAATCACGTCATTCACAAGGCCCGTCCGGCCAAGAATGACGATCCACGCATAGGTGCGCGCCACCGGCGAAATCATCAACGGCAGCACCACAAGCCCGAAAATCCGGCCCCGGGACGTCGGAGGCAGGTTCACGATGCAGAACGCCGCCAGATAGCCGATCACCGCCGACGCCCCCGCAACCATAATACCCAGCTTCAGAGTGCGCAGGAACACCGTCTGGTTCAGGGGTTGCGCAAAGAAATCGACATAGCCCTGAAGGCTCCAGACCCCCGGTTCGGACTGAAACGCAACCGACAGCAGGATGCCCACGGGCACCAGGAACACAAGGAACGTGAAAAGCGCGGCCGGCAACGCCAGCGCCAGACCTTCTGAACGGTTGAGAAACATGCGGACGGGCTTTCTGCGATCTGCATGGGGCGGCCATAGCGGCCGCCCCGCGCCTGACGGTTAGCGGATGACTTCGTTGTTCCACTGTTCGACCCAGCCATCGCGGCTGTCGATGATCGCCGCCGGGTCAAGGATGTTCAGCGAATTGATCAGCTCTGCGCCATAGGTCAGGTTCTCGGCAATCTCGGCGCTCACCTCGACTTCCATGTTCGCCGGGCTGTCGATCAGGGCCTCGGCCACACGGGTCTGTACCTCGGTCGACAGCCAGTAATCCATCAACTGATAGGCCAGGTCTTCATTGCCATTGCCTGCGGTCATGATCATCACGTTCATGCCGCCCGCCTGCCCCTCGGCAGGATCAGCCCAGGCGAAAGGCAGGGGCGAGCTTTTGAAACGGCTCCAGGCAAACCGCCCAACCGGGGCCGCGATGACCTCTTCCTGGTTCATCAGCTGCGCCAGCTCCGAAGACCGGGAATAGAACGTGACAATGTCATCCGCCTTTTCCCCGATGGCAGAAATCGTCGCCGAAAAGTCGCTGCCGTCACCGCCCGCAGCCTTGTCCAGCATCATCAGCGTCAGCGGCCCCTGGGTGCCCGTGATATTCGGCAAAGACACGTTCCCGGCAAGGCTTTCTCCCAGCAGATCGGCCCAGCTTTCGATGCTGACAAGATCTTCGCGGTAGACAATGGAACTGGCGTAGAACGTATACCCCACGGCCATGTTATCGCCGATCGGATCCTGGGCAGACGGGTACAGCTTGTCGAAATTCGACAGTCTGGCCGGATCGATCGGCTGCAGCAGACCCTTGCGGGCAAGGCTCAGCGCGTCATGCGAAGAAATCACCGCAAGATCGATAACCGGGTCGGCGGCATTGGCCTCGATCTTGGCCATCCGCTCTACCGAATTGCCGGTCTCGATCACCAACTCGCAATTGCAGATTTCCTCGAACGGATCGTACAGCGCCTCTTTATAGGCATCCTGCGCAAACGCGTAGACAGAGATCGTCAGCGTGTCCTGGGCCGCCGCACTTGTCGCTGCAAGTGCCGCGCCCAGCGCGAATATGGACAGGGTTCTGGTCATTGATTGGGTATCCTTCTGGCAGGTTGGTTCGGGATGGAGGTGGATTGCCTGACAACCAGGCGCATTGGGACGGTTTCGCCCTCTTGGGCAGGCGTTTCGCCGCGTATCTTGCCCGCCATGATGTCAAGCGCACGACGGGCGATCTCACCGACATTCTGTGCAACGGTCGTCAGGGCCGGATGCATGATGGGCGCAAAGGACATGTCGTCGAAACCGGTCAGGCTCACCTGATCGGGCACGGATATCTGGGCGCGCATCAGCTCTGACCGCACCTGAAGCGCGATCAGATCGGATGTGGTCAGGATCGCGGTGGCACCGGCCTGAACCTGCGCAACCGCGTCTGCAATACCGGCGTCGCCCCAAACGCAATGCACCTTTACATCGGACGGAAGCGCTTTCGTCATGCCCGCGATCCGGTCGCGCTGCACGTCAGAGACCCGGTCGCCCCCAACGATCACGACATGGCGATGCCCGATATCCGCGATATGGCGCGCCACAAGCGCACCACCGCCCGCATGGTCGGCAGAGACCGAATTCATCGGATCGGAGGCTGTATTCACGATCACCACGGGAACCGGCATCGGCTCGGGCGTGGTCCCCTTTTGCGGCACGACCAAAAGACCATCAACGCCCCGGTCCAGAAGCCGCTTGAAGGCTTCCTTCTGTTCTTCCGGACTGCCCCGGGAATCGGCGATCAGAACACCCAGACCATGTTGCTCGGCAGCAATCGAAAGCGTCTGCGCAATCCGGGGAAACAGCGGGTTCGTCAGGTCGGGCATCACGAGGCCAAGAATCCCCGTATGACCGGTCTTGAGCGCCCGTGCCGCGATGCTGGGCCGGTAACCAAGCTCTTCTGCCCGGGCCTGAATGCGGGCGACCAACTGCTCGGACACGCGCCCCTTGCCGGTCAGCGCATTCGAAACCGTCGCGGTGGACACGCCGATATCGTCGGCAATTTCCTTGATTCTGACCATCGGGCCTCCGTGATAAATCGATTAACCAATCAATCCCTCACCGAGTCAATGATTAAGTTAATCGATTAATCAGGCAATCCGCACCGAAGGTCGAAAAGAGAGCAACCGCAAAGACCGCTTAGCCCAATTCCATCGTGGCGATGGCAAACAATCCCGGCCCGGCCTCTGGTGCGCGGCCCCGATACATCCGCGCTGTCGCAAAGGTTTCGACAAACCCGGCCGTTTCCAGCGCCCGGGCGAAATCGGGGCAGGTATCGGGAATATCGACAATGGCCGTCGTCTCGCCCACGGCGGCGGCCGCCTGATGCACAAGGTCAACGGCCGCTGACAGCGACGGCGCAACGATGGGGCCGATCTTGCACCCCTCCTTGCAGATGCGCGCCGTTGCAAAACCCGTAACGCGGTCCTGCTCTACCAACAGAACCGTCTTGCGCGTTGCAGACGGCGCCACCCAGGCCTTCAGAAACGCATCCCGATCAATCCCGTTCGCCGCCCGGTCCAGACGCTGAACAGCCTCGAAATCATCCGGCGATGCAATCGGGCAGACCAGACCTGTCGCAGGGATCATCCCCTGCCAGCGGCGCGTCCGCCCGACAAGAACAAACCCGGACTTTTCATAATTCGCTTCCTGCGCCGGCACGCCATCCAACCCGACCGTCCGCTCTCCCGCGTGCTCAAGCGCATGGGCCCAAAGCCCAAAACTGATCCCGCGCCCCCGATACTCGGGTCGGCACAGATAAAGCCCGAGAAAGGCAAACGCATCGGAATGATTGATCACCGAAATGGCTGCAATGGGCGTGTCCTGGACGGTGGCAACAAAGTACCCCTGCGGATCAGCGGCATGAAACGCTTCGGTATCTTCAAGGCCGGGGTTCCAGCCTTCCTCCGCCGCCCAATCCAGTATCAACCGGACCTCGGCAAGCGTTGCCGTACGGTATTGAACGTCGCTCATCGGTTCAGTGCTTCGCGCAAAGACGTTGCCGGCTGCGCGATATTGCGCAGATCAAGCGAGGCCACGAGATCAAGCAGATGGTTCTTCATCAACTGCTCCGCAGCATCCCCGTCGCGGCGTTCGAACGCATCAAGCAGCGCGTGATGCGCCTGCGTTTCGCACAAGGCCGCCCGCCGACGCCAGTACAGGGCAATGATCAGGGACGACCGGGACACAAGCTCCGACACAAACGTCTCGATCGTGGTTTGATCCGCGATCCGGGCAATCTCGACATGGAACTGCCCCGACAGAAAAAGCGCCCGCCCGTCTTCGTTGGCATCAAGGGCGGCGTGCTCCTGTTCGATATTGTCGCGCAGCCGCGCCAGCGCGATGTCGGTCATGCGCTCAGCGGCAGACCGGGCCGTCCGGGGTTCCAGCAGGGACCGGGCTTCGAACACCTCGCGCGCTTCTCGCACGCTGGGCTGGGCCACAAACGCCCCGCGATTGCGCTTCAACTCCACCAGCCGCCGATGCGACAGCGCAAGCAACGCCGCGCGAACCGTGGTGCGACTGATGCCATAGGCATCGCCAAGCTCATCTTCGCCCAGCTTCGTGGCAGGCGGCAGACGATGCTCGTGGATCGCGCGCTCAAGATCCGCAGCCACGCTGTCACTTGTCCAATGCTTCGTCACAGCCGCGTCCATGACACCTCACTCACCCCAACCTTTGCTCACCGTCCGTTATTCCGATTCGACACGCACCCGACAAGAGCCAAGGTCATCGCCACCGTCGTCGGCAATATTGTATACAATACTGCGCACAGATTTGTGCACTTCGCAGTCAAAATTGCCCGAAATATGGGCGAACGATGATTTCGGCCCGCGCCCCGACCGAAAGACCTGCCAACATCCCGCACTTTCAGGTCACCTGACCCCGTTCAGTGACAAGAGGACATCATGCGCACGGGCTTCGATCTTGAACTGGTTCACCTGACCAAGCGCTACGGCAGCACGGTCGCCGTCAAAGACCTCAATCACGTCTTTGTCCCCGGCAGCTATGTCTGCCTGCTGGGCCCGTCAGGCTGCGGAAAATCCTCGACCCTGCGGATGATTGCCGGCCATGAAGAGGTGAGCGAAGGCTCCATCCTTCTTGATGGGCATGACGTCTCGGCTCTGCCACCCGCGCAGCGCGGCACCGCCATGATGTTCCAGAATTACGCCCTCTTCCCGCATCTTTCCGTCCGCGACAATGTTGCCTTCTCGCTCAGGATGAAGGGCGTGGACAAGGCCGCGCGCCACCAGCGGGCCGATGACATGCTGGCGCTGGTCGACATGACCCACCTGGCGGACCGGCTGCCGGCGCAGCTTTCAGGCGGTCAGCAGCAACGGGTCGCCCTTGCACGCGCCCTTGTCACGGAACCCAAGGTGCTGCTGCTGGACGAACCGCTTTCCGCGCTCGATCCCTTCCTGCGCATCCGCATGCGCACCGAACTGAAAAGACTGCAACGCGAACTCGGGATCACCTTCATTCACGTGACCCACGGACAGGATGAAGCCCTTGCGCTGGCGGACGAGATCGTCGTCATGAACGACGCCGTCATCGAACAGGCCGGTCCCGCGCGCGAGGTCTGGGCCACCCCGCGCACCGAATTCGTGGCGCGGTTCATCGGCGGGCACAATGTCATCGACCTGCCCGAGGGCAAGGCCACCGTCCGCGCCGACGCGATCCGGTTCTCCGATCAGGGCACGCCAGCCACGATCACCGCAGTCGAATACCAGGGCGCCTCCGTGGCCGTCACAACCAAAACCGACAGCGGCGATGACGTGCTCGCGCTGCTGCCCGAAGACACCTTTTTCGCTTCCCCGAAATCCCCGGGCGACGCCGTGCGGCTGAGCTGGGATGACAGGCAGTTGCACCGCCTGACGGCCTGACCGGGCCGATGCCTGTTCACGCAAGACCAAATCGATCCAACAGAGAGGACCAAGACAATGGCAAAACCCAAGGTAGGATATTCCCGCCGCTCAATGCTCAAGGCCGGTGGCGCTGCGATTGCCGCAAGCGCGTTTCCGGCACCGATGCTCTGGGCGCAAGACACCAAGGACATCGTCCTGCGCCAGTTCGGCACCGGGGTGTCGAACCTCAATGACGTGGCCAACAAGGTAAAGGAAGACCTTGGCTTCACGCTCGAGATGACCGCGCTCGATTCCGACAGCGTCACACAGCGCGCGGCCACCCAGCCCGACAGCTTTGACATCGCGGATATCGAGTACTGGATCTGCAAGAAGGTCTGGCCCACCGGCAACCTGCAGGCGATGG
>CAYZAD010000027.1:0-20596 GCA_964476315.1 uncultured Rhodobacterales bacterium
TCGTTGATGATCCGCAGCACTTCGAGGCCCGCGATCTTGCCCGCGTCCTTGGTGGCCTGACGCTGTGCGTCGTTGAAGTAGGCCGGCACCGTGATGACGGCTTGTGTCACTTCTTCGCCAAGGTAGGATTCGGCGGTTTCCTTCATCTTTTGCAGAATGAAGGCCGAGATTTGGGATGGAGAATACTTTTCACCCCGCGCCTGCACCCAGGCGTCGCCATTGCCGCCGTCGATCACGGCGAAGGGCATGTTCTTGCGGTCCTTTGCGAGGCTTTCGTCGTCATTGCGGCGACCGATCAGACGCTTCACACCAAAGACAGTGTTTTCCGGGTTGGTGACCGCCTGCCGCTTGGCCGGTTGGCCGACAAGGCGTTCGTCGTCGGTAAACGCGACGATGGACGGGGTGGTGCGAGCACCTTCGGCGTTTTCGATCACGCGCGGCTGCGATCCGTCCATGATCGCGACGCAGCTGTTCGTTGTTCCGAGGTCAATACCAATAACTTTGGCCATGTTCTTCGATCCCTTCGTATCTTAAGGCGATGTCACGAGGCACAGACCCATTTCGGCATCCCGCCCCGCATTCCGTTCCGCTGACGATGTCTCGTTCAGCAGGTCCGGACGGTATATAAGGAGGCATGTCAGCACCTGCAAGCGCTGCACGTAACGTGAAATTCTGAAAAATTCGTATGGTTTGGCCGACAGGCGCTTTAACGTGGCTGCATGACGCTGTTGACTGTCCGCGGTTTCGAGATCCATCAGGAGCGGCTGTCACCCGAGGCACAAGACGCCCTGGTCGGGGACCTGAGGCAATGCCTGTCGGTGGCTCCGCTGTTTCAGCCCGTGACCCCGCGTGGGACACCGATGTCCGTCCGGATGAGCGCCGCCGGGCAATACGGCTGGATCAGTGACCGCAAGGGCTATCGGTACGAAGCGACCCATCCGTCTGGCGTGGCGTGGCCAGCCATACCCGAGCGATTGCTGACCCTGTGGCGCGATCTGATCCCGGAGGCGCGGATGCCGGAGTGCTGTCTGATCAACTGGTATTCCGAAACGGCCAGAATGGGGATGCATCAGGACAGGGATGAGGCCGATCTGACCCAACCGGTCCTGTCGGTATCGCTTGGGGATGACGCGCTGTTCCGCATGGGCAATGCCACGCGGGGCGGAAAGACAGAATCGGTCTGGTTGCGGTCGGGCGATGTGGTGGTCATGCGCGGAACGGCGCGTATGGCGTACCACGGGGTAGACCGCGTGCGCCCGGGCAGTTCGACCCTGTTGCGCAACGGAGGTCGGATCAACCTGACCCTGCGGGTGGTCACATAGTCAGCCGCGCGCGCCCCAGGACGAGGACGCTTTGCGGCGGGTGTAGAATTCGCCCATGAGACCCACCATCAAAAAGACGAGCGACAAGTACCAGACGTATTCCCAGTTGCTGTTGCGCGGTACGTAATTGATGAACGCAAAGCCGCGCGCCTGATCGATGGTGTGAAACAGCGGGTTCCAGTCGAACATGGCGATCATGAACCCGGGCAGGGAATTGGCCACGAACATCTTGCCCGAGGCGATCATGTTGGCCCGTTTGTAGAGCGTGGACAATGTGCTCACAACGCCGGGGAACCAGGGTTTCATCGCAAAGAACACCAGTCCGATACAGCCGCCAGAGAACCACGACAGCAACAGCATGCCGATCACCGGCATCGGGTCCACGACTTCGGTCAGGACGTACGGGTTCACAGCCACATCATAGACAAAGAGGATGAAAATCACCGCAAGGGTCTGGATATAGAGCACCGAAAGCATGCTTGATGCGATAGAGATGGCGGTGTTCATCGGTGCGTGCTGCATCATGCCCGATGTTGGCCCTTCGGCCCCCATGACGGCGGTCACGGCCTTGTTGTGGGTCATGAACATGAAAATACCGGTCAGCAGGAAGATGACGAAATCCCCCCGGAGCGCCATGCCCTTCAGCCCCATGATGGTGAACATCACGTAGAAAAACAGAACGAAGATCAGCGATTGAAACACGCTGACGGCGATGGACATGAAGGCATTGCCATGGGCCGAACGCACTGCCCGGACCGTGTTGTGGTAAATCAGTTCCAGAATCTTGACGGCCGAGGACACCCGGTTCAACGGAACAGACTTCTGGAACATGCTCTTTTGCCTCTGCCTCGGCCCGCATTGATGACGTCAGTTGCCCTGACTGTTCTTGCGGACTTTCATTAACGCAATGATAAGGGGCACATGCTGTCAAATCAATTGAGGGGATAAAGATGGATTTGGACTATGGTGTTTTGATGCAAACCATGCGCCGCCTGGCACTGGATGCGGGCGACAAGATCATGGAAATCTATGACGCCGACGACTTTGACGTGCGGTCGAAATCCGACGAAAGCCCGGTGACGGAAGCAGACGAAGCGGCAGACGCCCTGATTTCGGCGGGCCTGCGCGCGGCCTTTCCCGATATTGCGCTGGTGACCGAGGAACAATCGGACACGCATGATCTGGACGTGCGGGATTTCCTGATTGTGGACCCGCTGGATGGCACCAAGGAATTCATCAACCGTCGCGGCGATTTCACCGTGAACATCGCGCTGGTCGAAAACGGCGTGCCAACGCGCGGCGTTGTCTATGCGCCCGCCAAGGAGCGCTTGTTCTATACGCTCGAGGATGGAAGCAGCGTTGAGGAAGCCGGACCGTTCGATGCCTCCAAGGCCGGTTCGGTATCGCCGATCCGGGTGTCTTCGCCCGATACCGCCGCCTTGATGGTGGTGGCTTCGAAATCGCACCGGGACCAGGCGACGGATGACTATATCAACCAATACGCGGTGAAAGACAGCAAGAGCGCGGGATCGTCGTTGAAGTTCTGTCTGATCGCCACTGGCGAGGCCGATTTTTACCCCCGTCTCGGGCGGACGATGGAGTGGGATACCGCTGCCGGACATGCGGTTCTGAACGGTGCGGGCGGTCAGGTTCTGCGGCTTGATGATCTGCAACCGCTGGCCTACGGCAAACCGACCTTCGCCAACCCGTTCTTCGTGGCCACGGCACCGGGCATTGACCTTGAACCTGTCTGAGTGACCCGTGTCCGATCTGCCCGTCAGCGTGGTGATCGTGAGCCGCGACCGGCCACGATTTCTGCGGCGATGCCTGACGGCGGTGGGGCAACTTGATTACCCGGTCTTCGAGATTGTCGTGGTGGCTTGCCCGGCCGGTGTTCAGGCGGCACGTCACACGCCGCTGGATGTGGATGTCAGTGTCACGGACTACGACGCGGCCAATATTTCGGAGGCGCGCAATCTAGGCATTGCGCGGTCGCGGGGCGCGGTTGTTGCGTTCATTGACGATGACGCGGTGCCTGAACCGACATGGCTCGCCCATCTGGTCGCGCCCTTCGCGGATCACCGCGTGGCCCAGGCGGGTGGAACGACGCTTGGGCGCAATGGCATTTCGGTGCAGCAGGCGGCAGCACGGGTGACACTGTGCGGCAGGACTGTTGCCTATCCGTATAGTGCGACCACGCCCTTTGCCCTGCCGGTCGAAAACGACCTTTTTCCCCGGTTGCATGGCACGAACATGGCGGTTCGCAGATCCGTGCTGGTCGCGCAGAACGGGTTTGACCCCGGTTTTGCGTTCTATCTGGATGAAACCGATCTGACCCTGCGCATTGCGGCATCGGGGGGAAGGACCATGCATGTTCCCAATGCGGTGGTGCATCATGCCAGCGGCGCCAGCATCTACCGCAAACAGGATCGCACACCACGGCGCGTGTTCGAGATTGCGGCCTCGGCCAGCCGGTTTCATCAGAAGCATACACCGCCGCAGCGACGCGACGCAGCGCGCCGCAGCTTTCTGCAAGAGCGGCGCACCTGGCTTTTGCGACATCTGCAAAGGGGAACGCTTGGGCCGGATGACGTTGCACGCCTCTTGCGGGAATTGAACGCCGGGTACGACAGCGGGACAGGGTCACCTGTGCCATCGCCGGTCTGGCCCGACGCGGCCGGACAGGGCCACATTCGCCCCACGCCCAAGGACCGGCCACACGGCTACCTCGTTTCGCGCCCCGGTTCCCGGTCCGTCACAACGGAGAAGGCGCGCAAGCTGGTGGCGGACGGCATGAACGTTACCGTCTTTCATTACGATGCCTCGGCGCGCTATCATCGCGTGGCATACACGGAGGATGGGTATTGGTGGCACAGTGGCGGGATATTCGGCAAGGAACTGCGGACCGACCCGCTGTTTCAATGGGCGCGTCGTCATGCGCGCGTCATGCAGAGCCTGCGCCGCCTGTCCGGTATCCGCTCAAAATATGACCCGGTTGCTTGCAACTAGCCTGGAATTCTCCACAAAATGTCCTTTTTCCGGACTTATGTCATACACCGGCAGGAATTTTGTGGCATACGCGCGTTTGCACGACGCGATTATTTAAAGGAGCGGTTTGATGCGTAGGAAAGTTACAAAAGCAGTTTTTCCGGTAGCAGGTCTTGGGACGCGGTTTTTGCCGGCCACAAAATCTGTACCAAAAGAGATTATGACACTCGTGGATCGTCCCCTGGTCCAATACGCGATTGACGAGGCGCGGGCTGCGGGAATCAAGGAATTCATTTTCATCACCTCTCGCGGAAAGAGCGCGCTTGAGGACTATTTCGACGAATCCCCCATCCTGGAACGGGAGTTGCGCAAGAAGGGCAAGACCGAGATCCTTGAGGATCTGAAGAAGACCAATATGGAAAGCGGGGCAATCGCCTATATGCGCCAACACAAGGCATTGGGCCTTGGGCATGCCGTTTGGTGCGCGCGGCGCCTGATCGGGGATGAACCCTTTGCCGTGATGCTGCCGGACGACGTGATTTCCGCGGAAACCCCCTGTCTGCAACAGATGGTGGAAGCCTACGAAGAAACCGGTGGCAACATGGTTGCGGCGATGGAAGTGCCGCATGAAAAGACGTCGAGCTACGGGATTCTGGACGTCAAGGAAGACATGGGCGCGATGGTATCGGTCAAGGGCATGGTCGAAAAACCCGCCAAGGACGAGGCGCCTTCCAACCTTGCGGTGATTGGCCGGTACATCCTGGACCCGGTTGTTCTCAAGAACCTGAACAAGAAACAGACCGGCGCTGGTGGGGAAATCCAGCTGACGGATGCGATTGCGCAGGAGATCGAAGGCACCGGTGTATACGGCTACCGGTTCCGGGGTCAGCGCTTCGATTGCGGGTCCAAGGCGGGTTTCCTGCAGGCGACCGTCGCCTTTGGCCTTGCGCGGGACGAACTGAAAGACGATTTGCGCGATTTCCTTGCATCCGTGTTGCACATCGAAAACGCTGCCGAGTGACGCCATGAATATCCTTGTGACCGGCGGTGCCGGTTATATCGGATCGCATGCCTGCAAGGCACTGGCGCGGTCCGGGCATACACCGATCACATTTGACAACTTTTCAACCGGATGGCGCGATGCCGTCCGGTTTGGCCCATGTGTTCAGGGTGATCTGGCCGACCGGGACGCGCTGGATGCGGCCTTTGAGGAATACAAACCCAAGGCCGTCATGCATTTTGCTGCGCTGAGCCGCGTGGACGAAGCAATGCGTGAGCCGGGGCTATACTGGCGCAACAATGTTCTGGGATCCCTGAACCTGATCGAAGCGGCCGTGGATCACGGCTGTCTTGATTTCGTGTTTTCGTCGACATGTGCGACCTATGGCGACCATGACGGCGTCATGCTCGACGAAAGCACACCGCAGGAACCGCTCAATGCCTATGGCGCATCGAAACAGGCGGTCGAGCGGATCTTGCATGATTTTGGTGAAACCCACGGGCTGCGCCATGTGATCTTCCGGTATTTCAACGTGGCCGGAGCCGATCCCGATGCCGAGGTGGGCGAATTTCACAGGCCCGAAACCCATCTGATCCCCATCGTTCTGGATGCCGTGGCGGGCGTGCGTGACGGGGTGACGATTTATGGCACCGACTATCCAACCGAAGACGGCACCTGCGTGCGGGATTATGTGCATGTGTCGGACCTCGTGGATGCGCATGTTCTTGGCCTTGGCTGGTTGCTGGATGGCAAGGGCAGCCGGGTGTTCAACCTTGGAACCGGATCGGGGTTTTCGGTGAAGGAAGTCATCGATTCCGCGCGCCGCGTGACCAATCGCGATGTGCCCACGGCCTTGGGCGATCGGCGTGCAGGTGACGCGGTCAAGCTTGTGTCGGGGTCGCATCGCGCCGAGGAAGAGCTGAACTGGCAACCCCGGAAATCCACCATGCCGCAAATGATCGAGGACGCGTGGCGCTGGCACCAAGTTGCTGACTACCGCGAATAGTCCTGCGGCCGCACATCTGCTGGATGTGACGCGTACGGTCAGTCGCGCGGGGCAACGCCCCACCGGCATCGACCGGATCGAACGCGCCTATATCGCCCATCTTTGCGCCATTCAGACGCCGGTTTATGGTTTGGTGCGCACCAAGCTTGGCTATCTGCTGCTGGACAGGGAGGGCTGTGCGCGGCTGCTGAAGCATTGCGAACAGCCGGTCTGGCATGACACCGATCTGCTGTCGCGGTTGACCAGACGTGGAAACCGGCAACGGGGTGCGACAGAGACCGGGCTGCGACAGCACGCGATAGACCGCGCCACGCCCGGACGCCTGCGGCAGCTTTTGCAACGGCGTTTGCCCGCCGGAACGGTTTATTTCAACGTCGGCCAGACCAACCTGAATGACCGCATGATTGCCACGCTGCGCACCTGTCAGGACATGCGCATCGCCGTATTCCTGCATGACACGATCCCGCTCGACCTGCCCGAGACGCAAACGCAAGCGTCGCGGCTCAAGTTCAGGCGCTTCTTCGAGCGGCTGGATCGATACGCGGATCTGGTGATCTGCAATTCCGCCCACACGAGGGAACGCTGTCTGGCGCATGCAGAGCATCTGTCGCCGTCCCGCGTACATGTCATCTGGCCCGGCCTGCCGGACATGAGCATTGGTGCGGCACCTGTCGGACCTTGGCAGGACCGGCCGTATTTCGTGGCCATCGGCACGCTGGAGCCGCGCAAGAACATCGGGTTCCTGCTCGACCTGTGGGACGAGATGGGCACCGATGCGCCAGAGCTTGTGTTGTGCGGACGCCGCGGTTGGCTGAACGAAGACGTGTTTGCCCGGCTGGACCGGGGCGTTGTGCATGTGCATGAATGCAATGATCTGGACGATGCGGACATGTGGGCGCTTCTCAAGGACAGCTGCGGCCTGCTGTTTCCAAGCCGCGCCGAAGGGTTCGGCTATCCTGCGCTGGAGGCGGCAAAACTGAATGTGCCGCTGATTTGCAACCCTTTGCCACCGTTCTTGGAGCTCTTGCAGGATTACCCTATTTACGCAGGCGAATCAGACCGCTACGCTTGGCGCAATAACATCGAGCAATTGGCGCAAAGACGCCGGGGCCAGAGCGGTGAGCAGATTTTGACGGATGGATTTGAAGCTCCGACATGGCGGAGCCATTTCAACAGGCTGTTTACACTTCTTTGATACCCGGCGTGTGACGCGACCGCAGGCACAGAAAGCTGACCATTGAGCGTGGTTCAAAGATATGGGCTCAGGCTTCAGCGGAAACGCTGGCGCATTCGCGCGTTTCGCAAACGCCGCGAACTGAAACCCGTGGCCAATCGCACGAACCAGATCCGCAAGAACGACATCCTGCTGTTCTGCACGCTGCGCAACGAAGGCGTGCGCCTGCCCTATTTCCTGAAATACTACCGCGACATGGGTGTGTCGCACTTTCTGTTTGTCGACAACGACAGCACGGATGGCAGCGCCGAACTCCTGGCCCAGCAACCGGACGTATCGGTCTGGAATACGCGGAAAAGCTACAAGCGGTCACGCTTTGGCATGGATTGGATGAACTGGCTGCTGCGCAGGTATGGCCATGACCATTGGTGCCTGACGGTCGATCCGGATGAATTCTTTGTCTACCCGTTCTGCGACTCGCGCCCCCTGCCCGCTTTGACCGATTGGCTTGAGGCGTCCTCGATCAAGTCTTTCAGCGCGATGCTGTTGGACATGTATCCCAAGGGGCGCATCGATGCGGTGCCCTACCAGGCCGGGCAGAACCCTCTTGAGATCGCGTGCTGGTTCGATTCCGGGAATTACACGATCAAGCGCAATCATCTGCTGCAGAACCTGTGGATCCAGGGGGGACCGCGGGCGCGCGTGTTCTTTCCGGACCGGCCCGAAGCGGCACCGGCATTGAACAAGATACCCCTGGTCAAATGGCATCACCGCTATGCCTATGCCAGTTCGACACACATGCTTTTGCCGCGCGGTCTGAACAAGGTGTATGACGAATGGGGCGGGGAAAAAGCGTCGGGCGCGCTTTTGCATACCAAGTTCCTGAGCACCTTTGGCGACAAGGCGCTGGAAGAGCTGAAGCGGCGTGAACATTACGCGGGCAGCCTGGAATACATGGCCTATGCGAACGCGCTGCAGGAGCATCCCGAACTGTGGTGCAAATGGTCCGAGAAATACATCAACTGGCGCCAGCTTGAGATCCTCGGCCTGATGTCCATGGGGAACTGGGCATGAGCATCGGGATCGTCATGCTGTGCCACACTGCGCTGCACCGGGCAGAACAGGTGGCGCGACATTGGACCAAGGCGGGATGCCCGGTCGTAATCCATGTCGACAAGATCGTGACGCCCAAACGATACAAGATTTTCAAACAGCGCTTGAGTGACGATCCGTTGGTGCGGTTTTCAAGGCGGCACCGGTGCGACTGGGGCACATGGGGGCTGGTGGCGGCAAGCCAGGATGCCAGCGAACTCATGCTGTCCGAGTTCGAGGATGTGAGCCATGTCTATCTTGCCTCCGGGTCGTGCCTGCCCCTGCGACCGGTGCAGGAACTGGTTGACTATCTCAAGGCGCGGCCCCGGACCGACCACATCGAAAGCGCGACAACGGCGGATGTTCCCTGGACGGTTGGGGGACTCGACGAGGAACGCTTTACCATGCGGTTCCCGTTTTCATGGCGGCGCAACAGGTATCTCTTTGATCGGTTTGTCGAATTTCAAAGGGCCATCGGATACAGGCGCAAGATTCCCGAGGGACTGACCCCGCATATGGGCAGCCAGTGGTGGTGTCTGACCCGCCAGACCCTGTCATCAATCCTGCAGGATCCCAAGCGCAAGGAATACGACGCTTATTTCAGACATGTCTGGATCCCCGATGAAAGTTATTTCCAGACGCTGGCACGGCTTTACTCGACCAACATCGTCAGCCGGTCGCTGACCCTGTCCAAGTTCGATTTCCAGGGCAAACCGCACATCTTTTATGACGATCATCTGCAACTGTTGCGGCGGTCCGACTGCTTTGTGGCGCGGAAAATCTGGCACAGTGCGGACCGGCTGTACGAGACGTTCCTGAACCCCAAGCCCGGGGAATTGAGCCTGCAAGAACCAAACCCTGGCAAGATTGACAGGATCTTTGCCAAAGCAGTCGACAGGCGCACGCGCGGGCGGCCCGGGCTTTACATGCAAAGCCGCCACCCGAACGAGGATTGGGAAAACGGCGTCACGGCCGCTAAGTATTCCGTGTTCCAGGGCTTTACCGAGCTTTTCAGCGATTTCGAACCATGGCTTGCACAGGTCACCGGCGCGCGCGTACACGGGCATCTTTTTGCGCCGGACCGGGCGCATTTTGCCGATGGGCAAACGGTGATGAACGGGGCGCTGTCCGACAACGCGACGCTGCGCGATTATGATCCAAAGATGTTCCTGACCAACCTGTTGTGGAACACGCGTGGCGAGCGCCAGTGTTTTCAGCTTGGCCCGCGCAGCACACCGCATGTGATGTGGGATATTGCCAAGGATCCCAACGCGCAGGTGTCGGTGATCTCGGGCGCGTGGGCGATCCCGCTCTTTCAATCGAACCGGACCTTTGCCGATCTGCGCAAAGAGGCCGCGCATCTTCAGAAGATCGAAACCGAAATGCTGGACGCCTTGCGGTCGCCCTACGCCAAGTGCCGCATGCGGATCTGGACCATGGCGGAATTCATCGAAAGCCCGATGGAAGCGATTCAGGTGATCGTGGACGAGATCGGGTTCCAGCCCAATCGCCGCCTGACCGAAGCGCCCGTGATGGTTGATTTGACCGGGTTCGGTCAATTCCTTCAGAACCTCAAGAACCAGGGGATGCATCCCTATCTGATGGGCGATTTCCCCGCCGATCCGGTGGTCCAAACACCCGTGCGGCAGGTTGCGCCGGTGCGTCCATACCTTGTGAAGAAGTAAGTCATGGCCCCTTTCGACAGTTTCGTTGTTTTCGCAGAGATGCGGACGGGATCGAACCTGCTTGAGGATTATCTGAACCAGATCAACGGCTTGATCTGCCATGGCGAGGCCTTCAATCCGAACTTCATTGGTTATCCGAACAGGTCAGACCTTCTTGGCATCACGCAAAGGCAGAGAGAGGACAATCCGAACAAGCTGCTGACCGCCATCCAGAATGGCGATGGCCTTGGCGGATTTCGGTATTTCCACGATCACGACCCGCGCGTGTTGCCCGCGATTCTGTCGAACCCGCGCTGTGCCAAGATCATCCTGACGCGCAATCCGTTGGACAGTTACATCAGCCTCAAGATCGCGCGGGCAACGGATCAGTGGAAGCTGACCAATGTGAAGAACCGCAAGGAGGCGCAGGCGCATTTCGATCTGCATGAATTTGAACGGCATGTGTCACGCGCGCAGGCATTCCAGCTTGAGGTGATGCACGCCTTGCAGGTGACCGGCCAGACGGCGTTCTATGTCGGCTATGACGATCTGCACGACACCGAGGTCCTGAGCGGGTTGGCAACCTGGCTGGGGCTGTCGGCGGATCCGGACAGTTTCGAAAGCAATCTCAAGCCGCAAAACCCGCAGCCGCTTTCGGAGAAGGTCGCGAATTTCGATCAGATGGAGGTGGCCTTGCGCGGTCTGGATCGGTTCGACCTGACGCGCACCCCGAATTTTGAACCGCGCCGGGGGCCGGTCGTGCCATCCTACACCGCATGTGCCACGCTGCCCTTGCTTTACATGCCGATCCGTTCCGGGCCAGAGCAGCAGATCACGACATGGTTGCAGGACCTCGAGGGCGGCCGTTCGCAGCTGGTATCGAAGTTCACCCAGAAAACCCTGCGGCAGTGGATGCAGGATCACCCCGGCCATCGCCGGTTCACCGTGTTGCGGCATCCATTGGCCCGGGCGCATGCCGCGTTCTGCGACAAGATCCTGGGCACCGGACCCGGCAGTTTCAGCAAGATCCGCAATCAATTGATCCGGTTTCATGCGGTGGACCTGCCGGAGGAGGACACCGATCCGGGCTATGACGACCGGGCGCACCTTCTGGCGTTCGAGGCGTTCCTGCGGTTCCTGAAGGCCAACCTGAACGGGCAGACCTCGGTCCGGGTGGATGCGCATTGGGCCAGCCAGGTGGCGTGCTGCCAGGGCATGGCCGAGTTCTGTCTGCCCGATCAGCTCATCCGGGAAGACGACATGGCGACACCGCTCAACAGCATCGCAAAAGCGTTGGGACTGAAAGACGGCCCGCCTGCGCCCTGTGCCGGCCATCCGATGGATGCACGGTTGCAGCGCATCTATGCGCCGCATCTGGAGCGCTTGTGCCGCGAGGCGTATCCCCGCGATTACCTGATGTTCGGATTTGGCGATCTGGATATGAAAAACCCCGCCTGAGCGGGGTTTTGTTCAAGCTGCCTGTGTTTTTGCCGCTTCGGTGATGATCGTATGAAGCGTGGCCGCATCACGGTTTGCCCGCAGCTTGGCACAGAAATTTGCGTCCCGCAGGGTGCGTGACACCAGTGCCAGCGCCTTCAGATGTTCTGCGCCCGAATCCTCGGGTGCGAACAATGCAAAGACCACGTCAACCGGCTGCCGGTCCACTGCTTCGAAATCGATGGGTTTCTCAAGAAGAATGAAGATCCCCACAACACTGTCCACGCCATCCAGCCGCGCATGGGGAAGCGCCACCCCATGTCCAACGCCGGTCGGACCAAGGCTTTCACGCTCCATCAACGCTTCCACGGCGCGACCGGCAGGAATGCCATACGCGCCTTCAGCCACTTCGGCGATGCCGTGCATCAACCGCTTCTTGCTGGACGCAGAGCTTAAGACCTTGACGGCCTTGGAACTTAGAAGGTCTGCAAATTTCATGTGCTGCTCGTTATAGCGACAAACGCTTACCGAAGGTTTACGGATCAATCCAACCGATGTTTCCATCGTCCCGACGGTATACGACGTTCACCCCATCCTTTTTGTCATTGCGGAAGACCAAAACCGGGAGCCCAGCCAATTCCATCTGCATTACCGCTTCGCCAACTGTTAGGGATGGAATCTTGGTTTCCATCTCTGCCACAATGACTGGCTGAAGCGTCTCAGGTTCCTCGTTATCTGGCTCGCCATCGCCCGCGAGGATATAAGAAGAAGCTCCGATAAGTTCAACCGGTTCTGTGCGATCCTTGTGGTGATCTTTCAGGCGGCGTTTGTAGCGCCGCAACTGCTTGTCCATCTTTTCGCAGGCACCATCAAAAGCGGCATAGATTTCAATGGCATGCGCCTTGGCGCTTGCGTTCAAACCGGTGGACAGGTGGACAACTGTCTCGCAAACATATTCATGCGCGCTTTTGGAAAAGACCACGGTCGCGTCGGTCGGGCGCCCCGAATACTTGCCCAGCATGCTGCCAAGCTCGGTCTTCACATGGGTCTGAAGCGCTTCACCAACGTCGATCTGTTTGCCGGTTATCTGGTAACGCATAAGGTATCCTTTTTATTGTTTTAGCCCTGCCCATCACAGGCGTCCGGCGGTGCCGGATCGTATGAATGAAACAAGGGGAGAGCGGCGGTACGACCAAGGTGTCGACCATTGAATTTCGTTGTCCTGCCAAGTGGGCAGGGTGTCGAAAAACTGACGGTCGGAAGGGTCAAACGCCATGCCTTCATATCAATACCAGACAGGCCGCGAGTCAATGATTTCTGTCAATTCCAGTCGGATTTAGCCGATGCGGAAATTGTCGCCCAGATAGACACGCCGGACGTTTTCGTTGCGCACGACTTCGTCGGGTGAACCGGACATCAACACCTTGCCATCGTGCAGAATATAGGCGCGATCCACGATTTCGAGTGTCTCGCGCACGTTGTGGTCGGTGATCAGCACACCGATCCCGCGCTTCTTGAGATCTGCGACAAGATGACGGATGTCGCCAACGCTGATCGGGTCGACCCCGGCGAAGGGCTCATCGAGCAAGAGGTATTTCGGCTCAGCCGCAAGACACCGCGCGATTTCGACCCGGCGGCGTTCACCACCCGACAGGGCAAGTGCCGGGGCGCGGCGCAGATGCTCGATCGAGAATTCGCCCAAAAGCTCTTCCAGGCGCTCGCGGCGCTTGTGGCGGTCGCGCTGGCTGATGTCGAGAATGGCGCTGATGTTGTCTTCAACGCTCATGCCGCGAAAGATCGACATTTCCTGCGGAAGATACCCGATGCCCATGCGCGCACGCCGGTACATCGGCAAATAGGTCACGTCATGCCCGTCGATCAGAACCTGACCGCCCTCGGGGTTCACCAGACCGGCAATCGCGTAGAACGTGGTGGTCTTGCCGCTGCCGTTCGGCCCCAGCAGGGCGACAACCTCACCGCGTTGCACCTCGAGAGAGACGTCGCGGATCACCACCTTCTTTTTGTAGCTTTTGCGCAGATGCGCCACGATGAGGCCACTGGACCCGGTCGTCACCGAAAGGTCCGGGGCGGCCATCAATTGTCACCGGTTTGAAAGACGGTGCGCACGCGACCGTTCATGACGGCGGTGCCCGCTTCGAGATCGACATCCATTTCATCTGCCACAAGGGTGTTGGCCCCCTGGGTCAACAGCACATTGCCGGTCATGCGGATGGTCCCGACATTGACCTGGTAGTCGGCCCGCTCGGCCTCGGCGGCCTGATCCCCGTTGACCAGTGTCACACCGCCCGTCGCCTCGAGCCGTTCCACCCCGTTCTGACCTTCCGTGTAGAACACGAGCACGCGCGGCGCGGACAGGCGCATGTCGCCCTGCCCGATGATGACATTGCCGGTGAACAGCGCCGATCCGTCGTTCTGCGACACGGACAGCGCATCTGCGCTGACCTCTACCGGAAGCGACGTGTCCTGCTGCACGGTGCCAAACGCCACCTCTGTTCCCTGGGCCCAGACGGTGGACGCAAAGGCAAGGGCACAAACGAATGTAACGGATCGGATCATCACTCTGCCTTTGCGTTTTGAGGAGTGTATACCAAAGTCACGCCCTCGGTGAATAGCAACTGAATGTCATTCGTGTTTTCGGTTTCTTCGACATGCAACTTTCCCGCAGTCAGAACAAACCCCGGCCCATCGGCATCCACCGGTCCGATACTGTCGATCATGACACGATCGATGGCAGCGTTCAGACCTTCGGTGCGCACCGTATATCCGGAGCTGCTTTGCAAGGTCACACCGTCGCGCAAAAGCAGTTGGTCGCTGTTGTCCATCTGGCCAAGCGTGGCATCGATGGTGATGCGGTTGCCGTCTTCGATATCAAGAATGGCACGCAGGTCATCGGCCATCATGCCGGTTTGCCCTGCCGCGACCGCCCGGGCCTGGCGGGCTGACAGCGTCAGCGCGTGGCCCCCATCCGTCGTGCCGGCATAGAACGGCCGCCCGACCTGTTCGGTCTCGTCCGATCCCACGCCCTCTTCAAGCAGGGGAATGACGGCAATCGGGTCGGGGCTGCGGGACAGCAGAAAGATCGTCGACAACAAGACCAGCGCCCCGAGAGGAAACAGGATCTTGAGCCATGCGATCAGGCGGGAATACATGCGCTGTCCCGGATCACATCAGGAATGCGCAAAGATGTCTGTGTCGGGCCAGCCCATCAGATCGAGCTTTGCGCGCGTCGGCAGGAATTCGAAACAGGTCTGCGCAATGGCATCGCGACCCTCGCGCACCAACATGCCGTTCAGCGCATCGCGCAGTTTGTGCAGGTACAGCACATCGGACGCGGCATAATCCACCTGTGCCTGGCTCAGGGTGTCCGCGCCCCAGTCGCTGGATTGCTGTTGCTTCGAGATGTCGACATTCAGCAGTTCCTGCAAAAGCACCTTGAGCCCGTGACGGTCCGTATAGGTGCGCACAAGACGACTGGCGATCTTGGTGCAATAAACCGGAGCCGTCAGCACGCCGAACGCGTTGTACATGGCCGCGATATCGAAGCGGCCAAAGTGAAACAGCTTGAGAACCGAAGGATCGGCCAGAAGCCTTTCCAGGTTCGGGGCCGATGTCTGACCCTTTTCGATCTGCACAAGATGCGCGGTTCCGTCGCCACTGGAAAGCTGTACGACACACAACCGGTCGCGATGTGGGTGCAGGCCCATCGTCTCGCAATCGATGGCGACCTCTGGTCCAAGATCAAGACCGTCAGGCAGGTCGCGTGCATAGACTTGGTGGGGCATGTTCAGGCCTTTTGGCAATTGTGACCTCTGGCAGATAGACGTTCGCAGAATGTGGCGCAACCTGCGCAGGCTTGCCTTATTTTGTTCCGATTCTCCGAATCCGGCCACGATTCGGACGCACTTGGGGCAAACCGGGCTTTATTCCTGACCCATTTCCGCCAAATATATGTCAAATTGTTTCAATCCGTGACCAGCGGATTTCCGCGCAGTTTTTTCTGTATTTGAGGTGCAACATATCGACATCGTCGGCGTGACGCAGCGGAAATTGTCCTGTCGTTCGGGACAATCACGCGGGGCGCTCAAACCCGTCGCGCCAAACCGATTGTTTCCCGTTCGGAAACAGACCTGGCCGTTTTTCCCAGATTGTGCAGGGCTTTCGGACAGAACTTAAAACAATGCTGCGCCTGCAAAGTCATTCCCAGAAAAATCTGAACAAATATTAACCATTGGAAAACACATGCGCCGTCCGCGCACGAACGCGGCCACAAGCCGAAAACCACCGATAAGCGAAAGATTGCCCACGCTGGGGAAATAGTGATTTGGCATGTCGCGGTGGTCAGACTCCGCCGAAAACGGGATCTCCCTTAAGGCGAAACCCCCTGAAAACCTCCCCAAATAGTTTTGCCGGAATCTGAACGTTGACCAAAATAAGGCGCAAAGCCATAAAGTGGTCATGTTTCGGCAGGCCACATTCCTGCCACGTTTTACAGTCTGCACTTGGGGGTTGGTGCTTCCACATAGGGGTTGCGTACAGTTCGTCTGCTGAAGTCTGCCAATTAGTCTGAAGACCTGATTTTACCGGGATTTGTCCCACACACATGTTTGCGGCACGCGCTGCAAGCAACCGGGTTTTGCATGCCGTTGACAGCTTCCGATGGGCCACGCGCAGGGGTCAAAAGGTGCTCAAATGACTATTCAAATGCGTCAGACGCTGCCGAATTCTGAAATCAAGTCGCTTGTCGATACTGCATTCACGACGAACACATCCGGATCGGTGTACCGCACCTATTTCAAGCGCGTGCTCGATCTGACACTCGTTTCCATCGCGGCCATTCCCGTTCTGATCATCCTGGGCGTCTGCGCCCTGCTTGTTGCGCGGGATGGCGGTTCGCCGTTCTACTGTCAGACGCGGGTCGGCAGGTTCGGCAAGACGTTCAAGATGTGGAAGCTGCGCAGCATGGTCACAAACGCCGAGAAGGCGCTCGAGGACCATCTGGCCAAAGACCCGGCGGCCCGCGCCGAATGGGATCGCAATCAGAAGCTCCGTCATGATCCGCGCATCACCAAGGTCGGCGCGATCCTGCGCAAGACATCCCTGGATGAGCTTCCGCAGCTTTGGAACGTCGTCAAAGGCGAGATGTCGCTGGTCGGTCCGCGCCCCATGATGGTGGAGCAGCAGGTGCTTTATCCGGGGTCTGCATATTACGCCCTGCGTCCCGGCCTGACCGGGTTCTGGCAGGTGTCCGTCCGCAACGAAAGCAGCTTTGCAGAGCGCGCCAATTACGATGCGGAATACCTCAAGAAGGTCAGCCTGGTCGAAGACGTCAAGGTGATTTGGAAAACCGTGAGTGTCGTCACCCAAGGTACCGGCTGCTGATCACGTCTTGGCGGCTGTCCGCAGCCGGGACATCAGGTCGTCCAGCGCCTTGGCGTTGATCTCGTTCGTCAAAACGCCCTCTTCGTCAAACTGCTGAGACGACGCCGCAACCAGAACTTCGGGTCCGGTCAAAAGATTGGGGCGGAAGGGCATCAGGCACAGGCGCAGCATGTTCTGCGCGCGTTCGCCCCCCGCCCGGCCGGCCGTTGCGGACATCGTCGCAACCGGCTTGTCCAGCCAAGGTGTGCCCTTGGTCCGGCTGACCCAGTCGAATGCGTTCTTCAGAACACCCGGAACGCCCTTGTTGTATTCCGGGCAGGCGATGATCACCGCGTCCGCCTCTGTGATGTGATCCGCAAGCGTCTGCACGTCTTCCGGCACGCCGTGTTCCTGTTCCAGATCGCCATCGTAAAGCGGAAAGCGAATATTGGCCTCGGTGAACTGGGCGTCACCAAAGCGGCGCGCGGCGTCGCGCATCAAAAGCCGGTTGGTCGATGCGCTGCGCAACGAACCACAGATGCCAAGTAGTTTGAGGTCTGCCACGGTCAGTCTCCCTGCCTTGCTGCAACCCTACGTGGGCCACAAACCGCCAGAAACAACCGAAACGGCACAAAAAAGCCCGCACAGTGGGTGTGCGGGCTGTCTGGTTGTCTTTCTGACGACGGCTTATGCGTTCGGCAGGATCACGATCTCGACCCGGCGGTTCTGCGCACGGCCTTCCGGGGTCAGGTTGCTCGCGATGGGCTGATCTTCGCCGCGTCCGATGCTCTGGATACGGAAGGACGGGACGCCTTCGCTTGTCAGGACGCTGGCGACCGATTGCGCGCGGCGCTGTGACAGATCAAAGTTGAACGACGCATCCCCCGTGTTGTCGGTATGGCCGATCACCTGCACCGTGGTGTTCGGATAGGCCAGCAGGCTTTGACCGACGGTCCGCAGATCACGCTGCAGGTCGGGGCGCAGGGTCGCGCTGTTCGTGGCAAACAGGATGTCCTGCGGCATGGTCACGATCAGCCGGTCGCCCGTGTTCACGATGCTGACGTTGTCATTGCCGAGTTGCGCGCGAAGGTCGGCTTCCTGTCTGTCAAGACGGTTGCCGATCAGGGCGCCACCTGCGCCCCCCACAACAGCACCGATCACGGCACCGCGGCGGCGCTCTTCGGCATCGTCGCCGGCAAGGACACCGGCCAAAGCGCCCAAGCCAGCCCCAATGGCCGCGCCTTGCTTGGCCTGGCGGTTTGGATCATTCGGGTCGCTGAAGCCGCCCTGCGTGCAGGCCGACAGGACAAGCGCGCCACTCAATGCGATCGGGAGGGAGAATCTGGAAAGGGTCATATCTGGTGTGCCTCTTGGTAACTGCGCCCGTTTCTATGGGTCTCATTGCTGTTATTCGATAACATACCAAGTCCCACGCCGTCTGTCGCGGGGAAATCGGCACCTTTCCGCGCACATGGCCGCGATCAGGCTTCGGCATCCTGACGCGCGGCTTCCCATGCAAGGATGCTGCGCTTGACGGGCAGGCCCCAGTGATAGCCACCCAGACCGCCGGATTTGCGCAGGGCGCGGTGACACGGGATCAGATAGCTGATCGGGTTGCGCCCGACAGCGGTGCCGACAGCGCGCACCGCCTTGGGGTGTCCGATGAATTCGGCAATTTCGGAATAGGTGGTCACGTGGCCCGAGGGGATCCGCATCAGCGCTTCCCAGACCTTGATCTGAAACGGGGCGCCGATCATGAACAGGGGCGTGGGTTCAGGACCGGCCCCGGCCCCGAACGCGCTCTGCACCCACGGGCGCAGCGCGGCGGGGTTTTCGACATAGTCTGCCTTGGGCCATCGCTGCGTCAGGTCATGCCATGCATGGTCTTTCCCGGTTTCAGAGGCGAACCCGATCCCGCACAACCCTTTCTGCGTGCCCATGACAAGGGCCAGGCCAAACGGACTGTCGAACCAGCCCCAGGAGATCGTCAGGCCCGCGCCTTTGCGCGCAAAGTCACCCGGACTCATCGCTTCCCACCGGACGAACAGGTCATGCAACCGGCCCGGGCCGGACAAGCCCGCCGAATGCGCGGTGTCGAGCATGGTGAAACGATCCTCCAGTAGCGCCTTGGCGTGGCCGAGCGTGAGATATTGCTGATAGCGTTTCGGACTGACGCCGACCCAGCGGGAAAAGACACGCTGAAAATGCGCCGGGCTCATGTTCATCTCTCTGGCAAGAACGTCCAACGACACGGATGGACCTTGTGCATCGATCACGTCCAGCGCGCGCCGCATGACGTTGAAGTGGTACCCGTGGGTATCTTCGGCAAGGTTCTGCATGAGCACACTCTTTTCGGTTCGTGTTGGCCAAGCTCTACCCCATCGACCCCGCCCCGTTCGACCCGAAACCTGCGCAAGTTACGCGCTTGCCCCTGATGGGTTTGCGCGGCATACGAAGGCACTATGGCCAAGCAACTCGATTACCACACCATCCGCGAGATTTTCACCCGCTTTCAGGCGGCCGATCCCGAGCCGAAAGGCGAACTGGAGCATGTGAATGCCTACACGCTCGTTGTTGCGGTTGCCCTGTCGGCGCAAGCCACGGATGCCGGGGTGAACAAGGCCACGCGCGGGTTGTTCGCGGTGGCCGACACACCGGAAAAGATGCTGGCGCTTGGCGAAGAGGGTGTGATCGAGCACATCAAGACCATTGGCCTTTTCCGGAACAAGGCCAAGAACGTGATCAAGCTCAGCCGTATCCTTGTCGAGGACTATGGCGGCGAGGTCCCCAATTCCCGCGCCGCGCTGGAAAGCCTGCCGGGCGTGGGGCGCAAGACCGCGAACGTGGTTCTGAACATGTGGTGGGGCCATCCCAGCCAGGCCGTGGACACGCATATCTTCCGCGTCGGCAACCGCACCGGGATTTGCCCGGGCAAAGACGTGGTCGCCGTGGAACGCGCCATCGAGGATCACATTCCCGTCGATTTCCAACACCACGCCCATCACTGGCTGATCCTGCACGGGCGCTACACCTGCGTGGCGCGCAAACCCAAATGCGGGGCGTGCCTGATCCGCGATCTCTGCCCATTCGAGGACAAAACAGAATGACGAAAAAGTACCAGGTTGTCGGCATCGGCAATGCCGTTGTCGACGTGATCGCACGCGCCGAGGACACGTTTCTTGATCTGATGGGCATCCAGAAGGGGATCATGCAACTGGTTGAACGGGACCGGGGCGAGACGCTTTATGCGGCGATGAAGGACCGCGTTCAAACGCCGGGCGGGTCGGTGGCGAACACGCTGGCCGGGCTGGGCAACCTGGGCCTGCGGACCGGGTTCATCGGTCGGGTGCATGACGATGCCCTGGGCCGGTTCTATGCCGACGCGATGAAGAAGGACGGAACCGATTTCGTGAACCCGCCAGTGCCCGGCGGTGAATTGCCGACATCCCGGTCGATGAAAATTGTCACGCCCCAAGGCGAGCGGTCGATGAACACCAAATTGGGCAACTCGGCCCAACTGGGGCCCGAGGCCGT
>CAYZAD010000028.1:0-20511 GCA_964476315.1 uncultured Rhodobacterales bacterium
AGCATTACGTCGACCAGATGCCGCTTTTCGCGCGCCATCAGGTGGAGTCGTATCTGTCGGGCATGTTCAACCCGACGGTTCAGCTCAAGTCCGGCGGTTATATCGTGATCGGTGTGACCGAAGCGTTGGTGGCGATCGACGTGAACTCGGGCCGGGCCACCAAGGAAGGCTCGATCGAAGAAACCGCGCTCAAGACCAACCTCGAGGCCGCCGAAGAAGTGGCGCGTCAGTTGCGTCTGCGTGACTTGGCGGGGCTCATCGTGATCGACTTCATCGACATGGACGAGCGCAAGAACAACGCCGCCGTCGAAAAGCGCATCAAGGACAAGCTCAAGAACGACCGCGCGCGGATTCAGGTGGGCCGGATTTCCGGCTTTGGCCTGATGGAAATGTCGCGCCAGCGTCTGCGCCCCGGCATGATCGAGGCGACGACCCAGCCCTGCCCAAGCTGTCACGGCACCGGTCTGATCCGGTCGGATGACAACATGGCGCTGCAGGTGCTGCGCCAGATCGAGGAAGAGGGCGTGCGCCGCCGCTCGCGCGAGGTGCTGGTCAAGTGCCCGGTCTCCATCGCCAACTTCCTGATGAACCAGAAGCGCGAACACGTGGCCCAGATCGAAGCGCGGTATGGCCTGTCGGTCCGCATCGAAGGCGATGTGCACATGGTCAGCCCGGACTTTTCGATGGAAAAGTTCAAGACGGCGACCCGAGCGGTGCCCGAAGCGACCGCCCCGGTGGTGTCGGTGGACACATCCATCATGGATCAGATCGACGAGGATTCCGCATCCGAGGAGGAAGACCAGGCCGATGCAGTGACCGATGCCTCTGAAGATGATGAACAGAAACCCAAGAAACGCCGCCGTCGGTCGCGTCGGGGTGGACGGGGGCGCAATCGCAACCGGGATCGCCAGGACGACGGTGAAACTGTGTCCGAAACCTCTGAAGACGAGAAACCCGCCGAAGCATCCGAGGATGGCGCCGCTGCAGACCCTGCCAGCGCCGATACGGCCCCTGAAGAAGGCCCTGCAGAGGTGGGTGAGGAAACACCCGCAAAGCCGAAGCGGACCCGGTCGAGATCACGCAAGAAGGCCGATACCCCTGTCGAGGACGTGACTGCCGAGGCTGCGGATGCAACCTCTGTTCCGGAGCAAGCGGCAGAGGTCGCCGAAGGCGCAGACCCGGCCGTTGACGCACCGGCACCGAAAAAAACACGCAGCCGGAAATCGCCTTCGCGGAAGAAAAAGACCGACGAGGTGGCGCAGGAGCCAGAGGCTGCAGAAGCGGTTGCTGCGGCAGACCCCGCCGCAGAGGATGCTCCGAAGAAAAAGCCCCGCACGCGTGCGAAGAAGACAGCGGATCTTGCCGAGGAAACTTCAGGCGCGGCAGAGCCAGGCGAAGAGAAAAAGCCCGCACGCCGGTCACGCGCCAAGAAAGCACCGGTCGAGGCGGAACCCGCCCTGGCAGCAGAGCCGGTGGCCGTGGCCGCAAGCCCGGCACCAGAGCCGCTTCAGGCAGTGGAAGAGCCGGTTCAGGCACCGGAACCCGAGACCGTGGTCGCCGAAGCGGAGCCGGCCAAGGATGAAGCCCCGAAGAAGAAGCGTAAGGGCTGGTGGTCTTTGGGACGGTAACACCATCAGCGCCGGATCGGGGCCGTCCCTGGTCCGGCGTGTTCAGCGATCGGTTGCTGCATCCCCTTCACCGAACCATGGACGCAAGGACGTGACGCCGTATCGGTGATGCCTGTTATCCCTTGCGGATCGTCCAGATCATGACGCTGCCGTCTTCTGCGCTGTCTTCCAGCGTGTGCCCGGCCTCGTTGCAGAAATGCGGGACATCGACGATGGCCGCAGGATCGTCCGTGCGCACGACAAGCTGTGCCCCGGATGGAAGGCTGCTGAGCCGCTTGCGGGCTTTCAGGACAGGGAGCGGGCAAAGCAGCCCGGTTGCATCAAGCTCTTCGGTCATGGCGAGGATGTATGCCGGGCCGCCCGGAGTGTCCACTGTCATGCTTTGGCACGATCATGTGACCGCGCGTCGCGTGACAGGTCGGGACAGTTGGCATAAGAGCAAGAACGATGATTGAGTTTCAGATCATAGATGCGGCTCTTTTGCCTGCCATGAGCATCGCGCTCTTGGCCGGTGCGCTCTCGTTTCTGAGCCCGTGTGTCCTGCCCATCGTTCCGCCGTATCTTGCCTACATGTCCGGCGTCAGCGTCAACGAGATGAAAGAAGGGGGCTCCGGACGCAGGCGGGCCGTGATCGCGGCCTTGTTCTTTGTGCTGGGCCTGTCGACCATCTTTATCCTTCTGGGCTTCACTGCTTCGGCCTTCGGCGCGTTTTTCCTGAACTACCAGACGCAACTGGCGCAGGCTTCGGGCGTGGTCGTGATCTTGTTCGGCCTGCATTTCCTGGGCGTGTTTCGCATTCCGTTTCTGGACCAGGAAAAGCGCCTTGAAACCGGGGAACAGGGGGGGTCGGCCTTTGGGGCTTACATCCTTGGCCTTGCGTTTGCCTTTGGCTGGACGCCCTGCATCGGGCCCCAGCTTGGCGCGATCCTGTCACTTGCGGCGTCAGAGGCCTCGGTGACGCGCGGAACCGTGTTGCTTGCCGTCTACGCGGCTGGTCTTGGCATTCCGTTTTTGTTGGCAGCGATGTTCATGACGCGGGCGATGGGTCTGATGAACCGGATCAAGAAGCACATGCGCAAAATTGAACTCGCGATGGGCGGGCTACTTGTCGTTGTCGGTGTGGCCCTGGTGACCGGGGCGTTCACCAGCTTTGCCTTCTGGTTGCTGGAGACCTTTCCGGGGTTGGCGCTTCTGGGCTGATATCCGGTCCCTGCGGGTCTGGCAGCACGAAAGCGCCTAAAGGGCTATGCGCCGCGTTTTTCCAGAACGGTCTTGCCCAGTTCGACCGTATAGCGTTCGAGGGCGATAAGGGCCGTGTCAACGGACGCCGCGTCCCGTGCCTCAAGGCCATTCAGGATTGTTTCGTGCAGTTTGATGATCTCGGCGCGGGAACGCGCGGTGAAGGTGATCATGTTCATCAAGGGCTGCATGGCCTCGACGCTCCCGGCGAGGTGATAGCTCAGCACCTCGTTGCCTGCCGAATCCACCAGCGCCCGGTGGAAAGCGACGTCCGATGCGCAAAAGGCTTCATCGGTCAGGTCAGGGCTGGCCTGACGGGCGATTTCGGCCCGCATGATGTCCAGCAATCGGTCAGTGCGGCGCGCAGCGGCCAGCGCGGTGCAACTGCGTTCCAGCGCGTAGCGCGCTTCGCAGGCGACCTGAAAGCTGATGGCGTTCATGCCAAGCAGCAGTGTCGAGGTTGTCACCTGTTGCGGTCGGGCCTCTTCGTAGGACAGATGATTGATAAAAGCGCCGCCAAAAGCGCCGCGTTCGGTCCTGATAAGGGATTGGGCAGCAAGCCGCTTGAGGGCCTCGCGCACGGTGGCTCGGGACACGCCGTGCTGATCGGCAAGCTCTGCTTCCGACGGGAGCCGGTCACCAACCAGGAGGCGCCCGTCCACGATTGCGGTTCGGATGGCATCCGCGATCTGGGCGGACAGGCTTGAGGATTGTTTTGCATTTTTCATTTGTCAGACATTTAATTGTCTGACATTGATCAGGTCAAGGTGAGTCTTGGGAGGCGACCGCGTGCAAGGCACATTTCGGACAATTGGCTGGCTGACTTTCTTTGCCGCAATCCTTGCGTCCTGGGTATTCCTTTACCTGATGGCCATCGGGATGGACCTTGACCTTCTCGGTCGTCCGGGGCCGATGGGGCAGGCCATGCAGAACATGGATCCGCGCATGGACATGTATATGCCCATGGCGGAATTTGGACCGCTTTTCGCCATGTGGGCGGTCATGATGGCAGCGATGATGCTGCCGACCATGGTCCCTACCTTGCGTGCTTATGAAGACCTCATGGTCAGTGCGAATGGCTCGCGGATCGGGTGGTGCGGCGTGCTGCTGGGGTATTTCGTTGTCTGGGTGGCTTTTGCTGCGTTGATTGCGTCCGTGCAACTGGCCCTGCTGTTCGGGGGTATTGTCGATATGCTCGGGATTGCGCGCGCGCCATGGGTGCAGGGTGGACTGCTGGTGGCTGTTGGCGCCTTCCAGTTCACCCGCCTGAAAGAGGTCTGCCACGGGGTGTGTCACAGCCCGATGTCGTATTTTCTGACACGCTGGAGAACCGGATTTGGCGGCGGGCTGCGTATGGGATTGGGCCTTGGCGCATTCTGTGTCGGATGCTGTTGGGGGTTCATGGCGCTGGGCTTTGTCGGCGGGGTGATGAACCTTGCTTGGATGGGGCTCGCCACACTGTTCATGGTGGTCGAAAAACTGCCCCAGATTGGGCACTACACCACAAAACCAATGGGGTTTGCCCTGATTGTCGCCGGTGTCGCGGTGATCGGCTGGCCCATGTTCTCGGGAGGATAAGATGGCGGTCAAGAAACGCCCTGACGCGGACCGGTTGCCGGTCAGCCAACGGATCGATCAACGGATGGACAACCCCAAGCGGCGTCGGATGTCTCCGACGGAGTGGGAAATCAAGGGTGAGCTGTTCATGAACTGTTCATGCGAGGTTGTTTGCCCGTGCGGGATTTCTCTGGGGAAACATCCCCCCACTTACGGATACTGCCAGACATGGTTTGCGATGCAGATCGACGACGGACATTACGAAGGCGAAAGCCTTGCCGGGTTGAACGTCGCTTTGCTGATCGACATTCCGGGTCGGATGGCGGAAGGCAACTGGAAGGTTGCGGCCTATATTGACGAAAGCGCGAGCGGAAAGGCTTATAACGGCCTGTTGCAGATCCTGTCGGGCGCGGCGGGTGGCAATACCGGCGTCTTCACGTTCCTTGTTTCGGAGATTCTTGGGGCAGAGCGCGAGAAGGTGATCATCGAGAAAGACGGTCGCCGCCGCAAGGTGATCGTCGGCAAGAAAATCCAGGGCGAGATTGAAATGATCCCGGGCAAGGATCCGAACACGCCGGTCTCGATGGAAAACACGCAATACTGGATGGGGCCAACCATCTATCCTGCAATCGGTCTGAAGAGCAAAGTGCGGGACTATGGGCGGGTCTGGGATTTCGAAGGAAAATCCGGCGATATCATTCCGGTGCACTGGTCGGGACCCGGACGCACATGATCGATGCGCGTTATGTTCGGACCATGGCGCGGTACAATGCGTGGCAGAACAAACAACTGCGCGCGGCCTTCGACACACTGTCCGATGCGGAACTGCGCAAGGACCGCAAGGCGTTTTTCGGGTCCATCTTCAGCACGGCGAACCACATTCTGTGGGCCGACCGGATGTGGATGGCGCGGCTTGGTGTGGGCGAGGCCCCGGATGGGGATCATCTTGCGCTGACGCCGACCCCGGCAGTGTGGGCCGGGGAGCGGTACAAGACAGATGCCCGACTGTTGAATTGGGCGGAAAACCTGAACGCCGTCGATCTGAAAGACGTTGTCCAATGGCGATCCGTGATGGCTGACCGGGATTTTTCGCATGCGTTCGACCTGTGCGTCATGCATCTGTTCAACCACCAAACCCACCATCGCGGGCAGATCCACGCGATGCTGACGGCGGCGGGCGCCACGGCCCCCGTCACCGACATTTTGTTCATGCCCGAGGACGGGCCCTGGATGTGACCGTTTGGGAGGTCGTTCGGCGCTTGTGCCAAAGGCACATCGCCCCGCCCGCCATCCCATCTTTTTGCAAGGAGTGCCTGACATGGCGCTGATCTCTCCGTCCCGTCGGTTGCGGCGGACACCGTTTTCCGAAGGCGTCGAAGCCGCGGGAGTAGCAGCTTACACGGTGTATAATCACATGCTTTTGCCGACGGTTTTCCGTTCGGTCGAGGAAGATTACCACCATCTGAAATCGGCTGTTCAGGTCTGGGATGTCGCGGTCGAGCGGCAGGTGGAACTGCGCGGACCCGATGCCAGCCGCCTGATGCAGATGCTGACGCCCCGCGATTTGCGCTCCATGTTGCCGGGGCAGTGTTTCTACGTACCGATTGTCGATGAAACCGGCGGGATGCTGAACGATCCGGTTGCGCTCAAGCTCGCGGAGGATCGGTGGTGGATCTCGATTGCTGACAGCGATCTGCTTTACTGGGTCAAGGGGTTGGCCTACGGATTCCGCCTCGATGTTCTGGTGGATGAGCCGGACGTGTCGCCCCTCGCGGTGCAGGGGCCATTGTCCGATGACCTGATGGCGCGGGTGTTCGGCGATCAGGTACGTGACATCCGGTTCTTCCGTTACAACATGCTGGAGTTTCAGGGCCGGCAGCTGGTGGTGGCACGGTCCGGCTATTCGCGGCAGGGCGGGTTCGAGATCTATGTCGAAGGCAGCGATCTGGGGATGCCGCTCTGGAATGCGCTGATGGAGGCGGGCAAGGACCTCGACGTGCACGCGGGGTGCCCCAATCTGATCGAACGGATCGAGGGTGGCCTGTTGAGCTATGGCAATGATATGACCGACAACAACACGCCGCACGAATGTGGTCTGGGCAAGTTCTGCAACACGCAGACCGCGATTGGCTGTGTCGGCCGGGATGCACTTTTGCGGGTGGCGCAGGAAGGCCCGATCCGCATGATCCGGGCGATCGAGATTTACGGCGACCGTGTGCCACCCTGTGACCGCGCCTGGCCGCTGATGGCCGGGGACAAACAGGTGGGCCAGGTGACAAGCGCCGCCTATTCGCCGGATTTCGGGACCAATGTGGCCATCGGCATGGTGCGGATGACCCATTGGGATGAAGGCACGGATTTGGACGTGGTCTTGCCAACCGAGGTGCGGCCCGCATCGGTTTGGGAGACGTTCTGGCTGTAATCCGACCCAAGGGGATGAGAGCGAAAGGTCCGCCTTTCGCACTGATCCGGTTTTTTTGAACGCAAGACGTTGCAACGCGAGAAGAGAGGGAAGCGCGACATGGGATTCAATGCATTGGTGGTCCGCAAGGATGAAGAAAGCGGCAAGACATCGGCTGGCGTGGAGACGCTTGAACTGGATGACCTGCCTGCGGGTGAGGTAACGGTTGCGGTCGAGTATTCGACCGTCAACTACAAGGATGGTCTTTGTATCGGACCGGGTGGCGGTCTGGTGCGGAAATATCCGCATGTTCCGGGGATCGACTTTGCCGGAACCGTCGAGGCATCGGACGATGACCGGTACAAACCCGGCGACAAGGTTGTTCTCACCGGATGGCGTGTGGGCGAAGCGCATTGGGGTGGCTATGGCCAGAAGGCACGCGTGAAGGCGGATTGGCTTGTCCCGCTGCCGGACGGGCTCGATACGCGGTTGGCGATGGCGGTTGGAACAGCCGGGTTTACTGCCATGCTGGCGGTGATGGCGCTCGAAGATCACGGGCTCAAGAGTGGTCCGGTCCTGGTGACCGGCGCTGCTGGTGGGGTCGGCTCGGTGGCCACGGCCATCCTTGCCAATCTCGGACATGAGGTCGCTGCAGTGACGGGACGCCCCGAACAGGCGGATTATCTCAAATCCCTGGGGGCCTCGCAGATCGTGGCGCGGGAAGAGATCAACGAAACCACCAAGCGCCCGCTGGAAGGCGAAACCTGGGGCGGTTGTGTGGATGCTGTCGGTGGAGCAATGCTTGCACGTGTGTTGGGGCAGATGCAGTACGGTGCATCGGTCGCCGCGGTTGGCCTCGCTGGAGGTGCGAATCTGCCAGCCACGGTCATTCCGTTCCTGCTGCGCGGTGTGAACCTGCTGGGCATCGACAGTGTGATGCAACCCTATGACAACCGCGTTCGGGCGTGGAACCGGATCGCCAAGGACCTGCCGATGGACAAGCTTGAGGCGATGATCCAACCGGCCAGTTTGTCGGATTTGCCCAAGCTTGGGTCGGATATCCTCAAAGGTCAGGTCAAGGGACGTGTTGTTGTGGACGTGGCCGCGGGCTGAAAACCCGGGCCTTGATATCAGGTGTGACCGGGGCGGCAGGTGCCGTCTCGGTTGCGCGCAATTTACTTAAGTAATTGATATAAATTAAAAAAACACAGGTTTCCCCAACGGGTGGGTGACGGATGCACGAATTTCGTGTTAGGGTCATCCCTATAACAGTCTATAAACTCGGAGGGATTAACTCATGGCATTGAAACCACCCCTGATGGAGCTGCCGATCAAAACGGCAGACGAAGGGTTCTACAAAGGCTTTGCAAAGCTTGTTACGATAACGGGCAAATTGCTTGTCGGCGCCCTGATCCTGTGGGCCATTGCGTTCCCTGAACAATCAGGAGCGGTCCTGTCAGGCATCAACAGCCTCATTCTCGCGACATTCAATTACTGGTACGTCTACGTGATGGCGTTCTTTGTTGCGGTTTGCCTGATCCTCGCCGTTCTTCCCGCCTCGGGGCGACTGAAACTTGGCCACCAGGACGACACGCCCGAGTTCTCGAATTTCTCATGGTTTTCCATGATGTTCGGTGCCGGGATTGGCATCGGAATGTTGACCTTCGCGACGGCAGAGCCGCTGTATCACTGGGGCAGCAATCCGAGCACCATTCAGGGTCTGACAGAGGGCAGCAGCGCAGACAATGTGCGGCAAGCCTATGTGTGGTCGTTTACGCATTGGGGCCTCGCGGCCTGGGCGGCCTACGCGATTGTTGGACTGTCGCTTGCCTATTTTTCCTACCGGCGTGACCTGCCGCTGACCATTCGGTCCGCATTGGCGCCGATTTTTGGCAGATCGCTGTCGGGGACGACGGGACACGTGGTGGATGTCGTGGCGGTTGTCGCGACGGTGCTTGGCGTGTCGCAGACCCTGGGATTCGGGGTGGAACAGTTCGTCTCTGGCCTGTCGCGCATCGGATTTGGCGATTGGCTTTACACGGCCACAGCAGACGGTGGGCAAGAAATGTCGGCCCTCGCCATCGTCACCGCGTTGCTGGTGATCATGGGGGCATCGACGCTGTCGGCCTTGTCGGGTGTCGGTAAAGGCATCAAATGGCTGTCCAACATCAACATGGGTCTGAGCTTTTTCATCCTGTTCTTCTTCCTCGTGTTCGGGTCCACCTTCTTTGGATTGCAGGCGCTGTTCGTCGGGATCTTCGATTACATCGTGTCGATTCCGGGCAACATCATGACAGTCTGGTCGCCTGTGCCGATGGATGTGTTCACGGCAAATGCGCCGGCCGCCGTGCAGGCGTTGTCGACGGAAGACCTGGCTGCGGTGTATGGCTCTGCAACAAGCCCGTGGGGGTCGCTCCAATCCTTTACCGAAGGTCTGCCTGCCGCTGCGGCGTCGCTTCCCGAGGCGGACATTGCTGCGGCCTATGCGGCAGCCACAGACAGCCGCCTGTCCGGTTGGCAGGGCGCTTGGTCGATCTTCTACTGGGCCTGGTGGATCGCATTTGCGCCTTTCGTGGGCGTGTTCCTTGCACGCATTTCCAAAGGCCGGACGGTGCGGGAATATGTGCTGGGCGCGATCGTGATCCCGGCCTTCATGTGCTTTGTCTGGTTCGCCATCGTCGGCGGCACGGCGATCGACCTGGAACTCAACGGTGGCGCGGATGGCGCAATCGTCGGGGCCGGTCAGTCTGACCAGCTTTTCGCGATGCTGGCCTTCATGCTGTCTGACGGGCTTGCATGGATCATGTCCGTGATCGTGGTGATCCTGCTGCTGACATACCTTGTGACATCTGCGGACTCGGCCGTTCTGATCATCAACACGATCAATGCTGCCGGCGACGAAGGACCGAAAGCGCGTCCGCATATCCTGTTCTGGGGGGCAGCGCTTGCGCTGGTCGTTGGCGGCCTGATCATGGCCGGTGGTCTGAGCGCGATCCAGACCGCGATGGTCATTGGTGCGCTGCCGTTCTCGGCGGTGATGGTATTGATGGGGATTTCGGTGCTCAAGGCGATCTGGCGCGACAGCCATCGCCAGAAGCAAGGCGTTGCAGCCACAGCGGCGGAGGTCGAAGCGGCAAGCAGCCCGGCGGAGTGATCCACCTGTCATAACGCGACACGATGCGCCCCGGCCAAGCGATTGGCCGGGGCGTTTTTTTGGCGGGTCATCTGCTTGACGCCGTCGTAAGCGCAAGGTCATCTGCTGCAAACACAGTTGGGGTGGTCCATGCTTGATATTGATTTTGTCCGCGCGCAGTTTCCGGCGTTTTCCGAACCGGCTTTGCAGGGACAGGCGTTTTTCGAGAATGCTGGCGGATCGTACACCTGTGCACCTGTGATCGACCGCCTGACGCGGTTTTACCGGGAACGAAAAGTGCAGCCCTATGCGCCCTATGAGGCGTCCCGTCTGGGTGGCGAAGAGATGGACGAAGCGCGCGCGCGTCTGGCCGGGGTTTTGGGGGTAGACGCAGATGAGGTGAGTTTCGGGCCGTCCACCACGCAGAACACCTATGTTCTGGCACAGGCCTTTCGCCGGTTCCTGAAACCGGGCGAGGCGATCATCGTCACCAATCAGGACCATGAGGCCAATACCGGCCCGTGGCGTCGCTTGGCCGAAGATGGCGTCGAGGTGCGGGAGTGGCAGGTTGACCCCGAGACCGGCCATCTGGATACCGACCGCCTGGAACAGCTGCTTGACGAAAACGTACGGCTGGTCTGTTTCCCACACTGTTCGAACGTGGTGGGCGAAATCAACCCGGTGTTGGACATCACGGCCTTGTGCCATGCTGCTGGGGCGTTTGTGTGCGTGGACGGGGTCAGCTATGCGCCGCACGGGTTCGCCAATATTGGTCAGTTGGGCCCGGATATTTACCTGTTTTCCAGCTACAAGACCTATGGACCGCATCAGGGGATCATGGTGATGCGCCGCGGATTGGGAGAACTGTTGCCCAACCAGGGGCATTACTTCAATGCAGACAGCCTCTACAAGCGGTTCACACCCGCCGGTCCGGATCATGCACAGGTCGCTGCCTGTGCCGGGATGATGGATTACCTTGACAGCCTGGCAGCGCATCATGGCGTGACTGCCAGCGAAACCCATGACCTGATGCGCGCCCATGAGGTGCAGTTGTTGCAGCCGCTGCTGGATGCCGTGAAAGACCGCAATTCGGTACGGCTCATCGGCCCGTCAGAGGCCTCTTTGCGCGCGCCCACGGTTGCGCTGGCGCTGAACCGCCCCGGTGAAGAGGTGGCGGCAGACCTTGCGCAGCATGGGATCATGTGTGGCGGTGGCGATTTTTATGCAGTCCGTGCGCTTGAGGCGATGGGCGTGGACATGAACAAGGGTGTTCTGCGCCTGAGTTTCGTACATTACACGTCCGAAGCTGAGGTGACCAAGGCCATAGAGGCGTTGGACGCGGTGCTCTAGGGGCTGTCACGCAGTGGGCTTGACCCCGTGACGTCTCAGATTTGCGCCGACGTCTTTCGCCTTTCCGGGGGATATCCGGGAACCAGCGACACTCGAACCGGCGTTTGACCTTTGACACGGCGCGGCTAGGTCGCGCGGAAATCAAATGGCGAAGGGCAGGGCAATGGCATCTCCGACACTGGTATGGATCCGAAGGGATCTTCGATTGAGCGATCACGCGGCGTTGACCGCGGCGGTCGAGCGCGGTGGTCCGGTGATCCCGGTCTTTGTCCGGGACGAAACCGTGGATGGCCTTGGGGCCGCACCGAAATGGCGGCTTGGACTTGGTCTGGAGCATCACGCAACCGCGCTGCAAGACAAGGGCAGTCGGCTGATCTTGCGTTCTGGGGATGCGCGCGAGGTGATCCCGGCACTGGTCAGGGAAACGGGTGCCACGGCCGTCTACTGGCAACGGGCCTATGACCCGGCGTCGGTGGCGCGTGACACGGACGTGAAGGCAGCGCTGAAAGAGATGGGGATCACGGCACAAAGCTTTGCCGGGCATCTGATGTTCGAACCATGGAGCGTGGAGACGAAAACCGGCGCGTTTTACAAGGTCTATACGCCGTTCTGGAAATCGGTGCGCAATCGGGACGTGCCCGCGGCGCTGCCCGCACCTTCAAAAATCGCCGCACCCGATACATGGCCCGACAGCGAGACCCTGTCGCATTGGGCGCTAGGGTCCGCGATGCAGCGCGGTGCAGATGTCGTGCGCCCATTCGTCCGTTTGGGCGAACAGGCCGCACAGTCGCGTCTGGGCGCGTTCATCGCCTCCAAGGTCGCAGAATACGATACCACGCGGGATTTGCCGTGGATGGACGGAACGTCAGGTCTTTCCGAGAACCTGTCGCTTGGTGAAATCAGCCCGGCGCAGTGTTGGCACGCAGGGCTGCGCGCGATGGATGAAGGCAAGGCGGGGGCCGAAACCTTCCTGAAAGAGCTGGTCTGGCGCGAGTTCGCCTATCACCTCATGTGGCACACGCCGCGCATCCTCGATGACAACTGGCGCGAGGAATGGGCGGCCTTTCCGTGGAACGAAGACGAACGCAAAGCCGAGGTCAAAGCCTGGAAACAGGGACGAACGGGCATCAAATTCGTCGATGCGGCCATGCGCGAGATGTATGTCACCGGGCGCATGCACAACCGGGGACGCATGATTGTGGCGTCCTATCTGTGCAAGCATCTGATGTGCCATTGGAAGATCGGAATGAAGTGGTTCGAGGATTGCCTGATCGACTGGGACCCGGCCTCGAACGCGATGGGGTGGCAATGGTCGGCAGGCTCGGGGCCCGACGCCACGCCGTATTTCCGTGTGTTCAATCCGGTGACACAGCTCGATAAGTTCGACAAGAACCGGGAGTACGTCAGCCATTGGATCGCAGAAGGCCAGAGCGCGCCTCACGAGGATGCGTTGTCGTACTTCAAGGCAATTCCGAAAGCATGGAACATGTCACCGGACGATCCCTATCCGGATCCGATCGTTTCGGCAGAAGACGGTCGGAAAGCCGCCCTGTCAGCCTATGAGACCCGCGCTTTCTGACCCTGCCGGTCTTGACTTGAGGTGCCCTGGAACGTCGCGGCATTTCGAATGAATTCCGTCGCTTATCCGTGATCTGTTCTTGCCTTCACGGAAGCAAGGCTAGTTTCCGTTAAAGCTTGCTCATCAAGGTTTGGTGTTGGTAAGTGTAACTGCAACTAGACATCGGATATCGTGCATGATCCTGACCTCCACAGATGGCCAACCCAACCTTCCGCGGTATTTCTCGCAGGTGTTCGGGATGGCGGACAAGCTGCGCAAGGGGCGCGTGGACTTCGTTTTGCCGGATGGGCGCCGTTTTCGTGCGGAAGGTCCGGAACCCGGCCCGGTGGCCGAGGTGCACGTACATAACACGGACCTTTTCACACGCCTGATCCGCGAAGGAGACCTGGGGTTCAGCGATGCCTATCTTGATGGCTGGTGGAGCACGCCAGACCTGCAGGCGTTCATGGATTTCGTGCATACCGACAATAACGAGGTCTATGACGGCTTTCCGGCCATGAACCTCATCAAGTGGTACGAACAGCTTCGGTTCTGGCTGCAGTCGAATTCAAAGCGGCAGGCGAAGAAGAACATCAGCTATCACTACGATCTTGGTAACGATTTCTATGCGCTGTGGCTGGATGAAACGATGACCTATTCATCGGCGCTGTTTGAAACCGGACAAGAAAGCACCGAGAAAGCCCAGATCGCCAAGTACAAAAGCATGGTGGACCAGATCGGTGTGCAGCCGGGGGATCATGTGCTTGAGATCGGCTGCGGCTGGGGCGGATTTGCCGAATACGCCGCCAAGGAACGCGGGCTGCATGTCACGGGTCTGACCATCAGCGAAGAGCAGTACAAGTATGCCGTGGATCGGATCGCAAAGGCCGGGCTGTCGGATCGTGTGACCTTCAAGCTGCAGGATTACCGGGACGAGACGGGTCAGTATGACGGCATCGCTTCGATCGAGATGTTCGAAGCTGTCGGGCAAAAATATTGGCCGACCTATTTTTCGTCGGTCAGAAACTGCTTGAAGCCCGGAAAGAATGCCACGCTTCAGATCATCACTGTCGAGGATTCCCGCTGGGAAGTTTACAACCGCGGTGTTGATTTCATTCAGAAATACATCTTCCCCGGCGGCATGTTGCCCAGCCCAAGCGTTCTTCGCAAAGAGATCGAGACAGCGGGCTTGCACGTCGCGCAATCCATCGAATTCGGCGAAAGCTACAGCCAGACGTTGCGCCGGTGGCATGAGACTTTCAACGAAAAATGGGAACAGGTGGCCAAGTTGGGGTTCGACGACCGGTTCCGTCGCATGTGGAATTTCTACCTCACCTCTTGCGCGTCGACATTTCATGGCGGACAGTGCGATGTGACGCAGATAACGATCACGAGACCTGCCTGATATGCCAACTGCCGCCAAAGCGATCGCCGCTCTTTGTCTGGCCGCTTTGGGGTATGTGGCCTCGGAATTCGTAAAAACGCTGCTGCCGGAGATTCAGAACTTTGGGATATTTTCCGAATTCAATGCAGCGCTTGGCCTTTTGGTGGGGTGGATCGTCGTGGGACGGCGCGCCGGGCGTGGCACCAAGGATGCGATTGCGAATGGTCTGACAGGTGTCGCAGCGCTGATTTTCTGGTCGTTGTTCATCAATGCCAGCAATGAAATGTTCCAGTTGTCACTGAAACGGCGTTTCAGCGGTCCCGTTGAAGCATTCGCGGCGATTTTCGAGATCGGCATTGAATATGGCCAGATCCTTATCAATCCGCTGATGATCGTGACTTTCCTGATCGGGGCATTGATAACCGGCTATCTTTCGGAATTTGCCGCCCGCAGGTGGGGCTAGTCCGGCTTGCCTGCTTACTTTTTCTACGGAACGCTATGCCATCCGCCGTTATTGGCTGCGGTTGTCAATACCGGGCAAGACGCATTGGCCGCGCGTCTGGCATCGGCTGAACTGGCAGATCATCGGGTCTCATGGGTCCGGGACGAGGCATATCCCATGATCGAACGCCAGCCCGGATGCATTGCGTCGGGTGTTTTGTTGCGGGATGTCACCGATGATGAAGCCGAGCGCCTGACCTATTACGAAGGCGCGTTTGGGTATTCCCTGCTGGAGATCGAGGTGCAAACTGACAGTGGTCCGGAAAAGGCCTTGTGCTTTTTTCCTGACGCGCCGGCACAGCCCCGGGGTGCGGACTGGTGCCTTGAGGCGTGGATTCGGGACTGGGGCGAGATGGCCGTTGGGGCCGCGCAGGACGTGATGCTGCGTCGTGACAGCTTTGATGCGCAGACAGTTGCCGCATTTCGCCCGTTCCTGATGGCACGTCACTGGTCGCGAAAACTGGGCCGCAGCGGGACGCCATCCACGCTGCGCCGTACGGCAAAACCGGGCGACGTGACCGTCCGGGATAGGTTGGCCGGGTATAACGGGTTTTTCGAATTGGCGGCATTCCGTGTGGATCACGCACGGTTTGACGGTGCGCGCAGCCCGGTGGTCATGCGCGAGGCGTTTCTTGCGTTCGATGCCGCCTTGGTCTTGCCGTATGATCCGGTGACAGATCAGGTTCTGCTGGTCGAACAGATGCGGTTCGGTCCGCTGTGGCGCGACGATCCGAACCCGTGGGTCTTTGAACCCGTTGCCGGGTTGGTGGATGCCGGAGAGGCGCCAGAGGACGCGGCGCGGCGCGAGGCGGCAGAGGAAACCGGTCTGGTGCTTGGACCCTTGGAACCTATTGCCAAGGTCTATGCATCCCCCGGATATTCGACAGAGTTTTTTCATTGCTTTCTTGCAGTTGCGGAACTGTCTTCATTCACTGCATCAGCCAATGGCCTGGCATCTGAACACGAAGACATTCGCACCCACATACTGTCGTTTGACCGGGTCATGCAGTTTGTCTCAACCGGTGAGATCAACGCGGGCCCATTGGTGATGATGCTTTACTGGTTGGCATCGCAGCGCTCACGATTGCGGAGCGCCGCTTGAGTTCCGTGACTCACGCGCCTACACCGAACGCGACACGTTTCGAGGGGGCAACATGCGTTTTGCGAAGGATCTGGCCGAGGCGATTGGGAACACGCCTCTCATCAAATTGCGCAAGGCAAGCGCGCTGACAGGCTGCACCATTCTGGGCAAGGCGGAATTCATGAATCCGGGCCAATCGGTCAAGGATCGTGCGGCGTTGTTCATCATCAAGGATGCTCTTGAAAAAGGGTTGCTTAAGCCCGGGGGCACCATCGTCGAAGGGACGGCCGGCAATACCGGGATCGGGCTGGCCCTTGTCGGGGCGTCGATGGGTTTCAAGACCGTGATCGTCATCCCGGAAACACAAAGTCAGGAAAAGAAGGACATGCTTCGCCTTGCCGGTGCGGAGCTGATCGAGGTCCCGGCGGCACCGTACCGGAATCCAAACAATTATGTCCGGTATTCGGGGCGACTGGCCGAAGAAATGGCAAAATCCGAACCGAATGGCGCGATTTGGGCCAACCAGTTCGACAACACAGCCAACCGCCGCGCCCATATCGAGACCACAGGTCCCGAGATTTGGGAGCAGACGGATGGCAAGGTTGACGGGTTTATCTGTGCCGTCGGTTCCGGTGGGACACTGGCTGGCGTTGGCCATGTCTTGCAGCCCAAGGGTGTCAAGGTCGGCTTGGCCGATCCCATGGGATCCGCGATCTATTCGTTCTACAATACCGGGGAGTTCAAGGCAGAAGGCGGGTCTATCTCTGAAGGCATCGGACAAGGGCGGATCACGGCAAACCTGGAAGGGTTTGCACCGGATTTCACCTGTCAGGTCTCCGACGAAGAAGCATTGCCCATTGTCTTCGACCTCCTGAGAGAGGAAGGCCTGTGCATGGGAGGATCGTCTGGCGTCAACATCGGCGGAGCGATCAAGATGGCGCAGGACATGGGGCCGGGGCATACCATCGTGACGATCCTGTGCGACTATGGCACGCGCTATCAGTCCAAACTCTTCAACCCCGCATTTCTGAAATCAAAGGGCCTGCCTGTGCCTGACTGGCTGGATGGCCCATCACGCGACATACCGAATGTGCTTGTAGATCAATGAAGCATTTTGCGACACTTCTCAAAGCAGCGGTGCTTTTCGTACTGCTTGGCCTTGCATCGGTTTCGGCGCAAGTCCCGTCGGTCGATACCGAAGACTGGGAACGTCTGGCGCAGCGGGCCGAACAGGCCGTAGAGGCGGCATCCGCGTCCACGAACGCCTTGGAAACGCTTCGTTCCGATGTCGCGAGCTATCGCGATCGCTGGTTGCAAATCCAGGATGCTGGTGACCCCCGACTTCAAACGCTGCAATCTCAGCTGAATGCGCTGGGCCCTGTGCCCGAAGACGGTGAAGAATCGGCCGAAATCAGCCAGCGCCGGGCCGAACTGACCCAGCAGATTGCCGCGTTGCGCGCACCGATCCTGCGCGCGGAAGAAGCGTTCACGCGCGCCGACGGTCTGGTCGCCGAGATCGATTCCATAATCCGATCACGGCAGACCGATGCGTTGTTGCAGCGCGGGCCCGAGCCCATTGATCCCCGTCTCTGGCCAGAGGCGGTTGCCCAACTGGTTGCGACCACCCGCGCGTTGGGGGCCGAGGTTTCGGCAAACTGGGCCAACGAGGTCCGGCGGCGCGATTTCATCGACAATCTTCCGCTCACTCTGGTCATGAGCGCCATTGCGTTCCTGCTGCTGTTTCGTGCTCCCCGCATGGTCGAGCGTATCGGTCATTGGCTGCGCGGACAGACACGACGCGGCACAGGTGTCTGGAGCACATTGCTGTCGCTGCTGCGTGTCCTGTTGCCGGTCGGCGGGTTATTCCTGCTGGTGCAGGCGTTGGACGTCAGCGGTGCCTTGGGCACATTCGGCGCGCAAGTCGCATTCACGCTGCCGTTCGTCCTTTTTGTCGTGCTCTTTACACGCTGGCTGGCCGCGCAACGGTTTTCGCTGGATGAAACGCAGCACACGGTTTCCCTGACAGCAGAGCGTCGGACAGAAGCGCGCTATTACGCCAATGCGCTTTCCTGGTTCCTGGCCCTCGACCTGCTGGTGATGACAGTCAGCGAATTCGACAATTGGTCCGAAACCTCCATTGCCGTCATTGCTTTCCCGATCCACGTTTTCTGCGGTTTGATCCTGTTTCGACTTGGGCAGATCCTCAATGGTGTTGATCCGCTTGATGCCGTGCAAGACCCACCGGAGGCCACTGCGGAGCCGTCGATGTTCGTCGTGCGCCTTGCGCGCTTTGCAGGCAAGGGGGCCATGGTGGTTGGGGTTGCCGGCCCGCTGTTGTCCGCGGTCGGTTATTTCAATGTGGCCAATGCCACGATTTTCCCGACCATCCTGAGCCTTGGTCTTTTTGCGACGCTGCTGACCATCCAGACTTTCCTCAGAGACGTGTATCACCTGATCACCGGTCGTGACCTTGAAAAGTCCGAAAGCCTGATCCCGGTCATCACCGGTGCAACGCTGCTCGTTGTGGCGCTCCCGATATTCGCCCTGATCTGGGGCGCGCGCGTTGCCGATCTGACCGAACTCTGGGCGCGGTTCCAAAGCGGATTCTCTTTCGGTGAAACGCGGATCTCCCCCACGGATTTCCTGACATTCGCGGTTGTCTTTGCGCTGGGCTACGGGCTCACACGCCTGTTGCAGGGCGGTTTGCGCGGGTCCGTTCTGCCGAAAACCCGCATCGACAAGGGCGGACAGACGGCGATCGTGGCGGGTACGGGCTATGTCGGTATTTTCCTGTCCGCCATCATCGCCATCGTGTCGGCTGGCATTGATCTGTCCGCGCTTGCGATTGTCTTTGGTGCGTTGTCGGTCGGCATCGGTTTCGGCCTTCAGAACATCGTTCAGAACTTTGTCTCGGGCATCATTCTGCTGGTCGAACGCCCCATCGCCGAAGGGGACTGGATCGAGGTGAACGGCCAGCACGGGACGGTGCGTGACATCTCGGTCCGATCCACCCGAATAGAAACCTTCGACCGAACCGATGTCATCGTGCCAAACGCGGACCTGATCGCAAATGCCGTCACCAATTACACGCGTGGCAACGTTCTGGGGCGCTTGGTGTTGGATGTTGGCGTGGCCTACGGCTCTGACACGCGCAAGGTCGAAAGCATTCTTTACAATATCGCCCGCAACCACGACATGGTTCTGATGAACCCACCCCCCTTCGTGCATTTCAAAGGGTTTGGCGCGGATTCACTTGATTTCGACGTCCGCATGATCCTGCGCGATGTGACCAAACTCCTGGTGGTTCGCACTGAAATCAATCATCAGATCAACGAAGCGTTTGCAGAGGCGGGCATCGAGATCCCGTTTGCGCAACGTGATGTCTGGCTGCGCAATCCCGAAGCCCTCGTGGGCCGTGCGGACAAAACAGACAGGTCAGAGGAGCCGTCATCGTGACCGCACAGCACGACCAGGAACCCGCGTATCGAACCGACGCCTACCTGCGCGAACAGCCCGCCCAGGTTATCGCTCATACCGAGGAAGGCGGCATCGTTCTGAACCGCTCGATCTTTTATCCGACCGGAGGCGGGCAGCCGGGCGACAGTGGCTGGCTGGATTGGGACGGCAAGAGCCTGCCGATCGCGACCGCGGTCAAAGGGGATAATGGTCACTCCGTATTGGTTGCGTCCGAACCGGCAACCCTGCCGCCTGTCGGTGCACATGTGGTGCAACGCCTCGATTGGGATCGTCGTTACAAGCATATGCGGATTCATACGGCCTTGCATCTGCTCTCCGTGGTGGTGCCGCTGCCCGTGACCGGTGGATCCATCGGGGCAGGGCGGGGCCGGCTGGACTTCATGATGCCAGAGCCGCCAGACGACAAGGACGCTTTGGAAGCGACGCTGAATGACCTGATCGACCGTGATCTTGTGGTAGCACAGGACTGGATCACCGATGCTGACCTGGATGCAAACCCGGGGCTGGTGAAAACCATGTCCGTGCAGCCCCCACGCGGGTCTGGCCGTATCCGGCTGATCCGGATCGGTGAGGGCGTCGACCAGGTGGATTTGCAGCCCTGCGGGGGCACACATGTCGCCCGCACGGGCGAAATCGGACGCGTGGTTCTTGGCAAGATCGAAAACAAGGGCAAGAACAACCGTCGCGTCAACATTGCGCTCGAGGCGTGATGCATCGGCCCTTGCTGCTGGCAACAGGCGTTTTCGTGACGTTGGTCGGGAGCCTGCTTCTCGTTGCGCCCGAGGTCTATCTCCGCCTTTTTGTGGTCGAATATGAAGCGGGTATGGACTTTGCCGCGCGCCGGTTTGCACCGGCGGTGCTGGGCCTGGGCATTCTGGCCCTGTATGCGCGCAACCTGCCGCAAGGCCGGTTTCTCACGGTCTTCTGCCTTGTGACCGGCCTGGTTTTCCTAGGTGTCGCAGCGACCGGACTGCACGCGTGGTCAAACAACCTTGCCCAACCTGCCATCGTGGTCGCCGCCGTGATCGAGGTCATTCTCGCGATACTCTTCGTGCTGGCCGCCAGGACATCTGGCACCCAGACGCAATGAGTTCGCCAGATCACAACAATCGCTCTTGCATCCCCCTTGCGGTTTCTCATAAACACGGCCTCGGACAGGTGGCCGAGTGGTCGAAGGCGCGCGCCTGGAAAGTGCGTAGGCG